>NZ_JHXG01000007.1:0-308367 GCF_000621825.1 Xylanibacter brevis P6B11
GCCTGCTTCGCAGGGAAATTTTTCAAAATTGAAAACAAAATTTTTCATTTTTATTTTCTTTCTCGCCTGACACAAGCCGAAGGGATATAAATCTCTGTTTAATTTTGAATCAAATTTTGAAGAATTTGACTTTCCCTGTCGGCCGTCGAGCTAAACCTTCCCGCCGCAGGCGGCCCCAAATCGTAATTAACCAAATTAACCGAATAATACTATGAAGAAACTAGAAACTTGGAAGTTTGTATTGCAAACTGTTATCGCCATACTTACGGCGATCGCTACTAGCCTCGGCGTGGCAAGTTGTATGAATTGACCCCTCCCTTCAAGGGGAGGGGCAGGGGTGGGGTCTGTATCTCGATTGGCAGTTAGAACAACACTGACCCCACCCCCGACCCCTCCCCTACATGGGAGGGGAGAAAACAACACAACCCAACATTCCCTCCCCGACCCTCCCGAGGGAGGTATAGCCTGCTTCGCAGGGAAGGTATAGCTCGACGGCCGACAGGGAAAGTCAAATTTTTCAAAATTGAAAACAAAATTTTTCATTTTAATTTCTTTCTCGCCTAACACAAGCCGAAGGGATATAAATCTCTGTTTAATTTTGAATCAAATTTTGAAGAATTTCCCGCCGACAGGCGGCCTCAATCGTGGAAGTTTTAGCCTTCCCGCCGACAGGCGGCCCCATTCGTGGAAGTAGGCGACTCGAAGAATAGTGGCACTTTTCCATCCTTAAAGTGCCACTATTCGTAGCGAAAAGCGCCACTATTTCATGGCGAAACAACGCGAAAAAAAGTTGGGAACAAGGGCGAAAAAAGTTTGGAAAATATTTGCAAAATCGAAATAAATTTCGTACCTTTGTAACGTAAAACAATAGTCATTTAACCATTAAAAACACACAACATTTATGCGATTCAAAAAGTATCAAAACAAGGTAAAAAACTCAAGAATGTTTGGCAAGTGGTACGGACGTGCCGTTGTCAGCGAAGTAGTGACCACCGACCAGCTCGCCGACGAGATTCAGCGCAACGCCTCGGTCAAGAAATCTGACGTGAAAGCCGTGCTCTGCGAACTGAGCGAGGTGATGAACCAAAAGTTGATTCAGGGTGGTCGCGTGGTGCTCGACGGCATTGGTGCCTTCAAGATAGCCATCTCCACCACGGGAGCCGACACCGAAAAGGAGTTCACCGCCAACAACATCAAGAGCATCCGCATTGCCTTTCAGCCCGAGACCCGCGTGGTGGACAACCATCGCATCAAGTCCATGCTCAACGGTATCCGCATTCGCGAGCAGGACAAGTATGGCAGCGAGGCGGAGGAGGAGGAGAATGAGGACTAACCCCTCCCCGACCCTCCCGAGGGAGGGGGTTAAGTCTCCCCTCGGGGAGATTTAGAGGGGGTTTTAATTATTTAACACTATGAAGAAACTGGAAACTTGGAAGTTTGTATTGCAAACTGTTATCGCCATACTTACGGCGATTGCCACTAGCCTCGGCGTGGCAAGTTGTATGAACTAAAAAAAAGAAGGAGATAAGTTCTGAAACTTATCTCCTTTTGCTTTGTACACCCGCAGGGACGCAAACCTATACTGATTGATTGCTAATTGCATTGCAAAAGTAATCTATTTTTTGATACCACCAAACATTGAACCCTTTTTTTGCGCCTGATTTGAAAAATTTATACTAAAAAATGTTTTAGTTGTGTACGTATTACAAGAATAATTAATATTTTTGCAAAATGAAAAATGAATAAACTAACGTAACCAACATGAACAAGAAAACCATTATTACTCTCCTGATACCTTTTGTTGCAATATCGGGACAAGCACAGACATTCACTCCCGTGGTGGAAGACAGCATTGACTTCGTCGTCACAGGCACGACGACAAGCAATAATGACATTGTGTCCACTTTCTCATGTGTTCCGCGTGGGAAAAGTGTGGATTACCCCATCAAAAACGGACGGTTCACGGTTACTGGCCGCCTGCCACGCAATACTTTCTTCCAGATAGGTGACTATAAAGGAAATGACCTCCGATTCATAGCGGACGAGGTGCCCACCGAAATCAACCTTGTCACGGGTGAGGTAAAGGGTAGTGAGTTGCAACAACGCTTCATCCGCTGCCAGATGCGCGAGCGGGAAATAGACAAGGTGGTCATACCCTGGTGGGAGGGGTTCAGCGAGGAAGAGCAATCAAGGATAAGGGACATGAGAGCGGGCAAACTGCAGATGATGACTGCAAAGGACAGCGCAAATGTGGCCAAATTTAACACTCACATAACTGAACTTGAGACCACAAACCTTAAAAACATTCGCGAGAACCTTGGTAATATTATTCCTGCATATTATCTCTACACGGGTATGGGTAGTCTGACGGATGAACAAATGAATGAGTTCATGCGCGAGGACGCCCCATACGCCCATCATCCAGCTATGGAGCGTCCGTGGAAGCAATATTATTCAATAAAAAAACAACGTGCTATTACCGCAAAACGCTTTATCGACTTCGAGGCCGAGGCTCCCGATGGCACCAAGCATCGTCTTTCGGAATACGCAGGACATGGTCAGTATGTCTTGATTGACTTCTGGGCTTCATGGTGTGGTCCTTGCATCGGTTCCATGCCATTCATGAAGCAGGTCTATAATGACTATAAAGACCGTGGACTTCATATCGTAGGCGTTTCGTGCGACAAAGATCGCAACGCATGGCTAAAGGCCATCGACAAGCATCAACTGCCTTGGACGGCCCTGCTCAGTCCTGCCGGCAAAGGCGATGCTCTTGATCTTTATGGGGTATATGGTATACCTACCGTCATTCTCATTGCCCCCGACGGCACGATTATCGCCATCGACATGGAAAGCAAAGAACTAAAAACAAAGCTCGAAGAGATATTCAACGATAATAATTGAAATGTCGAATAAGTAGATAAAAGCTTCACCTTACACTCACATCATCACCGTGTTTTCGAAACAAACTGACTAGCGATGTGGCTCAATGGGGGTGTGCCATCGGTCACGCGCTCCAGAATCATCCAGTCGGTGCGATAGTCTATATGCTCTTCTACAGCGATGCGATCTTTAGAAAGCCATTTCACTTGGCGGGTCATGTTGCCGCACTTATAAGACTTCTTTCCGTTGTAATAGATTTTGTCAACAACTCCACCATTTTGGATTAGCATCGTCAGGTACTTGGGCGCAAAGACGAAAAAGCTGTTGAAATACTTACTCTTATCGTATTGTTCATGCAACTTGAGAAGTTCTCTCTTCACATCACGCAGTTCGTCCACATAGCCGATAAAGCGCCAGGTACCTGTCAGGGGATTGCTTGCATCCACATCTGAGGCGCCGGTAAGCGCATCGAAAAACGGCTTGCTCTTCTCTGTGTACTTCCCCGATTCGTACTTCTCTATGCACCAGTCGTTATTGGGGAAATGGATATGGTGGGTATAGGTGCTCCACCATTTCAGTTTGAACTGCTTGTCGTTGCTGTCGTAGATAAGTGGACTCTTATCAGCTTCCGATGTTGGCTGCTCTCCTGTATAGTTGAGCACTCGATGGTCGTTGTTGGAGATGCTGAAGAATGCAGCTCGCTCCGATACCATGAGTGTCACACTGTCGGTGCAGATTTTGTACTGCTCGAATGGAGCTTTCACCTCGCCCATCTTACCTGTAAGAGTTGTCATCTTATAGATGCCACGCGGATTCTCCGTCTGTGCGTTTGCTACTATTGGCAGAGAAAGAAATGCTGCTGCCATCAGCATTTTCAATGATTTGTTCATCGCTTAATATTTATGGTTAATAGAAATGGCATAGGATGCCCATAAACATGTTGATTAGTTTTTGTGCAAATATACGAAAATATTTGTAATCAGATACCATTCTACCCACAAAAAGAAAGGAATAATATTGTTTAAAAACCTGGTTTATTATTCAATTCCACAAGTATTGTGCATTAAAACCATACCTTTTAATTCGTAAAAGAAAAAAGGCATTAAATACGACTTTTACACTGTTTTTTCGTAAATTTGCAGTCGAAGAATCAAGACGAGATGACTGCAAAAGAGATTATACAGTATATGGAGTCGCTGCACGACGAGGAGCAGCGGCAGGTGCTGATGCGCTTTTTCAAGACTGCACCTGGCGAATATGGCTACGGCGATGAGTTTCTGGGCATCAAGGTGCCGAAGACACGCGAGGTGGTTAAGGCGGCTGCAAAAGACACACCGCTCAGCGAGATTCCGGAATTACTGATGTGCCGGTGGCACGAGGTAAGACTCTGTGGACTGTTGATTCTTGTCTGGCATTTCGAACGACTGACAACCAAACGGCTCATTAACGATGCCGAGGCTATCAGAAAACGTGAGGAGATACTGACACTCTATTTGAAGTATGCCGAACAGGCAAACAATTGGGACTTGGTTGATATGTCAGCACCTAAAATACTGGGGTCATGGGTTGCCTGCCCCGCGCCTTCAAAGGAAGAAGAAAAGAAGAAGAAGGAAGTGCTCGACGAACTGGCCACAAGCACCAATCTTTGGAAGCAGCGCATGAGCATTGTCTGCACTTGGAAGACCTCACAGATGGGCGATGCTTCGTGGTGTCTGCGCTATGCAGAGATACACCTGCACCATCCGCACGATCTGATGCACAAGGCCGTCGGCTGGATGCTTCGCGAGATGGGCAAGAGAGTGTCTATGGACTTGTTGCGCGACTTCCTGCGGCAGCACGTCCACGAGATGTCACGAACCACACTGCGCTACGCCATCGAGAAAATGGACGACAAAGAACGAACATATTGGATGCAATCCTAAACATATGATATTATAAATAGAACTCAAAGATATGATGAGAATAGTAGTACTTGACGGATTTGCGGCAAACCCAGGCGATTTATCGTGGGAACCACTAGAGAAGATGGGATCGCTAACGATCTATGACCGCACAAAACCTGAAGAAACGGTGCCCAGGGCTGCAGATGCCGAGGTTGTACTGACCAACAAAGTTGTACTTGGCCGCAAAGAGATAGAACAATTGCCAAAACTACGTTACATCGGTGTGCTGGCCACGGGCTATAACGTGGTTGACACACAGGCTGCCCACGAACGTGGCATCATCGTGACCAACGTTCCTGCCTACAGCACAGAGAGTGTTGCCCAGATGGTATTTGCCCATCTGCTGACTGTGACCAACCGCACGGAGCATTATGCCCTTCAGAACCGCCAAGGCCGCTGGAGCCAGAATCCAGATTTCTGCTATTGGGACACACCACTGATGGAACTCGCAGGCAAGACCTTCGGCATCGTGGGACTTGGCAACATAGGCAGCAGAGTGGCACAGATAGCTCTGGCCTTCGGCATGCAGGTGAAAGCGCTCACCAGCAAAGCAGCTGATGCGCTGCCCGCAGGCATCCAGAAAGCAGATCACAACGAACTGCTCTCTTCGTCCGACGTACTTTCGCTGCATTGTCCACTGACTGCCGACAATCGTCACTTCATCAATGCCAAGACCTTAGCCCTGATGAAGCCAACGGCTATCGTCATCAACACGGGTCGTGGTCCCCTGGTCAATGACGCCGATGTAGCCGAGGCTCTCGAAACAGGACGCCTTGCCGCCTATTGTGCCGACGTACTCACCGACGAGCCACCCCATGCAGACAATCCCCTACTCTGTCAGCCCCATGCCTATCTGACGCCCCACATTGCCTGGGCCACTTGCGAAGCTCGCCTTCGTCTGCTAAACATCGCCATTCAGAATGTACGTTCATTCGTTGATGGTCAGCCGCAAAATGTGGTGTAAGAAATAACAATTTCATAAATTAGCACACCAAAAACTTGTGAGTTCGTTATTTTTTTACTACTTTTGCAGTCGATTTATAAGTTAACCCCTCGTTGGCATCTCGGGCAGATGCCGATTGTGCTGACAAAACGACGGCTCTCGGGTTAGGGCTGGCATAGTGCAAAGGGATATGTATAACACATTAAACATAATTAGTAATTATGGCAGAAATGAATTTTGGTGGCGTTATCGAAACTGTTGTCACCAGCAAGGAGTTCTCTTTGGAGAAAGCACGTGAAGTATTGAAGGATGAAGTAATCGCCGTTATCGGCTATGGTGTGCAGGGCCCCGGACAGGCATGCAACCTGCGCGACAATGGATTCAACGTCATCGTGGGCCAGCGTCAGGGAAAGACCTACGACAAGGCTGTGGCCGATGGATGGGTGCCCGGTAAGACGCTGTTCTCTATTGAAGAGGCCGCTGAGAAAGGTACCATTCTGTGTATGCTTCTGAGCGATGCTGGACAGATTCAGCAGTGGCCCACCATCAAGCAATATCTGAAGCCCGGCAAGACGCTTTACTACAGCCACGGCTTCGCCATTAACTGGAGCGATCGCACAGGCGTTGTGCCCCCAAAGGATGTTGATGTTATCATGGTAGCACCAAAGGGTTCGGGTACATCGCTGCGCACTATGTTCTGCGAGGGTCGTGGACTGAACTGCTCATATGCCGTTTATCAGGATGCATCAGGCAAGGCTAAGGAGAAAACACTGGCTTTCGGTATCGGTATCGGTGCAGGCTATCTGTTTGAAACCACATTCCAGCGCGAGGCTACATCTGACCTCACTGGCGAGCGCGGTTCGCTGATGGGTGCTATCCAGGGATTACTGCTGGCACAATATGAGGTATTGCGCGAGAATGGTCATACTCCTTCTGAAGCCTTCAACGAGACCGTTGAGGAACTGACACAGAGCCTTGGCCCCTTGTTTGGCGAAAGAGGTATGGACTGGATGTACGCAAACTGTTCTACAACAGCCCAGCGCGGTGCTTTGGATTGGGCTCCACGCTTCCACGATGCTATAAAGCCCGTGATGGAGTGGTTGTACTACTCGGTGAAGACTGGCAATGAAGCCCAGATTACCATTGACGCTAACTCGAAGCCCGACTATCGTGCAGGACTGGAGAAGGAATTGGAAGCTATGCGCAATCAGGAGATGTGGCGTGCAGGCGAGACCGTACGCAAGCTGCGTCCTGAGAATCAGGAAGTATAAACGCATTCTAGCAATAAACACAAGAGAGAGGATACGTGCGTATCCTCTCTCTTTTATTTCATATCTAACCTAATGTCTGAATCGAATATCTCGCAATTCGTGGCTGCCCATGAAGCGGCTCTTATCCACCAACCCCGTGACGCCCATGATGCGACCACGACAGGAATACTGCCATAAGGTATAGTCGCGCCCATCATCCAGCACAGGTTCTTCATCGGCATACATTGCCACCATCAACTGGTAGTCGTCTATCTTACCCTGCAGATGCTTGTTGTAGAAATTACGATAGGTATAGACCAAAGGTTTCTGATGATAGGCCTCTTCCATCAACGACAACATCTTGAGCAATGAGTCGCAGAATTCTTCTGACGACAGGCGACCATCGGTCTCTACATCAAGCATCGGTATAAGGTCTTGCTCGCCAGGCAGACACTGGGCTTTAAAGTTCTCAAGCTGCGTCTGCAAATCAGCAGCAGGACGGAAGAAATGGTAGGAACCCACCTTCAGCCCATGGCGATGAGCCAGGTCGATATTGCGCTCATAGAGAGGGGCCACATTCTCAGAACCTTCAGAAGCCTTTAGATAGACATAAGCCATCTTGCTGTGCTCACCAATAGTGTTCCAGAACACTTCGCCCTGATAATGACTCAGGTCGATGCCATGAATATGACTGCAAGTATCCTCGCAACAAAGAAGTGGATTTTCGTGTATCGTTGGTGGCACGACTCGACGTACTACTCTGCGTTTCCTGACTACTCGGTGAGTTCGAGCTCTCTTGCGATGACGGCGTACGGTGGCATCGGTGGGTAAGACCACCAGCAACGCAAGTAACATCGTAAAAAGAATTGTAATTCGCTGCTTTACCTTAATCATGATACAAAAATACTGCTTTTTTTCTTGAAATCCATAAGATATGTGCGAAAAATAATGTATTTTTGCATATGAGAAGAGAAAAGCAAAAATGAGAAAACACTTTTTCCGATATTTCATCTGTTTAATCACTATCTGTGCATTCGTCGCCTGCAGTCAGGATGAGGACGATGGCGACCCGTTTAAACCTAATCGGGAGTATCAGCGCACCGTCTTAGTTTATATGTCGGGCGAAAACAGACTCAGCACATTTATCAATGACGAACTGAAAGAAATGTATGAGGGTTCAAAGAAGCTCAACGATGGTCAGGCTTTGGTGGTGTATGTGGACAATGCCAGCACCAGAGAAACGCCTTTCCTGGCAAGAATCGCAAATGGAAAGCTGACAGACCGTTACGACTTTGATGCCGACTCGCTATCGTCTGATCCACACGTAATGCTCAACGTATTGAACTACGTGTCGCACCGCTATCCTGCCAACGAATATGGACTTGTGCTATGGGGACACGGCAGTGGATGGCTGAAAGAAGATTCAATAGCTTACAGCAGACGGGCATACGGCATAGACAACGGTAACAACGCTTATACAGACGTGGGACAATGGATCAACATACCTACTCTGGCAGAAATACTGCGACAGTGGGGCCATCCGTTGTGTTTCATCCTTAACGACTGCTGCTATGCGCAATGCATAGAAAGTGCCTACGAACTGAGAGACGTGGCCGACTATATCATCGGATCGCCAGCAGAAATTCCTGGTATTGGGGCACCATATGACCAGCTAACACCAACATTGTTTGGCACCACCACTAATTTCTACGAGGATATTGTGGATAGCTACTTCAATCAAACCATCAGCATCAGAGTCAACAAGACTGAATCTTACCAGGCACGTGTAGCACTATCTGTGATTAAATCTTCCGAACTGCTATCGCTGACCAATGCTACCAAACAGATTATTGGCAACCTTAATATGCAAAACAGCTACAACCTGAACGGCCTACTTTATTACGGAAAGTATGAATATCTGCCAGAGATGAGGATGATTGACACATTCTATGACATCAACGACTTCTTCCTTCACAAGGCCGATACGGAAGATTATAAAATTTGGAAAGAAGCATTCGATCGTGCTGTGGTCTATCGCGTTTACGACAAATGGCAAACGATCTATCTACCTACCAGCGTCTTCGAAATGCTCTCTGAAGAGAGATATGGCGGTGTTAGCATGTATGTGCCACAACAACTCACAAACACCAACTTCTACAACGTCTGTGCAGAATATATCAAAAACTATGAATGGTACTATGCTGCAGGTTTAAGTTCTTTAGACCTTCAAAAAGAATAGGTCAGAACGTAATCTGCAGAACATTCAAAGTGTATCGCCACAATCTGGTTTAACTTCATATCTTCGAGAAGCATCACCGCGTCGCTCTTCTCGCGCAAGCGCATATCGAAATACTGTAAGTGTGCCGAAGAATGAAGTTTGTAGAGCGTCTCTTTGGCCGACCATAATAGCAACATATCCTCGATTGAGGTAACCGGCTCGTCATCGCGTATAAACTTCTTGGCTATACGCCCCACCCTGTCAGACTGATACTCTATATCTACTGCTACCTCCTGTCTGTCAGAGAGAATGAGTGCAGCAAAACCACGCGTATGGCTGACACTGATATGCCACCCCGGCAATGTGGGTTTGCCACTTGGCTCATGTCCTATGCAAAGTGTATCATCGCCCGTCATTGCATGCAATAGCCGATGTACAGCATCACGCTCCCTTTCGCGAGCACTGCCATCGAAAGGTTCATCCATGCGCCAGAGCCCCAGACGGGTATGATCAGACAGTTGACGAATTTCAATCAGCGACATTGTCTTTGCTTACAATCACCTTTATCTTAGATATGCGATGACCATCAAGTTCTACAATCTCGAACTTGAAGTTCTTATAGTCTATACGCTCGTGTTCGCTGGGAATATCGCCCTTCAACTCTAGCATTAAGCCTGCTAGCGTGTCGGCATCTCCTTCTACCTCTTCAAACACATCATCATCAAGCTCTAATATGCGATAGAAATCGGTAAGGAGCGTTTTTCCTTCAAACACATAGGTGTTGGCATTTATACGTGTATAGCTCTTCTCCTCTTCATCGTATTCATCGTTAATTTCACCCACAATCTCCTCGAGCACGTCTTCCAACGTGATAAGACCACTGGTGCCACCAAACTCATCGACGACAATAGCGATGTGCACCTTGTTCTCTTGGAAATCGCGAAGCAAATCGTCAATCTTCTTTGTTTCTGGAACGAAATAAGGCGGACGAATCAGCGACTGCCAACGAAACGTAGATGGCTTGCCAAGATGAGGCAACAAGTCCTTGATATACAAGATGCCACGTATGTTATCGACAGAATCCTGATAAACGGGAATACGCGAATAGTTGTTTTCAACTATACACTTTATAACTTCAGGGAACGTAGAGCGGAAATTTAAATCCACAATGTCTTGACGACTAGTCATTACCTCTTTGGCAGTCTCGTCGCCAAAACGCACAATGCCTTCAAGCATGTTCTTCTCCTCCTTCAAGTCTTCCTTATCTGTAAGTTCTAATGCTTGTTCCAGATCATCGACACTCAAAACTCGATTTTCTTTCTGCACCACTTTTTCGGCCAGCACACCTGCACGAATCAAGATACTGGACAGAGGATAGAAGACCTTACGAAGCACCATAATAGAGGGCGCAAACATACGACACACAGCAAGGGCATGCTGCGAACAATATACCTTTGGCATAATCTCGCCAAAGAGCAACAAAAGGAAAGTCAGTAAAACGGTGATAACCAAGAATTCAAGCCACACAGCATTTCCGAAATGTACAACAGACGAAAAGAAGAAGTTACAAAGCATAATGATTGTAACATTCACCAAATTGTTGGTTATCAAAATAGTGGCTAGTGTGCGCTCTGAATCTTCGCGAAGAAAAACAATTTTCTTATCTTGCTTATTCTTTTCCTCGTCTAACTCGCTAAGATCTGTAGGAGAGAGCGAGAAAAAAGCAATCTCAGATCCCGAAGCGAATCCAGAGAAAAGCAATAAGACACAAGCTAAAAAGGCTGAGATAAAGGCTCCGAATCCAATCGGATTCAGATGTACTTCGGTTAGTATTTCTTGGAGATAGTCCATTTCTAATGATTAAAAAGGCAAAGGTTCGTCTTCGGTTCCAGCATCGGATGTTGTCTGTCCTTGCCCTACACCATTATTCGATGCAGCAGAAGAAGCAACAGAAGAAGAGGAACCAGCTGCAGAAGTAGTAGCACCATAAGTAGAAGAAGCTTGTTTAGGCGTCAACATTTCCATATTGTCTGCCCATATCTCGGTATAGAACTGTCGCTTGCCCTGTTTGTCATCGTAAGAGGCATAGTGAATACGACCTTCGATATAGAGTTTGTCGCCCTTATGAACATAGTGCTCTACGACCTCGGCCAACTTACGCCAAAGAATCACATTATGCCACTCTGTGCGTTCAGGCACCTGGGTTCCATTCTGCAACGTATAGCCACGTTCGGTGGTTGCCAATGTCAAACGTGCCACAGCCTGTCCCTGATCTACGTAGCGTACCTCAGGATCGCGGCCCACATTGCCTATCAACATCACCTTGTTCATACCTTTATTATTTATTTAATAATTAAAGCTCCTAAGAATTTGAATTTCCAATGGTTATTGGTTTCAAGAATTAAAAGTTCTATGAAACAATTATGTATTAGGCTTCAGTGTTAAGAGGCTTTGCCTTACCTAAGAAGCGGAAATGGAAATTCTTTCCTTTTACAGAAGGGAACTGGCTGCGATTGTCAACTCGCTCACGCAGGTAATCGACAATACGATTATAGCAGTCGATGCCAGACATAGCCTTCACCTGTGCAACGAAGTGAGTGTCGCGATACTGGAACTTACCCGTGCCAGGCACCATCAAAACACGCTTAAAGTCAATTTCACCTTCATACCATCCCTCAAGTTCCTCGTTCAACTTCATAATGACGGGCGAAACCTGACGAGCTGCTACAGGAGGCTCTGGCGTACGCACCGCACGCTTCTCCTTAAAGTCAGCCATTGACGCTGCCTCAGTCTTTATAATAATGAAATAAACACGGGGACGAATTTTATAACGCTTAGGATACAAGACATCACTATCGACATAATCACGGATATCGGCTTCAAGAACAGGATTCATTCCTATTTCATCGATACTTTTCAAAAAGTCGATAGCTTCGTCGACACTATAGACAAGTGTCTCTTTATCAAAATATCTTAAGTATAAATTCATGATTTGAAGATGTTTTCCTGTAATATTAAGAGGAGCGGAAAACGGGACTCGGACCCGCGACCCCAACCTTGGCAAGGTTGTGCTCTACCAACTGAGCTATTTCCGCATAATTTCAAAGAAGGGTTTAAAATGGTGAAGAGGAGGAGACTCGAACTCCCACGTCGCAATTGACACTACCCCCTCAAAGTAGCGCGTCTACCAATTCCGCCACCTCTCCAACATGATTCACATTTGAATAAAAAGAGTGCCCAGAACAGGACTCGAACCTGCACGCCTTGCGGCACACGCACCTGAAACGTGCGCGTCTACCAATTCCGCCACCTGGGCATTTACGATTAAGGCCTTCCCTAATCTCTCTTTTTGTTCAATATGTTGAGCGGAAAACGGGACTCGGACCCGCGACCCCAACCTTGGCAAGGTTGTGCTCTACCAACTGAGCTATTTCCGCCTGTTTATCGCACTAAATTCAGTGTGTTAGCATATCTCTCTCGATTGCGGTTGCAAAGGTACTGCTTTTTTTTGAACTGCCAAAACTTTTCCGTATTTTTTTTAAAAAAAAGTGCTAATCCATGCGATTTTTATAGTCTTCGTACCCAAATTGGCGCAAAATCTCGAGATTTCCGTCCATTTTTAGCATTCCGATGGCTGGATGACTGATGCCGTTGAACATGCATGTTTTTACGGTTGTGTAGTGGATCATATCCTCAAAAATCACTTCTTCGCCCACTTTTAATTCATGATTAAAGCACCAATTTCCCATAAAGTCACCACTCAAACAACTATTTCCTCCAAGTCGATAGATGTAACCAGATGTTGTCGAAGAACAAAATTCTGATGTTTTTGATGCAGACAAATGCATAGAATCATCACAAACGACGCTTTCTTCTGGATTGAGATGTTCTGCTCCACGCACGTCAGGATAATATGGCATCTCTAAACAGTCGGGCATATGACAGGTAAAGCTGACATCAAGAATAGCAGTACGGATACCCTTATCCTCTACCACATCTACGACATGACTCACCAAGGGGCCGGTTTGCCAAGCAAAGGCACTGCCAGGTTCCAGGATGATTTTCAGCCAGGGATAGCGCTCGTGCAAACCCTTTATTATATTAATAAGGTGTGGAACATCATAATCTTTGCGAGTCATCAGATGGCCACCGCCCAAGTTGAGCCACTTCAACTGGGGGAACCACTTGCTGAATTTCTCCTCGATATGCACCAACGTACGCTCAAGCACATCTGCCCCACTCTCGCAATGGCAATGACAATGAAAACCTTCGATATCACTAGGTAGCTGCTCGGGCAATTTATCGGCAGTCACGCCGAAACGTGTGCCAGGTGCACAAGGATTATAAAGCAGTGTGCCTACCTCGCTATATTCGGGGTTGACACGCAAACCGATGCTGGCTTTTCCTGCCACGCGTTTGTGATAACGTTCGTATTGTGACAATGAATTGAACGTGAGATGCGAAGAGCATCGCACGATAGGTTCTATTTCATCATCGGTATATGCTGGCGAGAAAGTGTGTGCTTTAGCACCAAACTCTTCGTATGCCAACAGAGCTTCGCTGAGCGAGCTAGCTGTAGTGCTATTGATATACTCACGGAAGATGGGGAACGTTTTCCAAAGTGCAAAAGCCTTAAAAGCGAGGATAATCTCAACGTCTGCCTCTTTTGCTACATGGGCAATGAGCTGCAGGTTGCGTCTCAGCTTTGCCTCCTCAATAATATAAATAGGTGTTGCCATTAAAACAATCAATATATTCTGGGTCCAAAGATGGTTGTGCCTATGCGAACCATCGTACTGCCGTGGGCTACGGCAATGTGATAATCGTCACTCATGCCCCACGAGCGCTCACAGAAAGCGTCGTCATCGGCAAAATACTGTGCCTTTACCTCGTTGAAGAAGCTGGCTGCAGTATCAAATTCACGTGCTATCTGCTCTTCATCATCTACGTTTGAGGCCATCATCATCAGGCCGCAAATCTGAACATGACTCATCTGTCGCCACTCGCCGTCGGCCAATAACTGGCGACAGGCATCGAGTGTTAAGCCATATTTAGTGGCTTCTTCTGCAATATGAAGTTCCAACAGGACCTTCACCACCCTATCAGACTTGGCTGCCTGCTTCTCAATCTCGCGAAGCAACTTCAGAGAATCCACAGCTTCAATCATCGAGATATAAGGCGCAATATATTTCACCTTATTAGTCTGTAGATGCCCGATGAAATGCCACTCAATGTCTTGAGGCAGTTCTTTTACTTTCTGTGCCAGCTCCTGCTCGTGGCTTTCGCCAAACACACGCTGTCCTTCTTCGTAGGCAGCGGTGATAAAATCTGCAGGATGAAACTTACTGATAGCCACCAGTCGCACACTTTTCGGTAGCGACTGGCGGACTTCATTCAGTTTTTCTTTTACCGGATACATAGCAATGAAACTATTGTTCAAACTCGGGTTTATCGTCTTTCTTGGTCTTTCCAGTGTGCTCATAGACGTCCATCAACTGCGTCTCAGTGATGCTGGAAATGGTGTAATCAATCATTGTACCACCCATCACCTCGTCGAGGTTCTTCACTGCACCGTTGAAGGTACCAGCCTGCACCAGATAGTTGACGGTAGATTTCTTCTCTTTCTCTGATTTCTCATCGATGGTGATAAACTGCAGTTTTGCCTTATACCACTTGTCGGCCATCTCCTGATCACTGAAGAATATCTCGCCATAAGGTGCCTTTTTGATATCGGTTACGGTGAATTCACCACTGATATATGATGACATCTCTTCGATGATACGTTCTTCTGCCTCGCTAAAGCTCAGTGCATCTACCACATAAGCCTCAGTAACTTTCTTTTGCATGCCGTCTTCCATAGTTTTCTCGTAGCGTATTTTGCACTCAAACCATGTAGCGGTTCTACTTCTCATTGCCATTTGTTTTTCAATATATAAAGTTAATGTTTATTTTTGAATTCCCTTCTTCGAGAGGGATTTCTGCTTTTCTCTTGTCAGACGATTGATGATATCATTGGCCAGCTGACCTGTGCGCTCAGGGCTCAATCCTGCCTCATCGCCCAGTTTGGTCTGCTGTTGTATCAGTTCTTCCATCAATTGCTTGCTGCCAGCCACGAAGACTTTCTCCTCAGCACCCATACGTTCATTGCTATAAACCTTAGAGAGGATGCGGTCGGCCTGACGTTCAAACTGTTTTTTAAAGATATCCTCGGCCTTAGCCTGATATTCATCGAGTCGTTTCTTCTCATCTTTTGTAAAAAGTGTATCACCATCCACATTGGCCGAGTCAGGATCTCCGGCAAGCTCTGCCTCTGGATCGAAGTTCTCATCGCCAAACCAGTCTTCATCATTATCTTGCTGAAAGGTCTGCTCTACGAAATCTATTTTCTCCGTTTGTGGCGTCACATCGAAATACACAACAACGCATAGCAATGTCACAGCCAGGGCTGCCAGCGACACCAATAATGATTGACGCATACTATTGCGCTTCTTTAAGTCGGTCGACATAGCTTCGACTGTAGCGTAGCGTGCTTTAGGATCTTCACTCACAGCTTTCTTCACCACAGCCTTCATCCCCATTGGCATATCACCATTCTCATAGATTTTCTGTAGCAACATGCCTAGCGAATACACATCACTACGGGCATCGCCACGACCTGTCTGCATCACCTCGGGAGCTACGAAATTCTCTATTCCCTGATAGATAGCGGCCAAATCGGTTGGCTTGAAAAGCGAACCGTGGCACAGCAACATCGGACGCGAACTTCCTTTTGCCAACAGGATATTCTTTGGAGCAAAGCACCAATAGAAGACGCCATCCTGATGCAGTCGGTTGGCTGCATCCATCAACTGCTGGGTGAAATCATCCATGAAACCTTTTCGAGCAACCACAGACGGATCGTCTCTTAAAACATGCTCCAAAGTTTGATATGAACCCGCCTCAAGCCCCAGCTCACAGCTGCCAGACACCGTTGAGGTGAACTCGTAATGCATCTGTTGCGCCATGTTCAGCCTCGAGGTGTACTGCTGATCTTCTTGCAAAGAAGCACAGAAAGAGCTATTATCTGCCAAGTCCTGCCTGATAGCCACAATGTTTTTATACTTGCCGTCTATCTGCTGTTTGCGCAATGTGCCGACAGGCAGTAGTTCTTTTCCTACAACCGACTTTTCTGATGCATTAAGCATTTCTTCGAAGTTCATACCTTTAAGTTTTTTGATTGCGCAAAAGTACACATAAAATCCGAGATAAGCAAATTTTATCTAATAATTTCCGATACGGTTTTATTCGTTTCGCAAGTCTTTATGTTTAAAGATTTAATTCAAGCACTTTTACAATGCAATACTGGCGCTTTTACGATGCAATACTGGCACTTTTACAATGCAATAGCTATTGTTTTACACCAGCATTCTCGTCATCTACCACCAACGGAGCATTATTTTGCTTATTCATAGCGTTTTACCTACAAAAGGCCATTCGCTGGTAGCCCACAACACACCAAACGCATTCGAAAACGAACTATTTCGCAAAAACTTGCTCATCAAAACGCAAAAAAACACTTGACGAATGAAGTTTTTTGGACTATTTTAGTATCTTTGCACTCTGAAACAGAAAAAATTCGATAAAAAATGCCTGAGATATCAGTACGCGGACTTGAAATGCCAGAATCGCCAATCAGAAAATTGGCTCCTTTGGCAGCTGCCGCAAAGAAAAGAGGTACACACGTATACCACCTAAATATTGGTCAGCCTGACCTGCCCACACCTCAAGTGGGACTTGATGCCCTGAAGACCATCGACCGTGAGATCCTGGAATACTCACCTTCGCAGGGATATCAGAGCTATCGTGAAAAGCTGGTAAACTATTACGCCAAATACAACATCAACGTTACTGCCGACGACATCATCATCACAAGTGGCGGTAGCGAGGCGGTACTCTTTGCGTTCATGTCGTGTCTGAATCCTGGCGATGAAATCATTGTTCCAGAGCCTGCTTATGCCAACTATATGGCTTTTGCCATCTCTGCTGGCGCAAAGATACGCACCATCGCAACCACTATTGAAGAGGGCTTCTCGCTGCCAAAGGTAGAGAAGTTTGAGGAGTTGATCAACGAACGCACACGCGCCATCATGATTTGCAACCCCAACAACCCTACTGGCTACCTTTACACTCGTCGCGAAATGAACCAGATTCGTGACTTGGTGAAGAAATACGACCTGTACCTCTTCTCCGACGAAGTTTATCGCGAGTACATCTACACTGGTTCGCCCTATATCTCAGCTTGCCATTTGGAAGGTATCGAACAGAACGTCATACTGATTGACTCTGTGTCTAAGCGCTATTCAGAGTGCGGAATCCGCATAGGCGCCCTCATCACCAAGAACAAAGACGTCAGAGCTGCCGTCATGAAATTCTGTCAGGCGCGCCTCTCACCTCCCCTCATCGGACAGATTGTGGCAGAGGCATCGCTGGATGCCCCCGAAGATTACTATCGTGATGTGTACGATGAGTACGTAGAACGCCGTAAGTGCCTGATAGACGGACTGAACCGCATACCTGGAGTTTATTCTCCAATACCCATGGGAGCCTTCTACACCGTAGCCAAACTGCCCGTGGACGACAGCGAGAAGTTCTGCCGTTGGTGCCTGAGCGAGTTTGAATACGAAGGCGCCACCGTGATGATGGCCCCAGCAGCAGGTTTCTACACCACACCTGGTGCCGGCATCAACCAGGTACGTATAGCCTACGTACTGAAGAAGGAAGACTTGACGAAGGCATTGGTTGTGCTACAAAAGGCATTGGAAGCCTATCCTGGCAGAGTGAATGAGTAATCTTCCACTATTTCTAGCGCGTCATATCTACGACGAGAAGGGCGACAAGAAAAAAGTTAGCCGCCCTGCTATTCGTATTGCCACCATTGGTGTAGCCATCGGTTTGGCAGTCATGATTGTGACCGTTAGCGTAGTGTTGGGATTCAAGCATACCATACGCGACAAAGTGGCTGGCTTTGGAAGCCATATTCAAATACAAAACATCTTTGCCTACACACAGGCAGGCAACTTCCCCATTTGCCTTGGAGACACTTTGACAACTGCATTCAAACAAGTCAAGGAGGTGCGCCATATCCAGCGCTACACCCACACACAAGGCATCCTGAAAACGGACAATGACTTCATGGGAGTCGTACTGAAAGGACTTGGTGCTGAATACGATACGCAGTTTCTGAAAGAAAGTATGATAGAGGGAGAACTGCCCCAATTCTGCGATTCCGCCTCGAAATACCCATTGGTAATATCGAAGACGATGGCCGACAAACTACAGTTGAGAGTTGGCGACCGACTGTTTGCCTACTTCATCAACAACGACGACATTAAGGCTCGTCGCTTCACCATCAAGGGTATCTACCAGACAAACATGAAGCGCTTTGATGACATCTTCTGCCTGACAGACATCTATGTCACCAACAAGCTGAATGGTTGGCGCACGGACCAATGCTCTGGAGCAGAACTTTTGATTAACGACTTTACGCAGCTGGAGCAAATCTATCCTCAAATTGCAGAGATTGCCAACAAGACTCACGACAAGGACGAGCAGACACTGGCTGCCCAAACCATTATGCAGGCCTATCCACAGGTGTTCTCTTGGTTAGGATTACTTGACATCAACGTATGGATTATCCTAGCTCTCATGACTGCAGTTGCCGGCTTCACCATGATCAGCGGCCTACTGATAATCATATTGGAGCGTACGCAGATGATAGGCATCCTAAAAGCACTGGGTGCACGCAACAACACCATCCGCCACACCTTCTTATGGTTTGCGGCCTTTATCATCGGCAAAGGATTGTTTTGGGGCAACATCATTGGCCTAGGTATCGTAATACTGCAAATGAAGACGGGCCTCGTTTCACTCGATCCACAGACCTACTACGTCAACGAAGCACCCATGGAAATCAACGTGCCCATCATCATTGCGCTCAACCTGAGCACACTGATTATCAGCGTTCTCGTACTGATAGCTCCCAGCTATCTTGTTTCCAGAATTCACCCAGCTCGCTCGATGAGATACGAATAAGAATTAAACTCGTTATTTCCTATTATTTGGTCGATTTAACACCTAAAGGAAATAAAAATAGCATAAATATAAAAATCTGCACAAAAAATTTGGGATTGTGCATGAAATGATGTATCTTTGCACAAAATTTTGAAAATTGTGCAATGAACAACTGTTCAAGTTTTAACAAATACTTACAAGAGACTATCGTCAAATACTGGGATCAAGACGCCTTAACTGATTATCAAGGAGCCACCCTACAGTTTCACGACGTAGCTCGAAAGATAGAAAAATTGCATATTGCATTTGAGAGTTGCAATATACAAAAAGGTGATAAAATAGCCATTTGCGGTCGCAACTCTGCTCACTGGGCAGTAGCTTTTCTGGCCACGCTGACCTATGGCGCAGTAGCAGTCCCCATACTACATGAGTTCAACGCTGAGCAGATTCACAACATCGTGAACCATTCTGGTTCGCGCGTGCTTTTCGTAGGTGACTTCGTGGCAAAGGAAATCAATCCCGACGAGATGCCCAACTTGGAAGGCATCGTCAACCTGCCCGATTTCTCACTTATGCTCTCGCGCTCTGAGAAGCTGACCTACGCACGCGAACATCTGAACATGATGTTTGGTAGTAAGTATCCACGCGCTTTCCGACAGGAAGACGTGCATTATCACGAGGACCAACCCGAGGAACTGGCACTCATCAACTACACCAGCGGAACAACAGGATTCTCAAAGGGTGTCATGCTACCCTATCGCGCCATCATGGGCAACATGCTGTTCTGTATTAAGCACCTGGGAGACAAGATTAAGCCAGGAGACCCATTGCTCTCTATTCTGCCAATGGCTCACATGTATGGAATGGCAGTTGAGTTCATCTTCCCCTTCTGTAATGGTAGCCACACCTTCTTCCTCAATCGTCTGCCCTCACCATCGCTCATCGCGAAGGCATTCACAGACATACGTCCCACTCTGGTTGTCTCTGTGCCACTCATCATTGAGAAGATTATCCGCAAGAAGGTATTCCCCATCATACAGACCAACCGCATGAAGCTACTGATGGCAATGCCCATCGTATCGCAGAAGGTAAAACGTCGCATCTACGAACAAGTATATGCAGCCTTTGGCGGACGTGCCTACGAGGTGATTGTGGGCGGAGCAGCACTTTCAAAAGAAGTGGAAGAATTCCTCATGAGCATCAACTTCCCCATTACCGTAGGCTACGGAGCCACAGAGTGCGCTCCACTTATCAGCTACTGCGACTGGAAAGAATTTGCACCCAGCTCTTGTGGCAAACCTGTTGACGGAATGGAAGTGCGTATCGTGAGCGACGACCCCTTCAACACCCCTGGTGAGATTATTACACGCGGACAAAATGTCATGCTGGGATACTACAAGAATGAGGAGGCAACCAATCAGGCTCTCGACAAAGATGGATGGTATCACACAGGCGACCTGGGCACCTTGGGCGAAGAGGGACACATCTTCATTCGCGGACGCATCAAGAACATGTTGCTGGGAGCAAGCGGACAAAACATTTATCCAGAGGAGATTGAAGACAAGCTCTCTTCAATGCCAATGGTCAGCGAGTGTCTTGTCATCCAGAGAGACGAAAAACTCATTGCGCTCGTATATCCCGATCAGGATGAAATAGTAAACTTCAGTGAGGAAGAGCTGGAAGCTGTCATGGACCAAAACCGTGAGAACCTCAACGCACAGTTGCCTCCGTTCAGTCGCATCAGCAGCATCGAGTTGCGCAAGGAGGAATTCCAGAAGACACCTAAGAAGAGCATCAAACGCTATCTCTACCAAGAATAAAATACAATTATGGAACACATACCAAGTTTTAACGAACTGATTGAAAAAAGCATCCTGGACAACTGGGATCTTGATGCACTTACTGACTATAAGGGTCAGACGCTGCAATATCATGATGTAGCACGTAAGATTGAGAAGGTTCATATACTATTTGAGAACTCTGGCGTTAAGAAAGGCGACAAGATTGCACTCTGTGGCCGCAATAGCAGCCAATGGGCTGTAGCTTTCCTTGCCACACTAACGTATGGAGCAATCGCAGTACCTATTCTGCATGAATTCATGCCAGATCAGATACACAATATAGTGAATCATTCGGATGCAAAACTTTTGTTTGCCGGTGACCACGTTGCAGGAACGATTGATGCAGAACAGATGCCCGGATTGGAAGGTATTATTCGCAACACAGATTACTCACTCATCGTGTCGCGCTCAGAAAAACTGACTTATGCCCGCGAGAACCTGAATGCACTCTATGGACAGAAATATCCCAAGTATTTCCGCAAAGAGCACATTCACTATTACCACGAGGAGAATGGCGACGAGTTGGCTCTCATCAACTATACCAGCGGTACAACCGGTTTCTCTAAGGGTGTGATGATTCCCTATCGCGCCATTTGGTCAAACTACGATTTCGCAGGAAACGTGCTGGGCAACACCATCAAGAAGGGAGATAACGTTATCTCTATCCTGCCAATGGCCCACATGTATGGTATGGCTTTCGAATTCCTATTCGAATTTCTGCACGGCTGCCACGTGTTCTATCTGAATCGCACGCCATCACCTGCCATCATCGCACAAGCTTTTGCTGAGGTGAAGCCAAAGATTATTATTGCAGTACCTCTGGTCATCGAAAAGATTATCCGTAAGAAGGTATTCCCCAAGATACAGAACAACCGCATGCGCTTGCTGCTGCAGATGCCTATCATCTCAGCTAAGGTACGCGACATGATTTGCAAAGAAGTAGTGAATGCCTTTGGTGGTGAGATGTATGAGGTTATCATTGGAGGTGCTGCCTTCAATCAGGAAGTAGAGCAGTTCTTGAAGCGCATCAATTTCCCCTACACCGTTGGTTATGGAGCCACAGAGTGTGCTCCCATCATCTGCTACGAGGATTACCACGACTTCAAGCCGGGCTCATGCGGTAAGGCCGTACTCCACATGGAAGTAAAGATTGACTCTCCCGATCCAGAACATATTCCTGGTGAGATATTGGCTCGCGGACTTAACGTTATGCTGGGTTACTACAAGAATCCTGAAGCGACTGCAGAAACAATCGACAAGGACGGCTGGTATCATACTGGCGACCTGGGCACGATGGACTTTGAGGGTAATGTCTTTATCAACGGACGCTCAAAGAACATGTTGCTGGGTGCTAACGGACAGAACATCTACCCTGAGGAGATTGAGGACAAGCTGAACTCAATGACTATGGTGGTAGAGAGCATCGTCGTACAACGCGACACCAAGTTGGTAGCCCTCATCCATCCCGATCTGGAGGAAGCCAAAGCGATGAACTTCACGAAAGAGGACTTGATGGGAATTATGGAGCAAAACCGTCAGACACTGAACGAGCAGCTTCCTGCCTACGAGAAAATCGCAGAGGTAGAAATCAGAGAAGAGGAGTTTGAGAAAACACCTAAGAAGAGTATCAAGCGATACCTCTACAAATAAACGTGAGAGTTCTCTAATACAAGCAAAGAGCAATACAAACAAAAGAGAGCGGCCTTCCGATGAGAAGCCGCTCTTTTTGTTTATGCTTATTGGAATAAAAAACTTATCCGTTCAACAACGTAGCCGTTCGAACACGACTCAACGTCTCCGGAGTCATCTGCAGATAGCTAGCGATATAAACCAGAGGAGCACGCAACACCAGCTGTGGAGCAGTCTTCACCAACTTCTGATAACGATCTTGTGCGCTCTCAAAACGCAGCATATCCGCATGCTGCTGACTGATGATAAGCGATTCCTCCAATATCTTACGATATAGCATCTGTATGTTCACGCTCTTCATGGCAGCCATCTCCAGCTCGTGCATAGGAATAGCAAAGATAATGGTTGGTTCAAGAGCCTGAATAATCTGCAGAGAAGGAGCCTCTTTAAAAAGACTCTCAATACTCATACAAATAGTATTCTCTGTGGCCATATACTCGGTCAGTTCCTTATTGTTCTTGTAATAGAACTGGCGTACAAGGCCCTTTACTATCCAAAAGATATGACGACACACTTGTCCTTCGTCCAGAATCTTTTCTCCTTTTGAGAACTTCATCGGCACAAGGATACTCTCCAGGATGTCTAGTTCATCGTGGGTCATCGTACTGTAACGACGTGCTAACTCGCGAGCTACGTCTCTGGTGGTTAAACTTAGGTTCGTTGGCATTGTTTCTTTTACTCCTTTCTTTAATTATAGTTCTAGTAGATAGTCTTTAGTCAAGTTTCAATACTGCCAAGAATGCCTTCTGAGGCACCTCGACATTACCAATTTGCTTCATACGCTTCTTACCTCGTTTCTGCTTCTCCAGCAGTTTGCGCTTACGACTTACGTCACCGCCATAACACTTTGCAAGCACATCCTTACGAACCTGCTTGACCGTCTCGCGTGCAATAATCTTTGCACCGATAGCTGCTTGAATGGCAATATCAAACTGCTGGCGCGGTATCAACTCTTTCAGCTTCTCACACATGCGGCGACCGAAGGTCACGGCATTGTCCTGATGGGTCAACGTAGAGAGTGCATCCACAGGCTCACCGTTGAGCAGGATATCCAGCTTCACCAGCTTCGACGGACGGAACGAATCGATATGATAGTCGAACGAAGCATATCCCTTAGAGATACTTTTCAGCTTATCGTAGAAGTCAATCACGATTTCGCCCAAAGGCAACATGAAGTGCAGTTCCACACGATTACCACTGACATACTGTTGATCCAGCAGTTCGCCACGCTTATCCAGACAAAGCGTCATGATAGGTCCAATAAAGTCAGCTGCCGTGATAATAGAAGCGCGAATATAGGGTTCTTCGATATGATCTATCAGTGTCTGATCAGGCAATCCAGACGGGTTGTGAACCTCTTTCACCTCACCCTGCTTGGTGTAGCACATATACGACACGTTGGGCACAGTGGTGATGACATCCATATCGAACTCACGATCCAGTCGTTCCTGCACGATCTCCATATGGAGCAAGCCCAAGAAGCCGCAACGGAATCCGAAGCCCAGGGCTACTGAAGACTCTGGTTGGAAAGTCAGCGAAGCATCATTCAGTTGCAATTTCTCTAACGATGCACGCAAGTTCTCATAGTCGGCAGGATCAATGGGATAAACACCGGCAAACACCATAGGCTTCACCTCCTGGAATCCTTCGATAGCTTTCTCGCAGGGGCGCTCTACGTGGGTAATAGTATCACCCACCTTCACCTCTTTTGAGTTCTTGATACCACTAATGATATAGCCTACATCGCCAGTGCGCAACTCGTTACGAGGTATCATATCCATCTTCAATACGCCCACCTCGTCAGCATCGTATTCCATACCCGTATTAAAGAACTTAACCTTATCGCCCTTGCGGATAACGCCATTGGTTATCTTAAAGTAGGCAATAATACCGCGGAAAGAATTAAATACAGAGTCAAAAATCAACGCCTGCAAGGGTGCCTTCTCATCTCCAACGGGATGAGGAATACGATCAACCACAGCATTTAGAATCTCGTCAACACCCTCACCAGTCTTTCCGCTAGCACGAATAATATCTTCTGGGTCGCAACCTATCAGATCTACAATCTCGTCCTCAACCTCATCAGGCATAGCACTAGGCATATCGATTTTGTTGATAACTGGAATAATCTCCAGATTGTTATCGATAGCCATATAAAGGTTTGAGATGGTCTGTGCCTGCACACCCTGTGTAGCATCTACCACCAGCAGTGCGCCTTCGCAAGCTGCAATACTTCTTGACACCTCGTACGAGAAATCCACATGTCCTGGGGTGTCAATCAAGTTCAATATATATTTCTCTCCATCACGCTCATATTCCATTTGGATGGCATGACTCTTGATGGTGATACCACGTTCACGCTCCAGGTCCATGTCGTCGAGCATTTGTCCTTCAGTCACCTGAATAGTCTTTGTGCGTTCCAACAATCTGTCGGCCAAGGTTGATTTACCGTGGTCAATATGTGCGATGATACAGAAATTTCGGATATTCTTCATTATGATGTTCTTCTCTTTAAATTGCAAAAGTACAAAAAAAACATCAAACGAACCGCATTTTTGCTTTTTTTTCGTAATTTTGCACGCAAAATAATTCAAAATAGTTACAAATATGAAGCATCTTCTATTACTTGCTGTTTCTGCCCTTATCCTGATGTCTTGTCAGGAGTCGCTCGAAGAGCGTATTGCTCGCGAGAACAAAGAGTTCACCCAAACAAAATGTCCGATGCCGTTGAATACTGAAAGCACTATGTATCTAGACAGCATTGTTTTCGACATTCCCACACTGACCCAGAGTCAGTATTTCCGTATCAACGACTTTGCTATTCCCACTGACCAGCTACGTCAGGCACTGATCAGCGAGTTGAGACAAGAACCTAAATACAAAGCTCATCGCGAGAAGGGCTATAGCTTTCACTACATCTATCGTCATTTGAACAATCCTGACAGTGTGCTTTTCGAAACGACGATCGTCAAGGAAGACTATCAATAAGAAACACAGCTAGGAATAAAGAGATAAGAAACAAAAAAAATAGAAAAAAATTGAAATAAAAAAAATAGCGAAGCTCGTTGAAAAAGCTTCGCTATTTTTATGATCTTAACCAATTTACTTAAGCTTCCTCTTCGGGTTTCATATTGGTGTAAACGGTCTGAACATCATCGAAGTCCTCGAGCTTCTCTACCATCTTGTCGATAGTTTCGCGCTCCTCAGGTGTTACATCTTTCAGGTCGTTAGGAATACGAGTGAACTCAGCACCAGTCACCTCGAAGCCGTTCTCCTCCAGGTGCTTCTGCACAGCGCTGAAGCTTGAAGGATCGGCATAGATAGTGATGCTGTTCTCCTCCTCGTCCTCGTCGTACTCGTCCTCTACGCCATAGTCAATCAGGTCGAGAATCATCTCGTCCATATCCAGTCCGTCCTTCTTCTTGAAGGTGAACACAGACTTGTGGTCGAAGAGGAAGCTCAGTGAGCCCTGGGTACCCAGGTTACCATTGAACTTGTTGAACACCGAACGAACGTCGCCTACAGTACGAGTGGTGTTGTCGGTCAGAGTCTCCACGAAGATAGCGATTCCGTGAGGACCGTATCCCTCGTAGGTTACCTCCTTATAGTCGCTCTGGTCCTTACCCATAGCGTTCTTGATAGCACGCTCGATGTTATCCTTTGGCATGTTCTCGCGCTTAGCGTTGGCAATGATAGCACGCAGTGCGGGGTTGTTCTCAGGCTCTGGACCGCCAGCCTTTACAGCGATGGCAATCTGCTTACCAATCTTTGTGAATGTCTTGGCCATGTGGCCCCATCTTTTCAGCTTTGTAGCTTTACGATATTCAAATGCTCTTCCCATTGTTTATATTTTTTTGCCCCCTAAGTTAGGGGGTTGGGGGTCTGAACACATGTTCATTGCCCCATTGTTATTATTATTCTATTAATTATCTCGTTCAGACCCCTGTCGTCCCCTCGCTCGGCTATGCCGCTTTGCTTTGCAAAGTACTTAGGGGACAAGGGTTAACGAAGCTCTGCATTGAGCTGCTTCTTCAGCTGAGCAATCAGCTTCTGCATGATGGCGTCGATCTGCTTGTCGTTCATTGTCTTCTCTGTGTCTTGCAGAATGAAGTTGACAGCATACGACTTCTTGCCTTCAGGCAGATTCTTACCCTCGTAAACGTCGAAGAGCTCTACCTTCTTCAGCAGTTTCTTCTCAGTCTGACGTGCTATCTGCTCAATCTGTGCAAACTCAACGGCATTATCTACCAGCAGAGCCAGGTCACGACTTACAGCAGGATGCTTAGAAATCTCAGTGAATGTCACCTCATTCTTCTTCGTAGCCTTCATCAGCTGCGTCCAGTTGAGTTCTGCGAAGTAAACGGGCTGCTGCAGGTCGAACTGCTTCAGGAGCTTCTTAGACAGGATACCCATCTCGATGAGCTTCTTTCCACCACGATTCTCGATCACAATGCCAGCCGAGAAGTTTGGATTCTCGCTCTTTTTCTGCACCATCAATCCCTGCTTCATGCCTATGCGGCTCAGGATGTTCTGTACGTGTGCAGCCAGTTCGAAGTAAGAGCTATCCTCATTAGGATGAGCCCATGAGCCCTCTACACGCTTACCCGTCACCCAGATACCCATGAAGTTCTCTTCCTTATAGGCCTGCATGGGGGTGTCGTCATTCTTTTTCTCAGGGTCGAAGAAGTAGCAGTTGCCAAACTCGAAGAAACGCAGGTTGGCGTTCTTACGCTTCACGTTGTGCTCTACGCTTTCCAAACCGCCATACAACAGTGTCTGACGCATCACGCCGAGATCGCTTGACAGCGGGTTCATGATCTTCACCACCGTCTCGTCCTCGCCATAGTAAGCTGTCTTGGTCAGCGAGTTGTTCAGTATCTCGTTGAAGCCAGCACCCACCAGCTGCTCAGAGACCACATTCTGCAGTTTGTGCTTGCGGTCTTCCTCGGCCTTGATCACCAAGCTTGACTTCAGCTGTGTGGGGATCTCCACATTATTATATCCATAGATGCGCAGGATATCCTCTACCACATCGCAGGGGCGCTGCACGTCCACACGATAAGCAGGTACTTCCAGTTTCAGGCCTTCAGCATTCTCCTCCAGCACCTTCATCTCCAGTGTGTCACAGATACTCTTGATGGTCTCTACGGGGATGTCCTTACCCACCAGATTGTGCACATAGCTATACTGCAGGTCAACCACAGCATTCTCTATCTTCTCTGGGTAAACATCACAGATTTCCATAGAAACCTTACCGCCTGCCAGCTCCTTGCAGAGCAGGGCAGCCTGCTTCAGGGCATAGATGACGCCATTGGGGTCGATGCCACGCTCAAAGCGGAACGACGCATCAGTGCTCAGACCATGACGACGAGCCGACTTACGAATCCAGGTGGGATGGAAATAGGCACTCTCCAGCACCACGTTACGAGTGGTCTCGTAGGTTCCACTACCCTTTCCGCCAAACACGCCTGCGATGCACATAGGCTCCTCAGCGTTGCAGATAGCCAGGTCTCGGTCAGAGAGCTTGTGCTCCTCGCCATCGAGTGTGACGAAGGGCGTACCCTCGGGCATCGTCTTCACCACGATCTTGTGGCCCTTCACCATATCGGCATCGAAGGTGTGCAGAGGCTGTCCGTAGGCCATCATCACATAGTTGGTGATGTCCACAATATTATTTATTGGGCGAAGACCGATAGTGGTCAGCTTGTTCTTCAGCCAGTCGGGCGACTCTTTCACCTCGCAGCCAGTCACGCTGACACAAGCATAGCGCTTGCAAGCGTCTGTATTAGCAATCTCCACCTCAATGGGCAGGTCGTTATTATCCACTGAGAAGTCTTCTACGCCAGGGCGATGCAGTGCTGTCTCGTAGCCGTTCTGCTTCAACCATGCATAGAGATCGCGTGCCACACCCCAGTGCGACAGTGCATCAGCACGATTGGCAGTGATATCTACCTCGATGAGCCAGTCGCTCTCCAGGTTGTAGTACTCGGCAGCTGGTGTACCTACCACGGCATCCTCGGGCAGCACAATGATGCCATCGTGACTGCTGCCGATTCCGATCTCGTCTTCGGCGCAGATCATACCGTTAGACTCAACGCCACGCAGTTTTGATTTCTTGATAACAAATTCCTGATCGCCATCGTAGAGCACGCAGCCCAGATCGGCCACGATAACCTTCTGACCAGCAGCCACATTAGGAGCGCCACATACAATCTGTGAGGGTTCGCCCTTGCCCAGGTCAACAGTCGTTACATGAAGGTGATCAGAATTGGGATGCAATTCGCAAGTGAGCACCTTGCCCACATAGAGTCCTTTCAATCCACCACGTATGGATTGTACTTCTTCGAGAGCGTCAACTTCGAGTCCCGTAGAGGTCAGTGCATCGCATACCTGCTGCGGCGAAAGGTCGAAATCAACGTATTCTTTCAGCCATTTATAAGAAATATTCATTCCTAAAACAATTGTTTAAATTCGAATTCGGCTGCAAAGGTACGAATAAACGAGCAAAGAACAAAATAAAAGGCTCGCTTTTTATTTTTTCTTTCGAGTGCAAGTACCTTAGACGCAGTCAAAGGTACTAAAAAAAATGAAAGACCCATCATATTCACGACGAATCTTTCATTCTATTTTGCGTTAAAAAGCTATCGCTTTATCTCGATATCCCCTCGCACATTATCACGAATCTTGTTCAGGTAGGCCTTCATGCCGACAGCATCTTTCTGGTCGATAATCTCCAGCAGTTCTTTCAGTTCTGTGCGTATCTGCGCCACCTGGTCGTGGGTATAGGGGTTGAACAGGATTTCCTGCAGCAGGTAGTCGTCTTCGTTCAGCACGCCCTTGGCTATGCGCATGTGGCGCTTGAAGGTGGTGCCTGGTGCATCCTGATGTTTCATCACGGCTGCAAAGACGAAGGTAGATACGAAAGGAATACTCAGCGAGTAGGCCACCGTCTTGTCGTGCTCCTCAAAGGTGTACTCATAGATATTGAGTCCCAACTTGTTATACAGGTCCTTGAAGAAGCAGCGCCCCATGCAGTCGCCTTCCTGGATGATGATGGCGTTCTCCTCAGAGAGCTGCTGCAGATTGGCAAACGTGGGTCCAAACATCGGGTGTGTAGAGACGTAGCGCATGCCAGTCTGTTCGTAAAAGTCTTTCAAATCGGTTTTCACGCTGGCGATATCGCTGATGATGCACTCTTTGGGCAGATAGGGTATCACCTCTTTGAACACTGGAATGGTGTATTTCAGCGTGACGGCATTGATCAGCAGTTCTGGCTCGAAAGCCTTTATTTCCTCGTAGGTTGTAAACCGTTGGCAGTTGTAGGTGAAGCGCATGCGCTTGGCATCGCGTTCGAATACAGCCACCTCGTGGTCGAAGCTCAGCAGGTCGATAAAGAAACTTCCCATCTTACCTGCTCCCATGACTAATATTTTCATAAAAAAGAAATAGAATTTAAGAATTGAAAAATTGAAGTTTTTCAAGCCGCATGGACTTCAATCCTTCAATCTTTCAATCTTTCAATTTTATTTATTAATAATTTCTATCTGTTGTCTTACGCTCTCCTCGTGGATACCCTCAAAGACCTTGGCCACAAAGTCGGAACCCATGCCTAGCAGGGAACCCTGAGCACCACGCTTGGCCAAGATCTCGTTGTAGCGCGAGGTCTGCAGCACGGTCATGTTGTGCTCTTTCTTATACTGACCTATCTCGCGGCACACGCGCATACGCTTGGCCAGCAAATCCATCAACTGGTTATCGAGCTCGTCAATCTGTTTGCGCAACTGCTGGATGCCTTCTGTGGTGGTGTGCTCATCGCGAATCACCAACAGCGAGAGGATGTAGTCAAGCACATCGGGTGTCACCTGCTGAGCGGCGTCGCTCCATGCCTTGTCGGGGTCGCAGTGGCTCTCTACGATGAGTCCGTCGAAGCCCAGGTCCATAGCCTGCTGACATAGCGGTGCGATGAGTTCGCGACGTCCGCCGATATGCGATGGGTCGCAGATGATTGGCAGCTCGGGTATGCGGCGATGCAGCTCGATGGGTATCTGCCACATAGGCATGTTGCGATAGATCTTCTTGTCGTACGACGAGAAACCGCGATGGATAGCTCCCAGTCGCTTCACGCCAGCTTGATTAAGACGTTCCAGAGCTCCGATCCAAAGCTCCAAGTCGGGGTTCACGGGATTCTTAACAAACACGGGTACATCGACGCCCTGAAGCGAGTCGGCCAGTGCCTGCATGGCAAAGGGGTTGGCCGATGTGCGGGCACCAATCCATAGAATGTCGATACCATATTTCAAAGCCAGCTCCACATGCTCGGGCGTAGCCACCTCGGTAGATACCAACATCTTGGTTTCCTCTTTAACCTGCTTCAGCCATTTCAGCGCAGGTTCGCCATGACCCTCGAAGCCACCAGGCTTGGTGCGTGGCTTCCACACGCCAGCGCGGAAGTTGTGGCAGCCTTTCATAGCCAACTGTTTAGCTGTGGTCATTACTTGCTCCTCGGTCTCGGCAGAGCAAGGGCCTGCAATCACGAAGGGACGTTCGTTGTCACTAGGCAAATTCAATGGTGATAATTCTAGTTCCATATTCTTTAAAATTTAAGAATTGAAGAATTGAAGAATTGAAGTTTTTTTTAGAATTGAAGTTTTTTTTAGAATTGAAGTTTTTTTTAGAATTGAAAAGTTTAAGAATTGAAATCCTTCAATTTTTCAATCTTTCAATCTTTCAATCTTTCTTCATCTTTCAATCTTTCTTCATCTTTCAATTCTCCTCCATAACGTTATCTTTTGTTTTCTTTATTGTATTTACTAATGTTCCTATTATAATACGCAAATCCTTCATCATCGATTCATGTTCATTCTCTGTTAGGTATGAAGCTTTGTATAATAACTGCTTTGACATTACATATTCCTGCTTGTCATCACACAGATTCTTGTACAAGTTTACTATTCTCAGTGCAAAATCCATGCTCAAGTTTGCAATCACAATTTCTTTCATCACATGAAAAACTTCAATTTTTCAATCCTTCAATTTTTCAATTCAATTTTTCAATCCTTCAATTTTTCAATTCAATTTTTCAATCCTTCAATTTTTCAATTCTTTGAAGCGCTTGTTTAATCTTCTCTTCTTTGGCACACAGCGAGATGCGGATGTAGCAATTGCCGTTAGAGCCAAAGATGAAGCCTGGGGTGATGAAGACGCGGGCCTCGTGGAGCACACGCTCGGTCAGGTCTTCTACGTTCTGCACGTCATCGGGTATGCGTCCCCAGAGGAACATACCCACCTGATTCTTGTCGTACGTGCATCCCAGTGCTTCCATGATCTTCTCGGCCCACTGGCGACGGCGACGATAGGTCTCGATGTTGTATTCGCGATGCCAGGCCTCGTCATTGTCCAGAGCCTGGGCAGCTGCCAACTGGATGCCGCGGAAGGTGCCGCTATCTACGTTGCTTTTGATCTTCAATATCCACTGGATAAACTGTGGGTTAGACACGCACATACCCACACGCCATCCTGGCATGTTATGACTTTTCGACATAGAGTTGAACTCTATGCAGCAGTCTTTGGCGCCTGGCACCTGCATCAGCGAGAGGCGCTCTTCGCTGAGGATGAAGCTATAGGGATTGTCGTTCACCACCACGATATTGTGGGCTTTGGCAAACTGCACCAATCGTTCGTAGGTGGCTCGCTGGGCGCGTCCGCCCGTCGGCATATTGGGATAGTTGGTCCACATCAGTTTCACCTTCGACAGATCCATTTTCTCCAGCTCGTCGAAATCGGGCTGCCATCCGCAATCCTCGCGCAGGTTGTAGTTCACAATCTTGGCTCCAAGTATCTTCGACAGCGAGGTATAGGTGGGATAGCCTGGGTTTGGCACCAGCACCTCGTCGCCTGGGTTCACGAAAGCCAGTGTGACGTGCAGGATGCCTTCCTTCGAACCGATCAGTGGCAGCACCTCGGTCTTTCCGTCTATATCCACGCCGTACCAGCGCTTATAGAAGCGGGCCATAGCCTCGCGCAGCTCGGGCGTGCCCATAGTGGGTTGATAGCCGTGGGCCGAGGGTTCGTTGGCCACCTCACAAAGTTTGTCAATGGTCTGTTTCGAAGGTGGCATATCAGGGCTTCCGATAGCCAAGGAGATGATATCCTTGCCTTCTGCGTTTAGTTGGGCCACCTCTTTCAGTTTACGACTGAAGTAGTACTCCTGTACTAAGTTCAGCCTGTCGGCTGGTAAAATTGAAGAATTGAAAGATTGAAGAGTTGAAGTTCTCTTCTCCTTTCCAATTTCTTCACTACCTGTATTTACTTTTGTTTCCATATACTATTTCAATTCTTCAATTTTTCAATCCTTCAATCCTTCAATCCTTCAATTTTTCAATCCTTCAATCCTTCAAATCGCCTTATATTCCCCTAAGATTTTCAGGTCGCGCGTCAGGGGGATGATGGCATCCACGGCCTGACGATAGCGCGTGAGGTCGCTATAGGTCACATCGACATAGAACAGATACTCCCACTCCTTGCCGATGATGGGCAGCGACTGTATCTTCGTGAGGTTGATCTTGTAGAACGACAAGATGGCGAGCACAGCCGAGAGCGAACCCTCTTCGTGGGGCAACGAGAAGACGATGCTGGCCTTGTTGCTCTCTACGAGTGGGCGCAGCATGTCGGCCTTCTGAGGCATGGAGCACACCAGGAAACGGGTGAAGTTATGCTTATTGTCCTCGATGCCGTTCTCCAGCACCTTCAGCCCGTAGAGCTTGGCAGCCTCTGCATGACAGATGGCGGCCCATCCGCGATGGTGGCCTTCGGCTATCATCTTGGCAGAGCCTGCGGTGTCGTCGCCCTCCACGATGCGCAGCTGCGGGTGGTGCTCCAGGTAGTGGCGCGTCTGCATCAGTGCCACGGGGTGCGAGTGCACCTCGGTGATGGTGTCCCAGTCATCCTCGGGCAGACAGCAGATGCAGTGGGTGATGTGCAACTTGTGCTCGCCCACCACGGTGGTGCCACTGTCGCGCAGCAACTCGTAGTTGTGCAGCAGCGAACCGGCTATGGTGTTCTCGATGGCTGCCATACCAATGACGGTGGGATCCTGGCGCACGCTCTCGAACACTTGCTCGAAGGTGTTGCAACAGATCAACTGCAGTTGTTCGCCCTCGAAATACTGATGGGCGGCGATGTCGTGAAACGACCCTGTGATGCCTTGTATCGCTATTCTTTTCATGTTCTAAAAAGGAAGCCCCACTTTCACTCTTCGTGAAGCGGGGCCTTATTTAATTTTTTAATTCTTCAATTCTTTAATTTTACATACGACTACCCGCTTCACAATTGCTTGTAAAGTAATAATAAAAATAGAAGTATGCATTAAATTTCGTCATTTTTGTTACTAATTGTAATTATCGGGTGCAAAAGTATAACAAATTCGTCAAACAGCCAAACTTTTTCCGAGTTTTTTTACAATCCAAATGGATTTATGGCTGAATAGACGCGTTTCATGTGCTGTTCTACGCCCTCAGCCGAGTAATCACCACTGACGTCGGCTAGTTCATTGGGGTTCAGCTCCAGCAGTTTCTGCATGTCTTCCTCGGCACCCTGCTTGTCGCCTGCCTCATAGCGCAATCGGCCGCGCTCGTGGTAGGCCTCCAGGTGGAAGGGGTTCATGTCTATCAGGCGGGTGTAGAGCTGCAGTGCCTCGTCGGCCTGTCCCTCGGTCTGTGCCAGGCGTGCGGCAGCCAGCACCACGTCTTCGTGGTCGGCGTGGCGAGCCATCAGCCAGTCCACGTCCTCCTTGGCACCCTTCACCTCGCCCATCTTGGTCAGCACCTGGGCGCGCAGCAGGCGGGCATCGGCAAAGTCGGGGTCTAGCACCACGGCTTTGGTCAGGCGAGCTATGGCGCCAATGATGTCGCCACGACCAGCGCAGGCCTGTGCATATAAATAATGTACGCGAGGATGGGTCTCGTCCACCTGCAGCGCCTGCTGACAGAGGGTGTCCATCTCGTCGTAGTCTTCCTGCATATAGGCCACATGGGCGGCCTGCAGCAGCACCTCTACATTGTCGGGGGTCTGCTGGTAGAGGGCCTTCAGCTCGGTGATGGCTTCAGCCAATTGCCCCTGGCGGATGAGTGCCTGCGACAGGTAGTCGCGCACCTCCAGGTCGTCTTGTATCTTCAGCGCCTCGCGATAGCACTTCACGGCATAGTCAAACTGCCCTATGCGCATAGCCTTCACACCGTCGTATTTCAGCAGATCAAACTGCTTGGCATCGGCGTTTTTCTTATCTTCCTCGGGGGTTTCGTCGACCCCACCCAACAATGTTTTCCAGAATCCCATGATCAAAAGCTTAAAAATTTGGTTGCAAAGTTACGAAAAAAGAATTAAAATGTGTACCTTTGTCCCGATGATTTAAATCATAATTTTTATGTTAGCAACAAAAACATTACTGCTCTTAGGACTGGGCGCACCAGAGCTGCTGTTCATCGCCCTCGTTGTACTGCTGCTCTTTGGCGGCTCTAAGATTCCCGAACTGATGCGCGGCCTGGGCAAAGGCGTGAAAAGCTTCAAAGAGGGCATGAACGAAGTGGGCGACGTGAAAGCCGACATCGAAGACGAAGCCAAGAAGGATGAAAAATAACGAGGCAGCCACCTTCTGGCAGCATCTCGACATTCTGCGCTGGGTCATCCTGCGCTCGCTAGCCGTGGTAGTAGCAGTGGGCACGGTGGCCTTCTGCCTAAAGGACTGGCTCTTTGCGTTGGTGCTGGCGCCGAGCAACAGCCAGTTTGTCACATTTCGCTGGCTACACACCGAGCCGTTTGCGCTCCACCTAATCAACACGGGGCTCACCGAACAGTTCATGACACACATGCGTATGGCCTTGTATGCCGGCTTGCTATGTGCTGCGCCCTACGTGCTTTTCGAGCTTTTCCGTTTCATATCACCAGGGCTCTACCGCCACGAGCGCCGTGCTGCGCTGTGGATCACGCTCTCTGGCTATTTAATGTTCATGTTGGGCACACTCGTGTGCTACATGCTCATATTCCCTCTCACTGTGCGTTTCCTCGGCACCTACCAGGTCAGCCCTAATGTCAGCAACATGCTCACACTTCAGAGCTATGCCGACACGCTCGTATCCATGAGTCTGGTCATGGGTGCCGTCTTTGAGTTGCCCGTGGTCTGTGCCATCCTTGGTCGTCTGGGGGTCATTTCCCCCACCCTGATGACCCACTATCGTCGCCATGCTATCGTCGCCATCCTCGTAGTGGCAGCCATCATCACCCCCACCACCGATGTCTTCACCCTTCTTCTTGTATCCCTTCCCATCGCCCTGCTCTACGAAATCAGTATCTTCATTGTCAAAATTTCCAAGAAAAGCAACCCCCTCTAAATCTCCCCAAGGGGGAGACTTTCTTACTTCTAACCCCCTCCCCTTGGGAGGGATGGGGAGGGGTCGTTTTTTCCTCCCCTCCCATGTAGGGGAGGGGTCGGGGGTGGGGTCAGTATTGTTCTAACTGCAAATGGAGATACAGACCCCACCCCTGCCCCTCCCCTTGAAGGGAGGGGAGTGCCTACGTAGTCAACCAACCCCCCTCTAAATCTCCCCAAGGGGGAGACTTTCTTACTTCCAACCCCCTCCCCTTGGGAGGGATGGGGAGGGGTTCCTAATTCATACAACTAGCCACGCCGAGGCTAGTGGCGATCGCCGTAAGGATGGCGATAACAGTTTGCAATACAAACTTCCAAGTTTCCAGTTTCTTCATAGTATTATTCGGTTAATTTGGTTAATTACGATTTGGGGCCGCCTGCGGCGGGAAGGTTTAGCTCGACGGCCGACAGGGAAAGTCAAATTCTTCAAAATTTGATTCAAAATTAAACAGAGATTTATATCCCTTCGGCTTGTGTCAGGCGAGAAAGAAAATAAAAATGAAAAATTTTGTTTTCAATTTTGAAAAATTTCCCTGCGAAGCAGGCCAAACCTCTCTGCGGGAGGGGTTTGAGGGGTTAGTCCTCATTCTCCCCCTGCTCCTTTTCATTTTCACTCGCGTCAGGCTCAATCTCGAAGCGAGCGTTCTTCTTGAACGTAGAACTAGCGTACTCCGAGAACTTCTTCTTGTCGCCGTTGAACTTCACCTGCAGATTCCTGATGTTCTGCACTCCGAACTCCTCCGCCGATTCAGCACCCGTGGTACTCATCTTCAGCGAGAACGTGCCCAGACCGTCGAGCTTGATCTTGTAGCCCTCGTGCAGCAGCTCCTCGAAGCAGAGCACGAAGCGCTCGATGACACCCTTCACCACATCGGAGGTGTAGATGGTACCATGCTTGGAGATGTGGCGGCACAGGTCGTCGGTAGAGAGCGTATCGTTGTAGTTCACGCGTCCGTACCACTTACCGAACATCTTCGAGTTCTTCACCTGGTTCACATACTTTTTGATTCTAAGTTTTGCCATAATTTTTCGTGTGTTTTTAATGGTTAGAAAGTTAATGATTCATTTGCCCTCAGAAAAGCGCTCATTTGCCCCTAGAAAACTCATGATTTGCTATTTCTTAATGACAATACAAAGGTACGAAAAATATATGAGATACGCAAATGTTTTGGCAATTATTTTCAGGTATTTATACTTCTGCTCGAAGTCTACGTTCTTAGGAAAAGAGTCCGATCGGCTTTGCCGCTTTCATAGCGTAGCGGAGAAAGAACCTCTCCAGTGAAAGTAGTCAACTGTACTCAGACGAGGCAGTCAACCAAATCCGTACGGGTAGGCAAATGTTAAAGAACAAGGCCTAAAGAGTCAACCTTATTCAGGAAAAGACACCGTATCACCGTATCACCGTAACATTTGTGTTTTTAAGTATGTCGAGCAAAAGTTCGCAAGATATATATATAATTACTTTATATATTATATATATTATAATATATATAATATATAAAAAATAATACCCTTGTTACGCCTACCATTGATTTTACCAAATGTTACGGTGATACGGTGATACGGCGTCATGGCACGTTTGTGGCATTGCGTGTACTTCCCTAGAAAATGATAGCTCTCGTGTTGCAGCGTTGCAGCGTTGCAGTTATAAAAACAACTACTGTATATATCAAAATTTAACTCTATATTTATATATAAATATAGAAGTATTTTTCGAGTATATACACTCCCTTTCGAGAACTGCAACACTGCAACAGTGCAGCGCTTTTGTTGTACTTCCCTAGAAAAAGTTGCCCTCCCCATATTTTTTTTTCGATTTCTTGCCAAAGTATTCGTAAACCGCAAAACCAGTGTTGTACCTTTGCAGCGTGAATCTAAAACGGGCCATCTAAGCCGGCAAGAGGGCCCGAATTAGGAGCTAAAAGTGATACTGTTAACTGGCGAAAGAAGCCAAACAGGAAACTTCAGCAGCCAGTAGTCCTCTTTACCGCATACAAACCTACAAAAAGAAAGGGCTTTGTTTGGCGTTCTCAACTTTATTTCATATCTTTGCACCATATAAAAAGACCCTCGTTTCTATGCTAAAGAAAACAAGAAAAATACTAGGAATCACCTGCCTCGCAGGACTCACACTGCTGTTTCTCGACTTCACCGGCACACTGCACCTCTATCTAGGATGGATGGCCAAAATGCAGGCACTGGAAGCCGCACTGGCACTCAACGTCGTGGTGGTAGCGCTGCTGGCTGTAGCCACACTGATATTTGGTCGCATCTACTGCTCAGTGATTTGTCCGCTGGGCGTGATGCAAGACGTGTTCGGATGGTTGGGCAAGAAATCGAAGAAGAACCGCTATACCTACTCTAAAGCCATCAGTTGGTTGCGCTACACGATGCTAGTTGTCTTTGCGGGCGCCCTATTTGCAGGCGTTGGCACGCTGGTGCAGCTGTTGGCCCCCTACTCGGCCTTTGGTCGCATAGCCACCACGCTGCTGCAGCCCCTATGGATGATGGGCAACAACGTCCTGGCAGTCGTGGCCGAGCACTACGAGAGCTACACCTTCTATAGTGTGGACGTATGGATGCGATCGCTGCCTGTGTTCATCATCGCCCTGCTGACGCTGGCTGTATTGGCAGTGCTGGCTTGGAGAAACGGCCGTACCTACTGTAACACCGTCTGCCCTGTGGGCACCGCGCTGTCGCTGCTGTCGCGCTTCTCGCTGCTGAAAGTGCGCTTCGACAAGAGCAAATGCCGCAACTGCTCACTGTGCACCAAGAACTGCAAGGCTGCCTGCATCGACTTTAAAGCCCACGAGGTAGACTACTCACGCTGCGTGGTATGTGGCGACTGCATAGATAGCTGCAAATTTGGCGCACTGAAATACACTACCGGTTTTAACAAGACGGAGAAAAAGAAGGAGGATAAAGAAGCTAATGGTCTCTCGCGTCGCTCGTTCCTGCTCACCTCTGCAATGATGGCTACTGCCGCAATGGCTGAGGAGACAGAAGCGCTGGTAGATGGCGGACTAGCCGACATCGTAGAAAAGAAGGCTCCCACACGCACCACCCCACTGGTGCCCCCTGGCGCTCTGTCGTTGAAAAATATGGCGCAGCGCTGCACTGGCTGTCAGTTGTGTGTATCGGAATGTCCCAACGGCATACTGCGCCCCTCTACTGACATGATGCACCTCATGCAACCCGTGATGTCGTTCGAACGCGGTTTCTGTCGCCCAGAGTGCACGCGCTGCTCGGACGTATGTCCCGCAGGCGCCATCAAGCCTCTAGACGCCATCGAGAAGTCGAGCATACAGATAGGCCATGCCGTGGTGGCTGCCGACTACTGCATCTCGGCACTGGGCGAGGCCGAATGCGGCAACTGCGAGCGCCACTGTCCTGCCGGCGCCATCGAGATGGTGCCAGTGGACCCCAACAACGAGGAGTCGAACTATGTACCTGCCGTCAACGAGGAGATATGCATCGGCTGCGGAGCCTGCGAGCACCTGTGTCCCGTACGCCCACTATCGGCCATCCACGTGGAGGGACACGAAGTACACAAGATGATCTAACTAATCATAACAAGGAAAAGAGATGGACAGAAGAGATTTTCTAAAATATATGGGGATGGGGGCTGCTGTCACGCTGGCCGCCTGCACAGGAAAGAAAAGAATTGAGCAGACCGACAACGTCGGTGAACCACCAACGGGACAAATGACCTATCGCACCAACCCCACCACAGGCGACAAGGTGTCGATACTGGGCTATGGCATGATGCGATTACCCCAGAAGCCCGACTCGGAGGAGTTTGACCAAGAGATGATCAACCAGCAGGTGGACTATGCACTGGCACACGGTCTGAACTACTTCGACACATCACCCGTGTACTGTCAGGGACAGTCGGAACGCTGCACAGGCATCGCCCTGAAGCGCCATCCACGCAAGAGCTTCTTCGTGGCCACCAAATTGTCGAACTTCGACCCTAAGCTGTGGTCGCACAAGGCTTCTGTCGAGATGTACCACAACTCTATGAAAGAGTTGCAGGTAGATTACATCGACTACTACTTGCTGCACAGCGTGGGCGGTGGCGGCATGCAAAACTTCAGCCAGCGCTATCTGGACAACGGCATGCTGGACTTCCTGATGGAGGAACGACGCGCCGGACGCATACGCAACCTTGGTTTTTCGTACCACGGTGATGTCGAGGTGTTCGACTACCTGCTTGCCAACCACGATAAATATCATTGGGACTTCGTGCAGATACAGCTGAACTACCTGGATTGGACCTACGCCAACGAGATGAACGACCGCAACACTGATGCTTCGTATCTCTACGGCGAACTGCAGAAGCGCGGCATCCCCGCCGTCATCATGGAACCACTGTTGGGTGGACGACTTGTGAAACTGCCCAGCTACGTGGTGAGCCAACTGAAAGAGCGCGAGCCACAGAAGTCGCTGGCATCATGGGCCTTCCGCTATGCAGGAACCCCCAAGGGTGTGTTGACGGTGTTGAGCGGTATGACCTATATGGAACACCTGAAAGACAACCTGCTGACCTACTGTCCGCTGCAGCCACTGAACGAGGAGGAGCAGCACTTCCTTGACACTGAGATTGCTCAACAGATGATGGAGATGGACACCATCCCCTGCAACGACTGCAAATACTGCATGCCCTGCCCCTATGGCATCGACATCCCTGCCAACTTCCTGCACTACAACAAGTGGATCATCGACAAGAAGATGCCCAACGACGCTGGCGACCCAGAATATCGCAAGAACCGCCGCAATTATCTGATAAGTCTTGACCGCGCCGTGCCCCACGACCGACAGCCCGACCACTGTATCATGTGCAACCACTGCATAGACGTGAAGCACTGTCCGCAGAACATACGCATACCCGTGGAACTACACAAAATCAGTCAACGATTGGAAGAACTGCGACGCGACAACTCGTAAGCTCGTCGTTTATCAAGAAAATGGAAAAAATGAGGTTAGCCCCTCATTTTTTTCATTAAAAAGCATTTCCATTTCAGATATTATTTGTAACTTTGCAAACGAATCAAGTTGAACGTTTTGGGAAACTTTTCGAAAATGATAAATAAAAAAGTTGTCCAAAACGGAAAACTTCGAGACACAAGATAACATATCAAACAACCTATAATACAAACTTCAATAAAAAAGGAAAAGGAATGGAAATCAAGAACTTTACCATCACAAAGCGAGACGGTTCGAAAGACCAATTCTCACTAGACAAGATTATGAATGCCATCGTCAAAGCATTCGAAAGCGTAGATCAACCTGCTGACCTGAGCACCATCTCAAAGATCATCAGCCATCTGGATATGCACGATGACATCAAGGTAGAAGACATCCAGAACCAGGTTGAAGAAGCCCTGATGCGCGAAGGCTTCTACAAAGTGGCAAAATCGTTTATCCTCTATCGCCAAGAGCACACCGAGGACCGCGAGACACTGGAGAAGATGCTGTTCCTTTCCGAATACATGGAGTCTGTCAATGCCGCTACCGGTTCGAAATACGACGCCAACGCCAACGTGGAGCACAAAAACATTGCCACACTGATAGGCGAGCTGCCCAAGTCGAACTTCATTCGTCTGAACCGCCGTCTGCTCACCGACCGCATCAAGAAGATGTATGGCAAGGAGCTGGCCGACGAATACATAGACAAGCTGACACACCATTTTATATATAAGAACGACGAGACATCGCTGGCCAACTACTGCGCCTCGATCACGATGTACCCCTGGCTCATCGGCGGCACGATGTCTATCGGCGGCAACTCTACCGCACCCACCAACATGAAGTCGTTTGCTGGCGGTTTTGTCAACATGGTGTTCATGGTCAGCTCAATGCTGAGCGGCGCCTGCGCCACACCCGAGTTCCTGATGTACATGAACTACTTCCTGGGCAAGGAGTACGGACTGGACTACTATAAGCGCGCCGACGAGCAGGGCGACCTAAGCTTGAAGAAGCGCACCATCGACAAGATCATCACCGACTACTTCGAGCAGATCGTATATACGCTGAACCAGCCCACTGGCGCACGTAACTATCAGGCCGTGTTCTGGAACATCGCCTACTATGACAAGTACTATTTCCAGAGCATCTTTGGCGAGTTCTACTTCCCCGATGGTTCTAAGCCCGACTGGGACGGACTCTCATGGTTGCAGAAGCGCTTCATGAAGTGGTTTAACAAAGAGCGCACCAAGACCCTGCTCACCTTCCCCGTAGAGACAATGGCACTGCTGGTGGACGAGAACGGCGAATGCAAAGACAAGGAATGGGGCGAGTTTACGGCCGAAATGTACAGCGAGGGACACTCGTTCTTCACCTATATGAGCGACAATGCCGATTCGCTGAGTTCATGCTGCCGCCTGCGCAACGAAATCACAGACAACGGTTTCTCGTACACACTGGGAGCCGGTGGTGTGTCAACGGGTTCGAAGTCGGTGCTTACCATCAACCTGAACCGCTGCATCCAGTATGCCGTGAACCACAACATCGACTATCTGGAGTATCTGGGCGGCGTCATCGACCTGTGTCACAAGGTGCAGACGGCCTACAACGAGAATCTGAAAGAGCTGCAGGAGCACGGCATGCTGCCACTGTTCGATGCTGGATATATCAACATCGCGCGCCAGTATCTCACCATCGGTATCAACGGATTGGTAGAGGCCGCCGAGTTCATGGGACTGAAAATTACGCCCAACGACGAGTATAAGAAGTTCGTGCAGGGCATTCTGGGCCTCATCGAGCAATACAACAAGAAGTATCGCACCAAGGACCTGATGTTCAACTGCGAGATGATTCCTGCAGAGAACGTAGGCGTGAAGCACGCCAAGTGGGATCGCGAGGATGGCTACTTCGTACCTCGCGACTGCTACAACAGCTACTTCTACGTGGTGGAGGACGACTCGCTCTCTATCATCGACAAGTTCAAGTTGCACGGCGCTCCCTACATCGAGCACCTCACTGGCGGTTCGGCTCTGCACATGAACCTCGACGAGCATCTGTCTAAGGATCAGTATCTGCAGTTGCTGAAAGTAGCCGCACAGGAAGGTTGCAACTACTTCACATTCAACATTCCCAACACTGTGTGCAACGACTGTGGACACATCGACAAGCGCTATCTGCACGAATGTCCTAAGTGCCACTCGAAGAACGTTGACTACATGACTCGCATCATCGGATACCTGAAGCGCGTCAGCAACTTCTCGCAAGCCAGACAGGAGGAGGCCTCACGCCGCTTCTATGCACACGCAGAGAAATAACCCTAAACCCCAATATGCTGAAATATGTAAATACAGGCATCGTCTTTCAGGAAATACCCGACGAGGTGACACTGGCCATCAACATATCCAACTGCCCTTGTCACTGTCCTGGCTGCCACAGCCAGTATCTGTGGGAAGACATTGGCCTGCCTCTCAATACCGAAGCCATCGACGACTTCGTGTCGAAATACGGCAACGATATCACCTGCATCGCCTTCATGGGAGGCGATGCAGATCCTGTATCAGTGAACATGCTGGCACAGTATATCCATGAGACGCACCCCACCTATAAGGTGGCGTGGTATAGCGGACGCATACGCATACCGGCTGCCATCCATAAAGACGATTTCGACTTTATCAAGATAGGCCCCTTCATCCGTCATCTGGGCCCACTCAACAAACCTACCACCAACCAGCGCCTCTATCGCAAGGATGCCGACGGCAACTTTGAGGACATCACCGAACGATTCTGGAAGAAATGAAACAGTATAAAGACATCTTCATCGATTTCGACGACACGCTCTACGACACACACGGCAATGCCGTACTGGCACTGGCAGAGACCTTCTCACACTTCCAGCTGGGGCGCTATTTCGACGATGCGCAAATCTTCTACGACGAATACTGGCGCACCAATATCGACCTGTGGAGCCGCTATGCCAAGGGCGAGATCATACGCGACTATCTCATCGTGGAGCGCTTCCGCCGTCCCCTCACCGTCAGCCCTGAGCTGAAGGCACAGTGCGAAGCAGACGGCGACGCCTTTCGCCAGTTCTGCCTGCAAGTCAGCGATGTATTTCTGGACTTCTGCGCCACCAAGCCTGGCGTGGTAGAGGGAGCTCATGAGCTGATGCGCTATCTCAAAGGAAAGGGCTACCGACTGCACATGTGCAGCAACGGCTTTCACGAGGTGCAGTACAAGAAGCTGAAGGCTTGCGGACTGCAAGACTACTTCAACACCATCGTGCTGAGCGAGGATGCCGGTGCCAACAAGCCCGCGCCACAGTTCTTCGACTATGCCATGAAGCAGACTGGCGCCTCGCCTCAAGACACCATCATGATAGGCGACAACTACAGCACGGACATACTGGGAGCAAAGCAGGCCGGACTGGACACCATCTTCCTGAACCGATGGCCCGACTATCCTGCCGAGGGTCCTGTCACTCACGAGGTGAAAACGCTGGCCGAGATTATGAACATATTGTAACACGACATACATATATACTACAAAAAAACTTATCATTAATACCATCTATGAAAGAAGAACAAATATTGATACGCATCACCGGTCAGGACCGACCAGGACTGACAGCTGCGGTGATGGGCATTTTAGCGAAATACGACGCACAGATTCTGGACATCGGACAGGCCGACATTCACGCCACGCTGTCACTGGGCATCCTGATTCGACTGAACGAAGAGAGTTCGGGCCCCGTGATGAAAGAGCTGTTGTTCAAGGCCACCGAACTGGGAGTGAACATAGGTTTCTCGCCCGTCACTGACGAGGAATACGAAGACTGGGTGGGACATCAGGGCAAAAACCGCTACATCCTGATGGTGATGGGCCGACAGCTGGAAGCCAAACAGATTGAAGCTGCCACACGCGTCATCACCGACCAAGGACTGAACATCGACTCTATCATCCGTCTGACAGGCCGCAAGAGCATCAAGAACCCTGGCAAACACGTGCGCGCCTGCATTGAGTTCTCGCTGCGTGGCGAACCTCGCAACCGTCAGGAGATGCAGTCGAAGTTCATGAAGCTATCAGCAGATATGGAAATAGACTTCTCGTTCCAGAAAGACGATATGTTCCGCCGCATGCGCCGTCTCATCTGCTTCGATATGGACTCTACACTCATCCAGACTGAATGCATCGACGAACTGGCAGAGCGTGCTGGCGTCGGCGACCAGGTGAAAGCCATCACAGAGAGCGCTATGCGTGGCGAGATAGACTTCAAAGAGAGCTTCAAGCGCCGTGTATCACTGCTGAAAGGACTGGACGTCAGCGTGATGCAGGACATCGCTGAACACCTGCCCATCACTGAAGGTGCCGACCGACTGATGACCATCCTGAAGCGCTGTGGCTACAAGATTGCCATCCTGAGTGGTGGATTCACCTATTTCGGTGAATATCTGCAGCGCAAATATGGCATCGACTACGTCTATGCCAACGAACTGGAAGTGGACGACAACGGCAAACTGACTGGCAACTACGTGGGCGAAATCGTAGATGGACAGCGCAAAGCAGAACTGCTGAAACTCATCGCTCAGGTGGAAAAGGTCAACCTGGCACAAACCATTGCCGTAGGCGACGGTGCCAACGACCTGCCTATGATATCGGAAGCAGGCTTAGGCATAGCCTTCCACGCTAAACCACGTGTAGTGGCCAATGCCAAACAGAGCATCAACACCATCGGACTTGATGGCGTGCTCTACTTCCTGGGTTTCAAAGACTCTTATCTGGGCGACCAAGGTAAAATGTAGAAAATAATTGTTATCTGCAAATAAAAAGAAAGAAAATCGGCAAAATATTTGGCAGTTTGAAAGAAAACTATTACTTTTGCCAACGAATTTAAAAACAATACAATAAGAAAATGACAAGAATAGCAAACTATTGGTGGTGGCATAGCTCAAGATTCAACAGATCGTGAGAAGATAGCCGCGTACCTATTAGATTGCTAAAGGAAATATAGAGGGGCCTGTCGTTCTTACGACGGGCCCCTTAAAATTTACCACAGATTTCAACACAAAGCAATAATATATATGAGTAATTATCAAGTCAACGAAAAAGGATTTTACGGCGAGTTTGGCGGTGCCTATGTGCCCGAGATTCTCTACAAGTGCGTGCACGATCTGCAGGAAGCCTATCTGCCCATCATCGAGAGCGAGGAGTTCAAAAAGGAATACCACGCCCTGCTGAAGGACTACGTGGGACGCCCTTCACCACTCTACTACGCTCAGCGCATGAGCGAGCGATATGGTTGTCAGCTGTATCTGAAGCGTGAAGACCTGAACCACACCGGCGCACACAAGATCAATAACACCATTGGTCAGATCCTGCTGGCAAAGAAGATGGGCAAGACGCGCATCATCGCTGAAACAGGTGCCGGACAGCATGGTGTGGCTACTGCTACGGTCTGCGCACTGATGAACATGAAGTGCGAGGTGTTTATGGGTGCCACCGATGTGGAACGCCAGCACACCAACGTTGAACGCATGAAGATGCTGGGAGCCGAGGTTCATCCTGTTCGCACAGGCAACATGACCCTCTCTGATGCATGCAGCGAGGCCATTCGCGACTGGTGCTGTCATCCGCAGGACACGTTCTACATCGTGGGTTCTACTATGGGTCCCCATCCTTATCCCGACTTGGTAGCGCGCATGCAGAGCGTTATCTCTGAAGAGATCAAATGGCAGTTGGAAGAGAAGATAGGCCGCAACTATCCCGACTACCTCATCGCCTGCATAGGCGGCGGCAGTAATGCTGCCGGCACCATCTACCACTACATGGACGATGAGCGCGTAAACATTGTGCTGGCAGAAGCTGGCGGACACGGATGGCAAACCAACCACACCGCTGCCACCATCCACAAAGGCACCACTGGCATTCTGCACGGCGCCAAGATGCTGGTGATGCAAGACGAGAACGGACAGATAGAGGAAGCCTTCACCATCTCGGCAGGACTCGACTACCCTGGCGTTGGTCCTATGCACTGCAATATGGCCAAACAGGGACGCACCAAAGTGCTCTCTATCAACGACGACGAAGCTATCTATGGCGGATACGAACTGACCCGCATGGAGGGTATCATCCCTGCCATTGAGAGTGCGCACGCCATTGCGGCACTGTCGAAACTTTCGTTCAAGCCCACCGACGTGGTGGTACTCACCGTCAGCGGTCGTGGCGACAAAGACGTAGAGACTTATCTGAAGAACAAACAAATGGCAAAGGAATATGGCAACTTTTAACTATTCAACAACCACCAAGACCATTCTGGCCGACCTTTACACACCCGTTGGAGTTTACATGCGACTGCGCGACCTCTATCCCCAGAGTGCACTGATGGAGAGTTCCGACTATCACGATGCAGCCAACTCTCGTTCGTTTATCGGCATCAACCCAATTGCCAGCGTTGCCATTGGTCATGCCGTAGCCACTATCTCATTTCCTGACGGCAGCACCTTGCAGCGCGATATAGACAAGAGCTATCAGTCGGCAGAAGCTATCCATGAACTGATAGACAATATCAAGGTGAATGGTGAAGATGCCAACCTCTGTGGGCTCTTTGGATATACCAGTTTCAATGCCGTGAGATACTTTGAGGATATTCAGGTGAAAGACGAGACACAGGCCAAGAACGATGCCCCCGACTTGCTATACATACTCTATAAGACGGTCATCGTGTTCGACCATCATAACAACACCTTGAAGGTGGTGACCCTGGGAGAGGAAGCCGACATAGACAACGTCTTGAAGGCTATGAACAAAGCCAATGTGAAGGCCTACGATTTCCACCCCGTGGGTGACGTATGCTCTACCCTTACTGACGAGGAGCACAAGGCAAACATCCGCCGCGGCATTCAACACTGTTTGCGTGGCGACGTTTTCCAGATAGTACTCTCACGCCGTTTTATACAGAAATACGAGGGCGACGATTTCAAGCTTTATCGTGCCTTGCGTAGCATCAACCCCTCACCCTACTTGTTCTATTTTGACTTTGGTGGCTTCCGCATCTTTGGCTCAAGCCCCGAGACTCACTGTCGTATAGAAGGTACGAAGGCTTATATCGACCCCATTGCCGGCACCACCAAGCGCACTGGCGATGCAGAGGCTGACCGCAAAGGAGCTGAGTATCTGCGCAACGACCCCAAGGAAAATGCCGAGCACGTGATGTTGGTAGATTTGGCTCGCAATGATCTGTCGAGAAACTGCCACAATGTGAAGGTGGACTTCTACAAGGATCTGCAGTACTACTCTCACGTCATTCATCTGGTATCGCGCGTCAGTGGCGAACTGGACCAGCATGCTGACCCCATTAAGGCCTTCATCGATACCTTTCCTGCTGGCACCCTGTCTGGTGCGCCCAAGGTGCGCGCTATGCAACTGATCTCAGAATATGAGCCACATAACCGTGGCGCCTATGGCGGATGCATCGGCATCATAGGCTTAGACGGTTCGCTGAACCAAGCCATCACCATTCGCACCTTCGTAAGCCGCAACGGCGAACTGTGGTTCCAGGCAGGTGGCGGCATCGTGGCCAAAAGCGATGAGGAATACGAACTACAAGAAGTGAACAACAAACTGGGTGCTTTACGAAGAGCCATTATTAAAGCTGCAGAATTATGAAAATCGTTATCATAGATAATTACGACTCGTTTACCTATAACCTGAGTCACCTGATTAAAGAACTGGGTGCAGAAGTTACTGTGCTGCGCAACGACCAGTTTGAACTCGCAGACCTGGAGCAATACAGCAAGATTGTGCTCTCGCCAGGACCTGGCATTCCTTCAGAGGCAGGCCTATTGCTCGACGTCATTCGCACCTATGCCGACAAGAAGCCCATACTGGGTGTTTGCTTGGGTCACCAAGCCATAGGCGAAGTCTTTGGCGCCAAGTTGGAGAATCTCTCGGATGTCTTTCATGGTGTGGCGACACCCTGCCATATCATAGCTGAAGACCCCATCTTCAGTGGCATCGAGCGCGACATCACCATCGGCCGCTACCACTCATGGGTAGTATCAAAGACCGACCTTCCCAGTTGTCTTGAAGTGACTGCCGTCAGCGATGAAGGACAGATCATGGCCCTGCGCCACAAGACACTCAACATCCGCGGCATTCAGTTTCACCCGGAGAGCGTGCTGACACCCGACGGAAAGAAAATGATACAGAACTTCTTATTCTTATAACATACAAACACAAAAAAGATGGAACAGACAATGAAAAGCTACCTCTTCAGGTTGCTGAACCACGAGGAACTGACTCGTGAGGAAATGAAATCGATTCTGATTGGTATCACACAGAGCGAATACCCCAACGAACAAATCACAGCGCTGCTGACCTGTCTGCAGATGCGTGGCGTCACCGTAGATGAACTGCTGGGATTTCGCGATGGCATTCTGGAGACAGGTGTTCCTGCCATTCTTGAAGCCGATCGCTATATCGACGTCGTAGGAACGGGTGGCGATCGCAAGAATACGTTCAATATCTCTACTACTGCTTGTTTCGTCATTGCAGGTGCTGGCTATAAGGTAGCTAAGCATGGCAACTATGCAGCTACTTCTGTATCGGGTGCCAGCAATGTGATTCAGCATCACGGCATCAAGTTCACGGATGATATCGACAAGCTGAACCGTTCGCTGAACGAGGCTGGCATTGTTTATCTTCATGCACAGCTCTTTGCCAAAGCCATGAAGTTTGTTGGTCCTATCCGCAAGGCCCTGCAGTTCCCCACCATCTTCAACTTGCTGGGCCCCATCGTCAACCCCTCACAACCCAAGTGCCAGCTGCTGGGTGTGGCCAATCTGGACCAGATGCGCCTCTACAACAGCGTCTATCAGAAACTGGGCATCGACTATGGTATCGTCAACTCTATCGACGGCTACGACGAGATTTCACTGACAGGCGACTTTAAGGTGACCACCAAAGAATACGAACGTATCTTTAAACCACAGGATTTGGGCTTCGACATTGCAAAACCCGAAGAATTGGTAGGTGGTGCCACCGAGGAAGAAGCTGCTGCCATCTTCGACTCTGTTCTTGAAAATCGTGCACTGCCAGCTCAGAAGAATATCGTACTGGCTAACGCTGCCTTTGGTATCCAGGTATTGGAACAAGGCAAGAAGAGCATTGAGGAGTGCATTGAGATAGCCCGCGAGAGTATCGATAGTGGCAACGCACTGAAGACCTTCAAGAAGTTTGTTGAGTTGAATAGCTAAACTATTCTCAAGACAACAGTTGATATCGCGACAACACAATAACGAAGAAATAACATGATGCAAGATATTCTAAAAGAAATCGTTGCCCATAAACATCTGGAGCTGGAACGCCTTTGCGCAAAGAAACCCTCTTTGCGCGAGGCGCTGCTGCAGAGCGAGACGGGCATCATTGCCGAGTTCAAACGCAAATCGCCTTCGAAAGGATGGATAAAGCAAGACGGACGTGCTGACATCATACCGCTGAGCTATCAACAGAATGGCGCTACTGCCATCTCAATACTCACCGATGAGCACTACTTCGGTGGAGCAGACGAGTTCATTCGTCAGGCGCGGCAGAGTGGCGTCACCTTGCCTATCCTTTACAAGAACTTCGTCATCGACGAGGCTCAGCTCTATGCTGCAGCCCTCTGTGGCGCCTCGGCAGTACTCTTGATTGCTGCATGTCTTTCAAAACAGGAGTGCAAACGCCTGATGGAAAAGGCCCATGCGCTGGGTTTGGAGGTATTGCTCGAGATGCATTCGGAAGCAGAACTGGAATATGCCGAGTTGGAACCAGATGTATGTGGCATCAACAATCGCAACCTCGGCTCGTTTGTTACAGACGTAGAGAACTCTTTCAGACTGGCAGAACTACTGCCAAGAGAGGCGGTGAAAGTAAGCGAAAGCGGCATTTCAGACCCCAACACCGTGAAACTTCTTCGTTCTGCAGGTTTCCGTGGCTTCCTCATTGGCGAGAACTTCATGAAAACAGCCGATCCTGGCGTAGCACTCAACGCATTTATTTCTAAGTTATAATAAAAAGGTCTGTGATTTCTAAGTTATGATAAAAGTCTGTGGAATGCGAGAGGCGGACAATATCCGCGAGGCTGAAGCGCTGGACATCGACCTGATGGGTTTTATCTTTTGGCCCAAATCCAAGAGATATGTCAGCCGGATACCTGATTATCTGCCAACAAAGGTGAAGCGTGTAGGTGTATTTGTTGACGAAGACATTGAAGTAGTGAGAGAAAAGGCCCGCGAATACCAGCTCGACTACATCCAGCTTCATGGCTCCGAATCTGCAGAATATGCCAGCCAACTGGCAGAATGGCCACTCATCAAAGCCTTCAACATTGCCACTGCCGATGATTTTACCCAAACAGAAGCTTACGTGGGTGTGGTCAGCTATTTCCTTTTCGACACAAAGGGAAAGTCGGTAGGCGGAAATGGCGAGAAGTTCGACTGGGATGTGCTTGCAGCCTACAACGGCCAGACCCCTTTTCTGCTGAGTGGCGGAATAGGTCCTGACGACGCAGAGAAGCTAAGACACTTCTATCATCCTCAATGCATCGGCATAGACCTCAACTCCCGCTTCGAAATAACCCCTGGACTAAAAGATATCAAACAACTCAAACAATTCATTCAAGCTCTATGAACAAGATTAACTATCTCTTCGAAAATAGTAAGGACAAGAAACTTCTTTCGCTCTACTTCTGTGCAGGTTGTCCTACACTCGAAGGCACTGCCGATGTCATTCTGGCCATGCAGCAGCGCGGCATCTCGATGATTGAGGTAGGCATTCCCTTCAGCGATCCTCTGGCCGATGGCCCCGTTATTCAGAGTGCTGCCACCAAGGCGCTGAAAAACGGTATGAACCTGAAGTTGCTTTTCAGCCAACTGAAGAGCATCAAGGATCAAGTAGAGATACCATTGGTATTGATGGGCTACCTCAACCCCATTCTGCACTACGGCATCGAAGCGTTCTGCCAGTCGTGTGTGGACGCTGGTGTCAGCGGAGCTATCATTCCCGATCTTCCCTTCGACGACTACATGAACACCGTGAAGCCAATAGCCGACAAATACGACCTGCGCATCATCATGCTGATCACACCAGAAACCAGCGAGGAGCGCATCCGCTTCATAGACGACCATACCGATGGCTTTATCTATATGGTTTCATCGGCAGCTATCACTGGCACACAGAAGAGTTTCGACGAACAGAAGCAGGCATACTTCCGTCGCATCAATGCTATGAACCTGCGCAATCCACGCATGATAGGTTTTGGCATCAGCAATAAACAGACGCTCGAAGCTGCCCAAGACAATGCTGCAGGTGCCATCATTGGTTCTAAGTTTGTCTCCCTGCTCAACGAAAGCGAGGGAGACGCCAATGCAGCCCTTGACCAGCTGTTCAGTGCCTTAGAGAAATAACTCTCCCCAAAACAACCATCACGCCATGAGTTCTGCTTAGCTCATGGCGTTTTTTATCCGTAAAGCAGATAAATCTATAAAAAGAACGGGAGACTGATTGACTGTGTTGTTTTTTTGTTTAACTTTGCACACATAGTTACATCATTCATACAATCCTGATAATGAAAAGACTACTGCTAATCGGCTTCCTACTTTTCTTTCTTTCCTCGTTGACAACCGACGCTCAGGAATGGAACGAAGCATTATACCAACAAATAGAACAAAGTATACAGCTTCCACGAACTAACGATGACGAGTACATCATCACCCAGTTTGGTGCAGCGCCTCAAGCTACAGCAGCACACAACCAGAAGGCTATACAGAAGGCCATAGACCGCTGCTCGAAGAAAGGTGGCGGACGTGTCGTTGTACCTGCTAGCAAGAAATATCTCACTGGTGCCATCCAACTGAAAAGCGGGGTCAACCTGGAAGTTCAGGAGGGTGCCGTACTTGAGTTCGCCTTCCAGCCCGAACTCTACCCCATCGTAGAAACCTCGTGGGAGGGTGTGGAATGCTTCAATCTCTCACCATGCATCTACGCCTTTAAGCAAACTGATATCGCCATCACTGGCAAAGGTACCATCGATGGTGGTGGTTCGAAAGAAACATGGTGGTCCTGGTCAGGCGCAGCTCGATTCGGTTGGAAGGAAGGTATGACAACCCAGAAGTGCGAAGCCCGCCCACGACTACTGAGTAATGGTGAAGATGGCATACCGATGTACAACGAGAAAGGACGACGCAATATAGAACGTATCTTTAAGCAGAAAGACGGCCTACGCCCTCAACTGATAAACTTCAACAAGTGCGAGCGCATCCTGCTGGAGGATGTCACACTGCTGCGCTCACCATTCTGGGTGCTACATCCCCTCCACTCTACAGACGTCACCGTCAGACGTGTAAAGATGATCAACGATGGTCCCAACGGCGATGGATGCGATCCTGAGTGCTGCAATCGCGTGCTGATAGAAGACTGTTTCTTCGACACAGGCGATGACTGTATTGCCATCAAGAGTGGACGCAATCGTGACGGACGAGAACGCAACATGCCGTCAAAGAATATCATCATTCGCAACTGCGTGATGAAGAATGGTCACGGCGGTGTGGTGATAGGCTCGGAGATTTCTGGCGGTTGCCAGAACGTGTTTGTACACGACTGCGACATGGACGCACCAGAATTGGAACGTGTGCTGAGAATCAAGACTAACTCGTGTCGTGGAGGTGTGATAGAAAACATCAACATGCGCAACGTCAGGGTTGGTGTGTGTAAAGAGGCTATTCTCAAGATCAACACAGACTACGAACCAAAGGAGATCTGCTGTCGCGGCTATTATCCCACAGTGCGAAATGTCTTGATGGAAAATGTGACTAGTCGTACTTCAAAATATGGTGTGATGATGATAGGCTACGAGGCCGACTCACTTTCGCGCGCTATTCAGCATATTAAGGTTAAGAACTGCAGATTTGACGGTGTTTACGGCAAACCAATATCCCAACAGGGACTGGCAGAAGATGTCAACTATGAAGATCTGGTGATTAATGGTTCTTTGGTACTACAAAAGTTGCCCTACAAACATTTCTCAGAATGGCTCACCTATTCTGAAATGCAACGTGTGCCAGAGTCGTATCTACTGGATTTTTCGACAAAGCCAAAGTGGAGCTATGTGATGGGAATCGAGTTGGAGGCTATGCTCGACACCTATCTTCAATATGGGGGCGACGATATCCTGAAATACTGCAAGATGTACACAGACAAGATGATAGATGCAGAAGGCAATATCACTGGCTACCAGATGCAGGATTACAATCTCGACAACGTACGCACTGGACACTTCGTAACCCGCATGTATCAGAAATGGCCAAAAACCAAAAACTTTCTGGCGATGAAAACAATGATGAAGCAACTGCAAGACCAGCCTCGCACCATAGCCGACAATGTGTTTTGGCATAAGGCTATCTATGCTTACCAAGTGTGGCTCGACGGTATCTTCATGGGATTACCATTCCGCACAATGACAGCTCCCATTACCACACCAGCCAACGAGAGAAAGAAGGGTGCCGTCGATAAGATATATGATGACGCGGTGAACCAATTAAAGACAACCTATCAGCTCACATTAGATCCTGCTACTGGATTAAATCGGCATGCCTACGATGAAACACGCCATACGTTCTGGGCAGACAAGCAGACTGGACTTTCGCAGCACTGCTGGGGGCGCGCTCAGGGATGGTTCTCAATGGCACTTATCGAGGTGCTCGATGCGCTGCCAGAGGACTATTCACGCCGTCAGGAAGTCATCGAACTGCTGCAAAGCGACCTTGACGCCATCTTGAAATGGCAAGACAAAAGCAGCCATCTGTGGTATCAGGTAATGGATGCTCCTGGTCGCGAGGGTAACTACCTGGAAAGCACTTGCTCAGCCATGTTTGCCTACACCCTGCTGAAGGCCTACCGCAAGGGCTACGTGGGCACCAAGTATCGCGATGCTGGTATCCGTGCCTACCACGGCATTATCAAAAACTTCGTACGCATCAATACCGACAAGACTATTTCACTGACCCACTGCTGCAGCGTGGCTGGGCTCGGCCCGGCAGCAACTCCTGAGGTGGAAGCTGCCATCAGGAAGATCAACCCTAAGGGAAGTGTGAAAGAAAATCGCCGTCGCGATGGCAGCTACGACTACTATCTGTCGGAGCCCCAGCGCGACGACGATGCGAAGGGTATTGGCCCGTTTATATGGGCCTCACTGGAAATGGAGATGCTGGGTTACAACACCTCAGATTATTCATCCATCTGGAACAAGGGATCCTCTGGCATCACCATGACGGGTGCCGACTGATAGGCCTGCATCACCTTCTTGGGTACAAACTCATTGGGCACCACCAGACGGAACATATACTCGCGGAACCAGCGATCGGTCATAATCAGGCAGCCCTTTTGTCCCCAAGTAGCACCCCAGGAGTTTTCCACCTTCCACTTCTTGGCATTGCCTTTCTTGTCCAGATCTACGGCAGTCAGCGTCATAGCGTGGGTAGAACCGCTATCGAACGTAGAGATGCGCTCGGCCTTGTTCATAGCAAACGAAGTGCCAAAGAGTGATCCGTAGTCATAGTTCTCGGTATCGGCATAGCCACGTTTGCGATCCAGCATTTTGCCTACGTCATACGAACTATACAACTTACGTCCTGCCTTCAGGGCGCTGATAGCCATCTGCTCGATATCGTCCATGGGCAGATTCACATACTTCCAGTTATGTCCATCGTAGGTATGACGGTCGAAATCCACCTCATAGGTCTTGTAATACTCACGACGAGGGTCGTTCATCACCATGATAAAACTGCCATTCAGTGGCTGTCCTACCACCTCCTGATAGAATGACAATGGCGTATATTCCTTCTCATCTCCCACGGTCTCACCCTTTTCATTGCGGAAAGCATAGGTGAACACCTGTGGTGGCTCGCCTATGGTGTACTGCAACATGCGGTAGATCTGTGCCAGCATGCGTGTCTTGGCCTTATCCAGCGAAACGCCTTTCTTGCCTTTCTGAGCCATATCACGCAACTGCAATCCATACTCGCGCAGTTTTGAAGATACCAGCTGACGCGCCTTTGAGGTATTATCACTAGAGAACGACTCGGGCATGGCCTCCTTGGGCACCAAACCATATTTCTCTGCCAAATCGGCTACGCCACAGAATGTGCCGCCATCGCCTATTGGACTATGGAAGAAAAACTGAACTCGCTGATCATCAATGGGTTTCTCGGCAGTATCGATGACGCCCTGCAGCATCAGGTTGGCCTTCTCCAACTGATCCCAGAAGAACAAGTAAGCCTGCGAAAACTCTACCGTCAGCGAGTCTGTGCGAAGGTTGAAATCATTGCGCAGCACGTTCATGCCGCTAAACATCCAGCAGCGGCCCGACTGCTGTTGGTCAGTGATTGACTGCGATTTTGTCTCCACGCTGAAATGCGTATTCAACGCCTTGGCATTCTGATGGTTCTGCGCCAAGTTGTCGATAGCATTAGCAGCAATGGCATTCACCAATGCCCGCTCTGTACCGCTAAGATTGGTTTCCTTCTGAATTTCCTTTAGCATCTTGTCTGAGATGCCACCGTCTTTCGTCTGTGCATGAGCAGAAAGTGCCATACACAAAGTCATCATTAATAGTTCCTTTTTCATATCTTCTGCATGATTTTAGCTGCAAAATTAGCTAAAAACTTCCATATTCGTGACATAATGCATATTTTTGCAAGATTATTTAAGAAACTCGTCCACTGTAGATCTTTTCATAAAGCAGCCACCACAATCCCATTATGAATGACAAAAGCATTAGTCTTGCATAGCAAAAGTAGCCCTTTCAATGTGCAATAGTTATTGTTTAACGAGCTAAAAGTGGCACTTTTGCCCTCTAATTCGGTAAGTTTTGGTCTGCATCTAGACTCTAGATTAGTAATTTCTAGAGTCTGGACGCACCAATTCCAGAGTCTAGAATCACCTCATCTAGAGTCTGGAAACGATCAATCTAAAGTCTAGAAACAAATCAAAAGCGAAACTATTGGTAGATAGAAGCCTTTCTTTGAAGCTATAAAACGCCTTGAATAAGCCATCAATTCAGCCTAAATAAAAACAGAAAAGTGCCACTCTAAACTGGTTAAAGTGGCACTTTTCTATGCTTATTCAGTAACTATTTCTTAGCTGACTTCTTGCTGGTAATATGCAGTGTCTTTGAAGTCTTTGGTGCTGCGTTGCTGGCTTTATAATACTTCTTGGCCTCGGGCAACCACTTCTGAATGTCTTTGATGCGCTTCTCATCAGACGGATGATCGCTAAACAAGCCACCAGCCCCCGATGACTGAGCTGCCATACGCTGCCAGAAAGAAACTGCCGTCTGTGGGTCGTAGCCTGCCATAGCAGCAAAGACCAAACCCATGTGGTCGGCCTCACTCTCCTGCTTGCGCGAGAATCCCGATGTCCACAGCGAAGATCCCAACGATGCACCTAATCCCAACAACTGGGTCATTCCATCGCTGGCACCAGCCACCTGCGCACCTACGCCCAATAGCGATACACCATACTGCTTCTTATACTCGTTGCTCAGTCGCTCGGCTGAGTGCTTAGCTACAGCATGTGCTATCTCGTGGCCTAAAACAACAGCGAGAGATGCTTCATCACGCGTCACAGGCAAAAGCCCCTCATATACCACAATCTTTCCGCCAGGCATACAGAAGGCATTCACCGAACGCTCTTGCACCAGGTTGAACTCCCACTTATATTGCGACACCTCATTGCCTAAACCATGCGTATTTAGATATTTCACCACGGCATTGGCCAAATTCTGCCCCACTCGCTTCACCATTGCCACATTGGTAGCATTGGTTGAAGTCTTGGCATTCTGCATATACTGCTGATACTGCTGGTAAGAAAGTGACAACACCTGCTGGTCGTCAACAAGCAGGTTCTGCTTACGCCCCGTAATGGGCACCGTTGAAGTGGTACCACATCCCACTAAAATAGATGACACTAACGTCAAAAGAAGGATACGAATATTTTTCATGAGTTCAAACATTATTTGGCAGCAAAGTTAAACATTTATGGTGAAGTTTCCAAACAAAACGTCAAAAAAAACTAGAGGTGCACTCCATCACGAGTACACCTCCAGTAACCTTCAGTTAATATTATTCACTTAAAACTATTATTTCAAACCGCGGTTCTGCAATGTTACGTTGAGCAGCATCAAATAAGTTCTGTACTGCTTGCGATCAAGAACGTAGTGCATGTAGCGGATGTCCTTACGTACGGCGTTGTCAACCAGAGCCTCACGCTCGTCGCTATTTGCAGCTGCAGCCAACTTCATCTCGTTGCAGAAGTTGTTGTGGATGTCCTCAACAGCCTCCATCTGATCGCCATTCAGACCCAGTGTAACGGCCAGCTTACGCATGTTGATATTCATATTGTAAGCATCAGCGTTCAGAGTTGCATTGTTGTTCTCGTTCTCAGCATAAGTCATAGTCATGCTCATCATTGCTACAATCATCAAAACAATCTTCTTCATAATCTCTTTCCTTTCTTTCTTTACTCAGAACCTTCAGGGTGTGTTGGTTATCCTTTTCTGTTTAATACTACTTTTTTGTTCCCTTTCAGGTCCCTACTTTCATTTAATGTTATCCTTTATTGTTATCCTTTGTCATCAGGATTTATTTCCTTTTGACGATGCAAAGGTACGACGTTTTTACGAACCTGCAATGGATTTTTTGTAATTGTGTGCGATAACAGCCCCTTTTGTTGACCCAAATCAACGACTTGACCTATTTCGGGTCTGTCAGCCATTTCCTACATAAACCGCTCCATTCTGCTGGCAGCCCACTCTATACACTTCCTCTACTACACCGGCTTTTAACTTCCATTTTGACTTCATAAAATTATTTATTGCTCGCACATGCGGGTAATTATGAATAAATTCGTACCTTTGCAAAACAAATATATAACAATCAACAAGAAATGGATAAGAAACAAAACAAGTACATCTCTGTGAGCTATCAGCTCTACTCTATCGACAAAGAGGGCGCAAAGAATCTGGAAGAAGAAACTCAGCAAGACCGTCCGTTCAACTTCATTAGCGGTTTCGGATTCTCGCTCGATGGCTTCGAGAATCGTCTGATCGACATGGAGGCAGGCACTACATTCGATTTTACGCTGGCCCCAGCCGATGCTTTCGGAGAGTATCAGCCCGAGGGTGTACATAAGGTAGGACGCGAAATCTTCGAGGTCAACGGCAAGTTTGACGAGGCAAACATCTTCCCTGGCGCCGTCATCACCATGATGGACAGCGAAGAGAAGCGCTTCATGGTGCGCGTTGACAAGATCGAAGACGATGGCGTCACACTCGACACGAACCATCCCTTGGCTGGCAAGACACTGCAGTTTACAGGTAAAGTGCTGGAAAACCGCGAAGCTACCAACGAAGAAATCCAAAAGTTGCTCAGCCATCTGAGTGGCGAATGCGGTGGCTGCGGCGGCAACTGCGGTGGCGGTTGTGGCGGTGACTGTGGCGGAAGCTGCGGTGGCGGCTGCGGCGACGACTGCAAATGTAATTAATAACTAAGCTAAATACCATAGACAAGTGAACACATTCGGACAATTATTCACATTGACCACCTTTGGCGAAAGCCACGGCGCAGCCATCGGAGGTGTTATCGACGGTATGCCGGCAGGCATCCAGATTGACATGGATTTCATTCAGCAAGAGCTGAACCGTCGTCGCCCTGGTCAAAGTGCTATCACCACTTCACGTCAGGAACCCGATCAGGTAGAACTGCTCAGTGGTGTTTTCGAGGGCGTATCAACAGGTACTCCTATTGGTTTCATCGTGCGCAACAAGAATCAGCATTCTCAAGACTACGAGAATCTGCGCACCATCTTTCGCCCATCGCATGCCGATTTCACTTATTATAATAAATATGGTACGCGCGACCATCGTGGCGGTGGCCGCTCTTCTGCCCGCATCACCATCAGTCGTGTGGTAGGCGGAGCACTGGCTAAGTTGGCCTTACAACAGCTGGGCATCACCGTTCAGGCCTACACATCGCAGGTAGGCGACATTTCACTGGAGCGCGATTATCGTCTCTACAACCTCTCGCAGACCGAGAGCAATGCCGTGAGATGCCCCGATCAGCAGAAAGCCGCCCAAATGGAAGCACTGATACAGCAGGTGAAAGCCGATGGCGACACCATTGGCGGCGTAATCACCTGTGTGATTAAAGGATGCCCAGTTGGGCTCGGTGGGCCCGAGTTCGACAAGCTACATGCTCTACTAGGCAGCGCCATGCTGAGTATCAATGCTGTGAAAGGCTTTGAATACGGCGAAGGATTTGCCGGTGTCACACAGCGCGGATCTGAGCAAAACGACGTGTTTACCCAGGCAGACGGCAATATCCAAACGACCACCAATCACAGTGGTGGCATCCAAGGTGGTATCTCCAACGGGCAAGACATCTACTTCAGGGTAGCCTTCAAGCCCGTGGCCACGCTTTTACGTGAACAGTCAACTGTTGACATAGAAGGAAATTCTACAACTTTTACGGCTCGAGGAAGGCACGATCCATGCGTTTTACCACGAGCAGTACCCGTTGTCGAGGCAATGGCCGCAATGACCATTTTAGACCAATATTTGGTCAGTTTGACCACAAAATTATAGCGTTTTTGTATTTTTAGTGAAATTTATTCCAAAAACATTTTGATGTTTCGGAAATAAGTCGTAACTTTGCAGACGCTAATAAGGGTTTGTGAAAATCCTATATAAGCTTTAGTTAAGTCTAGTTTAGTTTTTGTGTTGGTTGAGGGTTGCTGATTGGCAGCCCTCAAATTTTTTATCTTTTTATTGCCGTCTTTCCTTCTATTTTTTGTATTTTTGCAGGCGAATATCGTTATACACCATTCGTTATGAAGAAGCTATTAATCATCGGTATGTCACTACTGTGTACTTCAAGCATCAAGGCCGAATCTGCAGAAAAGACCGTTCGTCTCAGGATTATCGAGACCAGCGACGTACATGGGCGCTTTTTCCCCTATGACTTTATTGAGCGCAAGCCATTAGAGGGCTCTTTGGCTAGGGTAAGTACCTATGTCAATCGTCTCAGGAAAGACTATGGAGACAACCTGCTGCTATTGGACAATGGCGACATTTTGCAAGGACAACCTCTCAACTACTGGAGCAACTTTGTGAACGCTGGTGATGAGAATATAGCTGCATCGGTGGTGAACTACATGAGTTACGATGCCCAAACCATTGGCAACCACGACATTGAAACGGGTCATCAAGTGTACGACAAATGGATAAAGGAGGTGAAATGCCCCATGCTTGGTGCCAATATCATTAGCAAGAAGACAGGAAAAGCATATGTAGCGCCATACACCATGTTTGAACGCGAGGGTGTAAGAATTGCCGTGATCGGCATGCTGACACCCACCATTCCCTGCTGGTTGGACGAGACTATATGGAAAGGCCTATCGTTTCAGGAAATGGTAGCAGATGCCAGTCGGTGGGTAAAGCACGTGAAAGACAGCGAGCATGCCGACATCGTCATAGGACTCTTCCATAGCGGAAAGGATGGAGGCATCACGTTAGACAATGGTATAGAGGAGAATGCTTCTGCTCGTGTGGCTCGAGAAGTGCCAGGATTTGATATCATTTTCTATGGTCACGACCACACCCGCAACAAAGAATGGATTACCAATGAGGCAGGAGAGCAGGTCTTGATTCTCGACCCAGCCAACAATGCCACACACGTATCGGATGCTACGATAGAGTTGACAGTCAAGGGTGGGAAAATCACTAACAAGGCTATTAAAGGCGAATTAGTCAATATCAGCAAGGAAGCTATTGACGAGGCCATGATGACTCACTTTCAGAAAGAGATAGACAGCGTCAAACAATATGCCAGCAGGCGTATCTGTCACCTCAACCATACGATCAGTACACGCGACGGCTATTTTGGCAACTCGGCATTCACCGACCTGATTCACAACATGATGCTGAAAATATCAAAAGCAGATATATCTTTCAACGCCCCACTCTCGTTTGATAGTAGCATCAAGGCTGGTAACATAACGGTTGCAGATATGTTCAACCTATATAAATATGAGAACAAACTCTATGTACTGAAGATGACCGGCAGGGAAATCAAGAATTATCTGGAAGAGAGCTACTCCCGCTGGATCAACACCATGCAAAGTGCCGATGACCATCTGTTACTTCTCAAAAAGGACAATACTGGCAGTCAACAGCGCCCAGCATTCCAGAACTTCACATTTAATTTCGATTCCGCCTCTGGCATAGACTACGAAGTAGATGTCACCAAACCAGCCGGACAGAAGGTGCGCATACTGCGTCTTAGCAATGGCAAACCATTCAATGAGAACAAGACATATAAGGTGGCCATGAACAGTTATAGAGGCAGTGGCGGCGGCGAACTGCTAACCAAAGGAGCTGGCATCGCTAATGAGGAGATTGAGAAACGCATCATCTTCAAATCATCTTTAGACTTGCGCCACTACATGATGGAGGAGATGGAACGCATGGGACACATCAGTCCTTCGCCCAACTGCAATTGGAAATTTGTGCCAGAGACATGGACTAAACCCGCTGCACAACGAGACAGAAAACTAATATTTGGAGAATAAAACAATGAAACGCTACTATTTTGTATTCTGTAAGGATGACATCATGTTGGAGAAAAAAGTAGATGGCACCTACACCATTCCTTTCCTTGAAGAGCCTCCCATCGCTCTGAAGCCCTGGACAACAATGCTCAATGTCGGTACCATCAACGATGCCGAGGTTAAAGCATACACCATAGAGACACCTGTCACAGACAACGACAAATATGAGATGTGCCCTCTCCGCCAAAGCTATTATAAACTGACGGAAGAACTGTATCTCAGAGCTGGAAAATGTGCCGAACTGATCTACTGGGATCAAAACACCAAATTCTGTGGAGTTTGCGGAGGACATATGCACTTCCACACAGACATCTCAAAACGTTGTGAGATGTGCGGCAAAGAAATATGGCCCCAACTGGCCCCTGCCGTTATCGTACTGATCCATCGCGATGCCGACACCGTATTGTTAGCGCGAGGTAGAAGCTTTAAAAGAGATTTCTATGGCCTCGTAGCCGGTTTCGTGGAAACTGGAGAAACACTGGAAGAGGCTGTAAAAAGGGAAGTTATGGAAGAAACAGGCCTGTCTATTAAGAATCTGAGATACTTTGGTTCGCAGCCCTGGCCTTATCCTTGCGGCATCATGGTGGGTTTCCAAGCCGACTATGCCGGAGGTGAGCTACATCTACAACGCGAAGAGTTAAGCAATGCAGCATGGTTCCACCGTGACAATCTGCCGAATCTGCCTGAAAAGCTATCGATTGCCCGCAGAATGATTGACAACTGGCTTAATACTCCAGCAGATTCATAGACAGCTGGCCATCGAAACCAACTAACGTCTCCACCATATAACAACTGGCTTCTTCTGGGATACAAAGTGTGGCATTGAAATGAACGCCTTTAGCGTCTATGTAATCATATGTCATGCCGCCCAGAATAGCCTGGGACAGGAACTCCTTAGGAACCTTATCTTCATACATCTGCTTTTTCATGTCGCGTGAAAACAAACGTTTCGCACCATGATATAAGCTGATGTGTATGATATTGTCATAATATACATTCTCAACACCAACGCCCTCGCTATTATATGAAGTCTTTGTCACTTGATACTTTGTGGGATTAACAACGACGTACCAATGGTAACGTTCACCATTATAAAGTACCACAGAGTCACGTTTCACAATTGCCGAACTTGAAATCATCTCAGGCTGCAGCCCACAGAATGCCAACGAATCTGCCTGCGATGTGCTCTTTCGCAATCTCACATCATCCCCCGTTTGATTCTGAAAACAAAAGAAATGTTCCGACTGTTGCACTACCGCATAACGATATCCACCAAGTTCCAGCGAGTCGTTGATTATACGAAAATAGGACGGTTGACTTGAATTGTCAGGATAATAAATAGTATCACCCTCTACCTTAAATACTATCTCATCAGTATTATCCTCCACCCAGATACCCTGCAACATAGCCTTCGCATTTAGATTCTCGGTATTCAACGTATCGGGTTTGGATTTGACACAACTAAGGCATGCGACAAGAATCACAGCACAAGAAATCATCGTTACGAATATTCCCTTCATCTCCAATCGCACCTTAATTAAATAATACTAATCAAAATAATAAGAATCCTTGAACAATGGAGCCTTCAGATCCTTCTCGCTAGTCAATACGTTCATTGATTCTGTAGGCCATTTGATATTCAAATCAGGATCATCCCAACGAATGCTTGCCTCCTCTTGAGGAGCATACACATTGTCCACCTTATAAGTAAAGATAGCCTTTTCACTCAAAACCAGAAAGCCATGGGCAAATCCACGAGGAATAAAGAATTGGCGCTTATTCTCATCACTCAGCTCTACAGCCACATACTGTCCGAATGTGGGAGAACTCTTTCGCAAATCTACGGCAACATCTAGCACACGTCCAAGAATAACTCTCACTAACTTCGCCTGAGAATAATCTCCTTTCTGAAAATGAAGGCCTCTTAAGACACCGCGAGAAGACATCGATTCGTTATCTTGTACAAAACTAACCTTTCCTACATGCTGCTCGAATTCCTCCTGTTTCCAAGCCTCAAAAAAATATCCACGTGCATCATTAAACACCCGTGGCTCAATAACATACACTCCTTCTATTGAAGTTTCTTTATAATTCATTAATGTATTATATAGTAATTTCCGAGTGCAAAATTAAAAAATTATTCCGAATTGTCGAATGATTTTTTGTTTTTTATTTGCTTATCTCAAAAAAAAGGAGTAATTTTGCACTCATGATCGAGTTGGAAAAACATATAGAAGTTTTACTATTAAACAATGATTGTGTCATTGTGCCTGGCCTTGGTGGATTCATGGGGCACTATATGGATGCACGTTTCGACGAGCAGGAATCCCTTTTTCTCCCCCCACTCCGCTCTTTGGGCTTCAATCCACAACTCACGATCAACGACTCATTACTTGTTCAATCATACGTTGAAGCATACGACATCAGCTATCCAGAAGCGCTCCGTCGCATTGAAGCTGAAGTCCAAGAACTACGTTTACACTTGGAAACTGAAGGCAAGTACGAACTAAACGATATCGGTATCCTTTCACTCAACGACGAGGGTCATCTTACATTCGCCCCCTGCGAAGCCGGCATATTAACGCCAGCTCTTTATGGCCTAGGTTCTTTCGAGATGCCGCGTATAGATACTGTCGCCAGTCAGAATTCCGAGACAAACAGCATTGGTATCCACGAAAATGCCATTACCATCAAGATGTCATGGATTCGCAATATGGTTGCTGCCGTTGCTGCAATTATTGCATTCTTCATGATTGGCACCCCCGTATCAGACAGTGAGATACCAACCAACATCCAGCAAAGCGCATTTATATCTATCCCCAGCGCTCATCATGCGACACCTGCAGCAGAAGTAGCTGCTGAGTCAATTGCAAAAGCTATCGTAGAAACCAGTATGGCCAATAGCGCAGCAACCATCAGTAGCGAGGTTAATGCTGAGACAAGCCAATCAAAAGAAGCCGCTGCCCAATACTGTTTAGTATTAGCAAGCCAGGTTTCTAAGAAGAATGCGGAGGTCTTCATTAGTCAGCTTCAGGCTAAAGGCTTTGAAGATGTACGAATACTGACCACCACCATGACACGAGTGGTTTATGGCAACTTCGCCAGCGAATCTGAAGCATACAATCATTTACAGTCATTGCAGGGCCAAAGCAAGTATTTCCAGGATGCTTGGGTCATGAAAGTTCAGCCATAAATTATTCAAGATGAAGCGAGTGCGTTGCCCCAAATGTGATCAATACATCACATTCGATGAAACAAAATACACTACTGGCCAGTCACTAGTATTTCAATGTCCTGAGTGCGGCAAGCAGTTTGGTATTCGTTTGGGCACTGCAAAATTGCGCGAAACTCTAAAAAAAGAAAACGAGCAGTTGAACAATGACAATGGTGAAAGAAACAAAGATGAAGCCCCATGTGGCAGCATCATTGTCATTGAGAACGTTTTTCACTATAAACAAATCCTGCCGCTCCAGATGGGCGATAACACCATTGGTCGTTATCAAAAGGGAAATCCCATCAACACGCCTATTGAGACTGTCGACCCCAGCGTTGACTTGACTCACTGCATTATAAATGTCAGTCTGGACAAACGTGGCCAATTAAAATACACGCTTCGAGACACAAATAGTAATACAGGTACTTTTGTGGACAATGTCGAACTACGACAAGGCGAGCGACGCACCATCGAAGATGGCACTCTGTTTACGATTGGTGCTACCAGTATTATACTTCGAACCCAAAACGAAGAATAATTATTACCTTTTGGCCTCTTTTTACTACAGAAAAGTCTTTTTTTTGATAAAAAAAGCATTTTTTTCATACATTTTATGGTTGCTTAAATTTTTTTTCCTACCTTTGCACGGAAAAGAAATTTTAGAGTCAACAACAAGTTTATTCATATATGAAAAAAAAGATTCTTATACTAGACGACAAAGAGACTATTGCCAAAGTTCTCTCAATCTACCTAATGAGCGACTATGACGTACAATGGCTACCCGATGGACTTCAAGGCGTAAAGTGGCTCCAGGCTGGCAATACTCCCGATTTGATTATTTCTGACATTCGTATGCCAGGAATGCGCGGCGACGACTTCTTGGAGTGGATTAAGCAGAATGAATTGTTCCGCCACATCCCTGTCATCATGCTATCCAGTGAAGACTCGACGAGTGAGCGTATCCGCCTATTGGAGATTGGTGCAGAAGATTACATCGTAAAGCCTTTCAACCCCATGGAGTTGAAAATCAGAGTCAAAAAGATATTGCCCAACTAATTGAATACTATGATAGGTGTTATTTACTTAGGCCAAGACCCTGAATCAGAAGAACGCCTGAAATATCTGCCTGGTAAGAAGGTCATATTTACAAGGAGTTATATCGAAACTGCTGATTTGTGCAACAAGCGTGCACACAATGAGCATTATATCCTCATCTACGAAAAGAATCTTCGTGCTGAGGATGTAACTGCTATTACATACCTACGCCAGACATGTCCAAGCTTATACATAATTCTTCTGACCCACACGCTATCACAAGAAGAAAGAATCATATATCAAAAATGCGGTATTAACGACACGTTGGCCCCCGATGCGCCCGTTACAGAACTGAGTAAGAAACTTCAGTTCATATACGATCGTGAAGACATGCTTTTTGACACGAATGTTTCCAAACAGAAAATTTTGCGCTTTCAAATTCCCCTTTGGAAACGCACCTTCGACGTTATTTTTTCTCTGTTAGGTATCATTATTTTTTCACCAATAATGATCATAACGACGATAGCCATCAAGCTCGAAAGTCCAGGTCCAGCATTGTTCAAGTCAAAACGAGTTGGCACCAACTATAAGGTCTTTGATTTCCTCAAGTTCCGCTCTATGTACTCTGATGCTGAAAAGCGTCTGAAAGAGCTCAGTAAGACAGCAAACCAATATTCAGAAAACGAGAAGTCTCAAAAACCCATAATAACATCTCCTCTTGGAGAAGAGGCAGAACAGAACATGTTCGACATGGGTATTGAGTCTGAAATGATGATTAGTGACGAAGAGGTGATGCTTGTCGGTGATGACTTTGTGGTTTCTGAAAACGACTTCAGCAAGCAACGTCAAGAGGAAAACAGTAATGCATTCGTCAAGATTGAAAATGATCCACGCGTCACAAAGGTTGGCAAATTCATTCGCAAATATAGCATAGACGAGTTACCACAGCTTTTCAACATCCTGAAAGGCGACATGTCTATAGTAGGTAATAGACCTTTGCCACTTTACGAAGCAGAGAAATTAACTATCGATAGCTCTATCGACCGCTTTGTTGCTCCTGCTGGTCTTACCGGTCTTTGGCAGGTAGAGGAACGTGGAAAAGGCGGCAACATGTCAGCAGAAGAACGTAAGCAGTTAGATATTCAATATGGCCAGACCTATAATTTTTGGCTAGACATGAAGATTATCTTTCGCACGATCTTTGCCTTTGTACAGAAAGAAAACGTATAATTGCAATCTGAAATAGCAAGTGACTATGACAAGAAATATATTGTTGACTGCCATTTTAGCTTTTGCTAGCAGTATTTCCTTTGGTCAAACATCTGAGGAAACGGGTGTTAATGCAGGTTTTTTCGATTCAAATTCGCAGACAGGTTTTAGCTTTTCAACGTTTAAGTTACCTCCACTTGCTGTATTGTTCGAAAACGCCAAAATGAATCCAACCATTCTACAATTAGCTAAAAAACAAGAAATTGCAGAAGCCGAAGTCACTAAGCAACGTAAACATATATTTTCTTATGTCAACGGTCATGCTAGCTATAGCTACGGAAAAGCCGACATGTGGGGTAATAACTCCTCTGAAGTAAGTCCTATGATTTACCAGTTTCAAGGATCTGAGCAATCATATTGGAATGTAGGAGTCAATGTCAGCGTTCCTTTAGAAGATTTGCTTGACCTTGGACATTCTGTTAAACGCAAGAAATTGTTGGTTGAAGACGCACAATTACAAAAGGATGTAGCATTCGACGAGTTGAAGCTTCAGATTGTCACGCTCTATATCCGCATCACCAACAATCTTGTAGCACTCAAGAATGCAGGTACGGCTGCTGCTATTGCCCAAGGTGCAGAAGCACTGAATGAGCTTGAGTTCCATCATGGAAATATGGATATTTCAGCATATACAAGTGCAGGAACTGAGAGTCAAGGTGCCGTAAATACTTATCAAACCCTCCTGACACAGATTACAACAGATATCGTCACACTCGAGATTCTGACGCATACGCCTATTATCACGAATACGACAACCGACATCACACTTGATGAAGCTGTTGAGAAGAGCGAAAAGCAGATTGAGAAAGAAAATAAGGTTGTGCAGAAACGTATAAAGGCTGAAGTGGAAGAAGAGATAAAAGCAGAAAAGCAAAGAGAGAAAGAAGCATCAAGAGCTGCGAAAGAGGCAGAAAAGACTGCTAAAGCCGCAAAGAACAACAAATAAAAGTCATTTATAATCTTTACTCTGCATATGGATATTTTTAGATATATTGTCAGATTTCTATATAAGATTCACCGGTTTCTCATCATATTTCCAATGATAGCATTGGTAATCGCATGGTTCTCTACCCGTAACATGGAGAGAATCTACGATGCCAATACCACTATCTACACTGGTATGATTACCGGTTATAACATCGAAGGTGGATCTGGAATTGCAGGTGGTAATCCTCAAACCAACATGACCAACCTCATGCTGATAATTCAAACTGATAACACCATTCATGAAGTGGCTTTACGCTTGTTTGCTCGCTGCATGATGTACGGAAACTCCAACAAAGACAATAACTATATCTCTGCAGAGCATTATCGTCAGTTGATGGCCACAGTCCCTGCAGATGTTAAGGCCTTGATTAACCATAACAGCGAGAACGACACATACAAGAATCTTAAGGCATACGAAAAGCCTGCACAAGACAACTACCTTTTTGGTCTTTTGAATTATCATCCTTACTTTAGTATCGGTAGCATTACTGGTAGACTAAAAGTTCTCCAACTTAATGGTAGTGATATTATTGACATTGCATATTCAGCCAATGACCCTGGCATCTGCTATAACACACTTGACATACTGAATGAAGTCTTTGCCCGTCAATATCAGCAATTGCGCTATGGTGAGACTCTAAATGTGATAAAATTCTTCGAGCGAGAAGTAGCACGACTGTATCGTGTACTTACTGGAGCCGAGAACGATCTTATCAAATATAACGTCAAGCACCGTATCATCAACTATGGAGAGCAAACCAAGTCATTAACTCAGTTGGAAATGGAGCAGCAAAACAAGAAAAATGAGCTGCGCATGAATATGGCAACAACTGAGGCGCTTATAGCTTATTTCAAGAAGCAATTAGGAGACAGAGCGAAAATCATCGAGTCCAATCAGGAGTTTTCACAGCTAGTACACGACATTACACGCTTAGAATCACGTATTGCCAATCTGAAGCTAATGAGCAGTGAAAGTAGCAATAGCAACGAAGCTCAACTGGAACTAGCAAAGGCTGAACGTCAATTAGAAGAGACTACCAAAAAAGTGAAGGTACTATCACGAACTCTTGAAGCTTCTAATTACAATACAGAAACGGGCGTCAAAGCTACGGAGTTGATTGACCGTTGGCTGGAACAAGTAATCATATTAGAAAGAACCCGTGCAGAATTTGGTGCACAAGACATCATGCAGCAGAGCATCGACGAGCAGTTCATTTACTACTCGCCTATTGGTGCCACCCTCGACCGTAAAGACCGTCACATCGGCTTTATCGAGAGCAACTACATGTCAATGCTAAATTCTTTGAATGCTGCTCGACTGCGTCAGCGTAACCTCCAGATGTCAACAGCAACCTTGCGTGTGCTCAATCCACCAGTATTCCCATTGAATGCACAGCCCACCAACCGCATGATGGTGCTTCTTGGAGCATTCATGCTAACCTTTGTCTTGACAGCTCTCTACTTCTTCATCATCGAGATGCTCGACCGCACCTTGCGTGACCGCATGCGTTCTGAGCGTATCACAGAGATTCCTGTCATGGGTTGTTTCCCCAAGGAGAGCACCCTACGCTATCGTCGATTCAACAAGACGATCAGCGATATGGCAGTACGTCAATTGAGCAAAGCCTTACTTCCCTACTTCCGCGATGGACAGCAGAATGTACTCAATCTTCTTTCAACCGATGCCTCGAATGGTAAGAGTTACATTGCTCAAGAGTTGGAGAACTATTGGCTAAGCATTGGTTTGCAAGTCCGTCGTTTAACCTACGATGAAGACTTCCTGGCTGACGATAGCCGCTACATCATGGCCAAGGATGTTAAGGATCTTTGTCCCGACATCATGCCTAACGAGATAGCCATCATAGAGTATCCTAATCTGAATGACAATATCATCTCTACATCGTTGCTCAACATGGGCACAATCAACCTAATGGTTACTCGTGCCAACCGTACTTGGAAAGATATCGACCAAAAAGCGCTTAATGAGTTGGTAGCACGATTAGAGAACAAGAACTCGCTTTACATGTACCTCACCGAAGCTAACCGCTATTCGGTGGAGGAATTTGTAGGTCAGTTGCCGCCCTATACACGTTTCAACAACTTCGTATATCGCATGTCGCAGCTCGGTCTTACTGCAACAGAGAATAATCAGGCAAGATAAGATAGTCTTCTATGACGAATTCGTTTAGAACGATATCAAGCAACATGGGTGGAGGAAGAGTCGCTGTGCTCTTTCTCCTCTTCTTACTGGCCATGTACGAGCTCGTCACTGCGGGTCTCAATGCATTTGCAGTTGTCTGCATGATACCAGTGTTCGTTCTAATAGTTATACTGTCATTTCGCCATGGAATGTTTCTATTCTGGACATTGATACTCATCAATTATCTTATTCAGATAAAAGGTATTAATTTACCCATCCCAATGTCTCTCCCCAACGAGATACTAGAAATCCTTCTACTCGTTTTAGCCCTCATCAATATCCAGAAACATCGCTTTGAACGCATAGGAAATATCATGTTTCTGACATTGTTTGTATGGGGAGGTTTTTGTACACTTCAAGTACTTAATGACACATGCAACATTGGTTTAGATATTGGTGCTTGGTACACAGGTGCACGTTTGATGGCATTTCAAATCATTTATGCATTCATTGTCTTTTCTATATACATTTATGATAGTAAGATTCTCATCAAATACCTTTATCTATGGGGAGCATTATCCCTCTTTGCTGTATTCTGGGTATGGAAGCAACAAAACATAGGTCTAACAGATGCAGAAAACCAATGGCTTCAAACACGCGGTCGTTCTACACACATTCTTCAGGGAGGCAGTCTCATACGCTATTTTTCAATCTATAGTGATGCTGCTAATTACGGCATCGGTATTGCATCAACAGGTGTCGCATTCTTGATTTTTGGAATTACCAGTAAAGTCAAAAAATATAAATATTTTTTTCTTATCACAGGTATCGCATGCATTTGGGGGATGTTCCCTTCAGGTACACGTACTGCAACAGCTTGCTTAGCAGCAGGGTTTATGGCTTATATTTTCCTTTCTAAATCTGTAAGAATTGCTATTCCTTTCTCAATTCTATTTGGTTTTGCCTTTTTTATCCTAGCTTTCACAGATATAGGTAATAGCAATCAACAAATACGTCGTATGCGCTCAACGTTTGATAAGAACGATGCATCTGCAGGCGTACGAGAATACAATCAGCAAGTTATGAAACGCTATCTTAAAGATGCGCCGTGGGGAATCGGCATTGCTCAAGGCTATGGTTCCGTTCCAGCCAACAACAAATATAATCTAATGTCTACAATTCCTGCAGACTCAGAATACGTTTATATTTGGATAAGAACCGGCGTCATTGGTATCACCCTGTTCCTTATTTGTACTGTCATCATGCTAATTGGAGCATGTTGGACAGTTCTCTTCCGCATCAATAGTACATCCTTGCGAGGTATCGGAGCTGGCTTATGTTGCGCTTTTGTTTCTATTCAATTAGGAGGATACGGAAATCAAGTGTTGATGCAATTCCCGAACTGCCTGGTGTTTTACGGAGGTTTAAGTATTGTCTATGTTCTACCATTCCTAGAAAAAGAATGGGTGGAGCATGAGGCAGAACTCGTCGCAATACAAGAGGAGAAGAAGCGTCTCAAGTTGGAAGCTAAAAAGAATAAACGCGTAAAATCGAGTTTCTTTTGAAGAAGAGAATATCTATTATTACAGTCAATTACAACGGCCTGAAAGATACTTGTGCCCTAATTGATTCAATCCCCTTCAACGAGCATATGGAGGTGATTGTAGTAGATAATGCATCACAAAAAGACGAAGGTGCTATCATCAAGGAGCGTTATCCTCACGTCAAGGTCATCCAAAGCTTAAAGAATTTAGGCTTTGCCGGTGGGAATAATTTAGGAATAAAAGCCTCAACAGGCGACTATCTATTCTTTATCAACAACGATACAGAACTTCATCCCGAAGATTGGAATCCAGAAGCCCTTATCAAGCGCATAGAGTCATCCGAACGGATTGGAGTTGTATGCCCTAAGATTCGTTTTGCATGGGATAGCCATCCCATACAGTTTGCTGGCTACACGCCACTTTCATCTATCACCCTTCGCAACCACTCTATTGGTTTTGGTGAGGAAGATCGTGGACAACACGACCTCGCCCACCCCACCCCATATGCTCATGGTGCAGCCATGATGGTGAAGCGCGACGTTATTGAAAAGGCAGGCATGATGCCTGAATGCTTCTTTCTATATTATGAAGAACTCGATTGGTCTTTAATGATTTCACGCGCCGGCTATGAGATATGGTATGAGCCGGCATGCACCATTTATCATAAAGAGAGTCAGGCCACTGGTCAAAACAGTCCTCTTAAGACCTTCTACTTAATGCGCAATCGCTTGCTTCTGGCAAAACGAAATATACCCATTATGACACGTCTTCTCACCTATTCCTATTTAATAGGCATAGTTGGAACGAAAGACATTATCACGAATATCATCAAAGGATGTCCTCTACAAGCAAAAGCTACATTGAGAGGCATTATTGACTTCTTAAAACTATAACGACTATGGATTTCTGGTGGATATTACATATAATTGATTGGGCACTCTTCATCCCTATGGCTATTACAGCAACATATTTGTTGTTTTTTGCTGTTGCTGCCCTGTTTAAGCATAAGTCTCCGGCTCCCAAAGCCAAGCAAGAGAGTCGCTTTATCGTCATTATTCCCTCATATAAGGACGATACATTAATCTTTGATACCGTCAACGCCATTTTAGGACAGACCTATCCGCAGCGTATGTTCGACGTTGTTGTTGTCTCAGACCATCAAAGCGAGATGACCAACATGCGTCTGGCTCAACTTCCTATCACACTCTTGACGCCCAACTTTGCAGAGAGTTCCAAAGCAAAATCCATTCAATATGCCATTATCAATTTGTCCCAGTTCAAAATCTATGACGCTGTGATAGTGCTCGATGCTGGCAATATTGTAATGCCTGAATTTCTTGAGATGATGAACAATGCCTACGAGTCGGCAGGAACAAAAGTCGTTCAAGCCCGTCGTGTGGCTCGTAATCTTAACACCCCGATTGCACGTCTGGATGCTATCTTCACTGAGATAAACAATTCCGTTTTCCGTCGTGGCCATATTTCCGTAGGCCTCTCGGCATCCTTAGACGGCTCTGGCTACATGTTCAACTTCACCTGGTTCAAGCAACACATCATGAAGGTCCACTCGTGGATAGGTGAAAGCAAAGAACTGGAAGCCATGCTGATGCACGAAGGTGTCTTTATTGACTATGCCGACGATATATTTGTATTCGACTATAAAGCAAGCGAATTGAAGATTTTCAACAGAGAGCGTGGCCAATGGATCTATCACCAGCTCCATTGTCAAATTGCCAACATCAAATACCTGCCATCCGCCATTATGAATCGCCGGTACGACTGGATTGATAAGCTTCTACAATGGACCATGATGCCACGCACCGTCATGATGGCCTTTATCACTATTATGAGTTGTATGCTGCCATTCATCTATTTCACTCTGTCAATCAAATGGTGGTTCTTTGCAGCATTGGCGCTTCTTGCTTGTTCCATTGCCACCCCCAACTATCTGGTTACCAAAGACTGGGATAAAGATTTTCTCAATGCTCCGCTGGTTACGATTGGTTCACTGCATCAATTCATACGCGCTTTCCGTAAAGACATGAAGATTAGTGTCAATAACATTAGTCAAAAACTGAATCATATCATTTAGGCAATGAGTATATACGCCATCATACATTCGATTGATATTCTGCTATGGCTCATCATGGCAGCCAACGTAATGTATGTCCTATTCTTTACTCTTACATCCCTTCTTCCAAAGAAGCCACATCTTCCATTAGACATTAGACATCAGCCATCTTTCCTTGTTCTCATACCAGCTTATCATGAAGATGCCGTCATTGGTCATACTGTAGAAACGATTATTCATCAAGACTACCCCAAAGAGCTATTTCATGTGGCTGTTGTTTCAGATCACATGTCAGCAGACACCAACCAGCAGTTGGCTACTCTTCCCATCACACTACTTCAACCTTTATTTCAGAAAAGTAGCAAGGCTAAAGCATTGCAATTTGCAATGAACAAGCTAGAAAAGGCCTATGACTACGTGGTTGTACTTGATGCAGACAATATCGTAGCTCTAGATTTCATCTCACGCCTAAACGCTATTGCTCAGCCATCGATGGTCATCCAATGTCATCGCACAGCTAAAAATACAGATAGTGATGTGGCAGTGCTTGATGGCATCAGCGAAGAAATCAACAACACCATTTTCCGCAAAGGTCACAACCGCATCGGACTTTCCTCTGCACTCATTGGGTCTGGCATGTGCTTTGACTATCATTGGTTTAAAACCAACGTCAACGAACTAAGAACGTCTGTAGAAGACCGCGAACTGGAAGCCCTTTTAATGAAACAAGGCATATATATCCATTATGCCGAAGACATCTGCGTCCTAGATGAAAAGGTAAGCAATAGCGACAACTTCCAGCGTCAACGTCAGCGCTGGATGAGCGGTCAGGTGCAATCATTCTTCCAGATGGTCCCATATCTTCCTAAAGCCATTATCGATGGCAACATCAACTACATTGACAAAACAATTCAGCAGGTACTTATTCCACGTTCTATTCTCCTTGTTATCATCCCTATTCTATGCGTCATAGCACCCCTTACATCATACATCTTACATCATACATCATACATCTACTCTCTCAAGTGGTGGATTCTTCTGTTCTGTCTCTGCATAGCACTCTTCATGGCTATACCCAAACAAATGCGCAAACAATCATTGTTCCGCAAACTGCAATCCTTTCCAGCATTAGTATGGAAAATGGTGTTGAATATCAATAAGATAGACCGCAAGAATACTGATTTCATTCATACAAAACATGGAGTATAAGCAATCATTATGTTAATCTTTATTATAAAATGATTACAACAGTATGATAATTAAAGGTATAATAACTATCTTTGTCATAAACAAGAATTAGATAACACAACAAACATATGTCAAACGATTGGGATATCATCATTACAAATAAGAGTCGTCTGTTCAGCCTTGATCTGAGCGAGCTTTGGCGTTACCGAGATCTCTTGACAATGTATGTCAAGCGAGATATCGTCACATTCTACAAGCAAACCATCCTTGGGCCATTATGGTTTGTCATCCAGCCCCTCTTCACCACCATCATGTTTATGTTTGTTTTTGGTGGCATTGCAGGCATTTCCACCGATGGCATTCCCCAAGCCGTCTTCTATCTGGCAGGTCTTGTTTGTTGGAACTATTTCCAGGACTGTCTCAGTAAATGTTCTGATACATTCAACGCCAACCAAGCCATATTTGGCAAAGTCTATTTCCCAAGACTGGTGGTACCCCTCTCTATTGTCATTTCCAATCTCATTAAAATGGGAATCCAGTTTGCACTATTCTTGGTTGTTTACATCTATTACTTTGCATCAGGTATCGACTTCCAAGTCAATGCTGCACTACTACTTGTCCCCGTTCTGATTATTATGTTAGGAGCTTTGGGGTTAGGTTTTGGTATGATCATATCATCCATGACGACCAAGTATCGTGACTTACGCTTTCTCATTACTTTTGGTGTCCAGTTATGGATGTACGCGACTCCTGTCATCTATCCGCTTTCAGTGATGAAAGAGACATATCCTAAATATGTATGGGTATTAGTAGCCAATCCATTAACAGCCATCCTTGAGACCTTCAAATATGCCTTTACAGGTGTTGGAGAGTTCAACTGGCTATATCTGAGCTATAGCTTTATATTTACTGCTGTCATTCTCTTACTCGGTATTGTTATTTTCAACCGCGTACAGCGCAACTTTATGGATGTCATCTAATACAATTAGCTTATGAGCAATACAGTCATCGAATTCAATCATGTAGGCAAACAATACATACTTGGCTCTATTGGTACAGGAACTTTGAGCCAGGACCTTAACAGATGGTGGGCCAACATCCGCGGAAAGGAAGATCCCTATCTGAAGATTGGAGAGACCAACGATCGTACCCAAAAGGGGGACAGTCGCTTCGTATGGGCACTACGCGACATCAACTTCAAGGTTGAACAGGGCGATGTCGTCGGCATCGTTGGTAAAAATGGAGCCGGAAAATCAACTCTACTCAAGATTCTCTCTCGTGTCACCTCTCCCACCACAGGCGATATCAAAATCAAAGGCCGCATTGCTTCGCTTCTGGAAGTAGGAACAGGATTCCACCCAGAGATGACTGGTCGGGAGAATATCTTCATGAATGGCTCTATCATGGGCATGACCAAGGCAGAGATCAAAAGCAAGTTCGACGAGATTGTCGACTTTGCTGGTGTCGCTAAATACATAGATACGCCTGTTAAACGCTATTCATCAGGTATGATGGTACGTCTAGGTTTTGCCATTGCAGCCCATTTGGAACCAGAGATTCTTGTAGTGGATGAGGTTCTTGCAGTAGGCGATGCCGAGTTCCAAAAGAAGGCCATCGGCAAGATGCAGGATGTCAGCAAAGGCGAAGGACGCACCGTTCTATTCGTTAGTCACAACATGGCTGCAGTAAAAAGTCTTTGTAAAAAAGGTATCGTTCTAGAGAACGGCCAATTAGCATTTCAAGGAAACATTGAAGATAGTTTGCGCTACTACCTGAATAGTGGTCCACAAAATGAAGGAAAGAAAATTATAAATGCTATCAAGCAACACAAGCCCACTCTTCATTTTGAAAAAATAATGATAAATGGAACAGAAAAAAATCAAAGTATCATACCAAGTGCCCAACACACACTATCACTCTGTATAGAAGGTTACTCTGATGAAGAACTTAAGACAGACGTTATGTTTATCATAAAGAGCAAATCAGAGACACCATTGGCATCATTAGCAGAAGGTTACTATCGGGGAAGGTTGGATACCATACCAAAAGGGCATTTCTGTATTAACAAGACACTTCAATTACCAAAATTTCTTAGTAATGGACGTATAATCTGCGACCTGAATATGCATCATCCTAGAGTAGAATGGCATCTAAAAGCCCCAAACTGTTGCTATCTTGATTGCGAAGGATATCAAGAAGAATTTGGTTATACAATTAACCAAGAAGATTTTGGATTAATGGGATTTGAATTATTATGAGAACGAAATTAATTGCATGGTATTTACCACAATATCATAGCATCCCGGAGAATGATGAATTTTGGGGTGAAGGATTTACAGACTGGGTAACAGTGAAAAAGGCTCAACCCTTATTTCGTGGTCACCTACAACCACGAATACCTTTAAATAACAACTACTACGATTTGTCGATAAAAGAAAGTGTCGCTTGGCAAGCAGAATTAGCTAAAGATAATGGTATTTATGGTTTTGGAATCTACCATTATTGGTTCAATAATGAAAAAAATCTTCTTACAAAGCCTTTAGACATAATCTATAATAACGCAGAAATCGACATTCATTATTTCATAGCATGGGACAATGCAAGTTGGAAAAGAAGTTGGAGTGCAATTGATGGAAATGCATGGGCTCCTATTGCCGATAATAAGCAAAAAACAAGTAACGAAAATGGGATATTGATTCCATATATCCTAGGCAATGAATCTGATTGGAAGAACCATTACGATCATCTACTTCCATATTTTAAAGACGAAAGATACATCAAGGTTAATAACAAACCTATGTTTACCATCCTCCAATATGACGAGAGCATTGAAAAAATGTGCCGTTACTGGAATACTTTAGCAATAGAAGACGGTTTTAATGGAATATTTTTCGTCTTCAAAAACAAAAGATGGTATGATTGGGAAGAGAAATCTTTTCGATTTAATTATGAGCCACACTATGACGGATGGCTTAATCCCTCTATTTGGGAACGTAGAATTGAAAAGATAAAAAGATATTTACATTTACCTATAAAGAACAATTATTATAGCTATGATAGAATCTGGAGAAGGATTATTATAAATGCAAAGGAAGCTACGAAACATGAATTTCTTGGAGCCTTTGTCGGGTACGATGATTCTCCCCGTCGCTCTATAAAGGGTAAAATCGTTAAAGGAGCTTCACCACAGAAATTCAAGAAATACTTATCTCAGCTACTTGAAATATCAGAGAACCAAGGAAAAGAATTCATTTTCCTCACAGCATGGAATGAATGGGGAGAAGGCGCATTTTTAGAGCCAGATGTAAAAGAACAGTATAATTATCTGAATGTTATTAAAGAACTCACAAGATGAATTATTTAAATAGAATTATAAAGAAAATAAAAAAAATAACAGCTGAAGATTCTGTTAATATCATTACCCTATTTAAATCATGCGATTCTACAGTTCGATTTGAAAGCATTGGCCAGATTGAAGGCTTTAAATACATATCAATTGGTTCAAACACATCATTTCAACGCGATATCTATTTAACAGCATGGGATAAATATGGCAATCAAGAATTCACACCAGAAATCATTATAGGTTCAGATTGCGCTATTGGAGCTTGGAATCATATAACATGTACCAACAAGATTGTTATTGGCAGTGGACTTCTAACAGGAAAATGGGTAACAATATCGGATAACTCCCATGGAACAACTGATTATGAAAACCTACAAATTCCACCTGCAAAAAGGAATATCTATAGTAAAGGTCCCATTATCATAGGTAATAATGTCTGGATTGGAGATAAAGCAACAATTCTCGCTGGGGTTACAATTGGAGACGGAGCTGTAATTGCTGCAAATAGTGTTGTTACAAAAGACATACCACCATTTTCCGTAGTTGTAGGTTCTCCTGCAAGAATCATCCAACGAATTGATTTAAACAATAAGGAGTATTAAGGTAATGTGATTCCACTTGAAACTAAATAATAATACACTATCTCAAATAAAACCTTCTTATAATCAATTCCTTTCTCCTTTGCCATCGTGCATACAAATAAGCCAGTTTCCCCCAGGGAAATGGTGGCCGATCATATATTTCAAAGGATGCAGTAGCCTGATCAAAGCTAAGTTGTCTTAATATCCTATCTGATACAAAACGTCCTTGTATAAGTCCACCACTTCGAAAGGAAGGAAGCGTTCTTTCTATATAATGATGTGGATGATATGTCAAACAATAATTACCATAAGTTTCAAACTCAGAGAATCCCAATTGGCTGACAGACTCAGGTTCCAAAGCATAAACGATCTTTTCATACCAAGTATTACCCTTTAAGTTCTGATTAGATTGAATCACGTTAATAAGTTCCAACATTATTGACTTATTGAACATCATGTTTTCTGCAATATATGAACGGCTATTTGTCTTTGTTATACCCAATAATCTCTCTATTGCAACAAAGTAAGGTGCATGATGTTCTGATTTCATTGTGAAATATGGCTTTCCACTTTCGTCAAAAAAAATTATCTCCCGAAGAGGAATCGTATCAGAATCCCATGACAGATAGTAATCAGAATCACAGTGATTAGAAAGAGCGAATGCCATCTTAAGAAATTGCTGGTAATACCAACCTGCCCCCATCTTTACACGATTCAACTTTTGAAACAACCCCTTAATCTTTTCTATATCTAATCCGTCTATGACATTATTTTCATCAACAATAACACACCTCTTATCAATTAATACTTCTTTAGGAAGGAAACGTTTAAATCTAATATCTGTAATGATATAGATTTTCTGAGGGTGCAGATACTTATGTACATACCTCATCGTTGTATTCAAGAACGAATAGTCTCTAAAGATAACAGGTATAATAATATTATATATCATAACGTTCATTTTTCTGCAAAAATACAAAATAAACATGAGAACACCTGTCAAATATCAGAAAAAAAAACTATCTTTGCAGAAAGTAAGAGTCTATGAGATACTCCATCATCACCATTAACTATAACAATAAAGAGGGCTTGCGCCACACTATCGAGAGTGTCATCAGCCAAACTTCCCAGGACTACGAGTATATCATCATTGATGGTGGTTCTACGGATGGCAGCGTGGATGTCATCAAAGAATTTGCTGACCACGTCAACTACTGGGTATCCGAAAAAGACAAAGGTGTTTATAACGCCATGAACAAAGGTATTGCACAGGCCAAGGGCGAATACCTAGTGTTCATGAACTCTGGCGATCGTTTCCACTCGCCAGATGTATTGGATCTCATGGCAGATCATCATGAATATATTATTTGCGGAAAGGTATTAAAAGGCGACTCAACCATTCCCAGCGGACATCACAAACCCACTATTTCGTTGGTGGATTTAATGAGAGGTAGCCTCCCCCATCAGGCTATGTTCATCAAAAGGGAAATAATGGCGAGACATCCGTATGATGAGAACTATAAAATTCTCTCTGACTGGAAATTCTGCATTCATGCTCTAGTTTACGATAATTGTACTTTCCGCAATAGCGATGTCATCGTGGCTGATTATGATACTAGTGGTATCAGCACCAATTCCAATGGCCTGCTGGCCAAGGAGCGGAAGTTCATCCTGCAAGAAATGTTTCCACCACGCGTTATTAAAGACTATCAACGCCTGGCGCCCGTAGATGATGAGTTGCTCGACCTGTCCGTCCTACTCACCCAGACCGTTGGTGCACGCAGACTGGCGAAAAGGTTCATTAAACTCCTGCTACGCCTCACCCACAAAAAATAAGAAACATGGATGTAAGTGTTATCATACCAGTATATAATACAGAAAAGTATCTAACTTCCTGTGTCGATAGTATTCTTCAGCAGAATGATGTCTCCTTAGAGATTATCCTTGTTGATGACGGATCTACTGACGCATCACCCTCTATTTGCGATGATTATGCGCAGAAGTATGATAACATCCATACTCTTCATATCCAGAACTCTGGCCCTTCCACTGCTAAAAATGAAGGACTCAAACATGCTCAAGGCAACTACATCGCATTGACAGATAGTGATGACCGAATGGAGCCATTGATGCTTCATAAGATGGTGAGCGCTGGTTACGAGCATGATGCAGATATTGTTTGTTGTAACTATAAGCAAATAGATGAACAAGGGATTGTTTCTCATTTAAATAGTACCTACAAGCAATATGTCCTCAACCATGAAGAAGGGTTCATCCATTTCTTCTCCAAGGATATGATATATTCACAGTGCTGGACAAAGCTTTACAAACGGAAGATGCTTGATGAACACCATATTGAAAATGACCCTGGACTGCGAACGGACGAAGACTTCATCTTTAATATCAGGGCTTTTACCCATGCTAAAACAACGGTCATCGTCGATGAACCGCTATACGAATACACCCATCGCGAAGGTTCACTCGCTCATGCTTATTTCAAGAAAAACATTAGCCAATACATTGATAACCGAATTAAACGTGTACAAGTAACTCAAGAAGCTGTCAAAAACGAATCGAACTCAATTAAAGACTGGAGCACCGTACATATCATTATGTACTATAATGAGTTATTAGGTAAGGTAGCTCTGTTTCCAGAATACTATTCAGACCCACGTATCAAGAATATACTTCGATTCATCCGGAAAAACAAGACTATACTCTATCAGCATTATGCCCTATGCGGATTTAGTGAAATCGGAAAGCTTCTTATTTCATATCTACCCTGTAGTATCTACATGAAATATAGGAAGTCCAAAGTTTGATATTCTCATTCACATATTGGATAATGCCCCTGACATAGTTCAACTTATGCTACCGATAATTCACCCCTCATCCCACAAAGAGAGACAATTAATGAACTATCTTTGAGATAAGTAAAGAAAATTTTTTAGCCCCTGAATCGCTAAGATGACTGGAATCATAAAAATCGTCATCTACAAAAATTTCATTATTGGTATAATCGTAGTATTCTACGTTTGGATATTCATTTTTCAGCTTATTCACAAATTTTATAATTTCATTTTTCACGGAATCATTCATACCATTTTGAAACGTCTTATACATAGGTGTAGCTAGCAATACCAACCTAGCACCTTGATTCTTAGCCATTTGTGCTATTATCTTATAATTAAAATACAATTGATTGTACATCATTTCATTTACTTCCTTTGAGACATCAATTGGAATAGGCAATCTTTCATTTTTCCATCCTTGTCTTCGCTTTTCAATCCCACACTTTACATATCCCAAGGAATCACATTCCCTTGCTTCATCTGTAGTCATAAAGAATCTACTCATGTAATTAAGTCTTGAATTTATTACTTCTGACCAATACCAACATCCATCCTCATGTATTCCCATATATTTATAATACATGCACTTATATGTACTTGAATATTTATCCTCTTTATTTCTATTATCTGATACATTCACTTCTCTTCCGAAATGGAAATCAAAATAGTCTAAAGGCATAATTACAACCTTTAAATTATGCATTTGAGGGAAATAACGTTTAGCCAATTCTCTATCATATTTCTTGTCTCTACCTTGAATAGCAAGATTAAATGTGCTATCGCCAATCCATTGGGGGTTCAAGCCTTGATCCACATGAGAATTACCCAATAAAAAAACTCTGATCTCATCTAAATGATTTTCGACATATTCCCGCTTATATGAGTATATATTGGTCTGAGTCAACAATAGACACTCTATACAAACAATAACAATTAACAATATAATAGAAAAAAGAAAAACGTTCTTAACAAACTGATTCATATCATTGATAATCAAAACTGGAAATAAATAAAAGATTGTTTCTGTCCTATAGAGCCCAATATAGTAATAATCATTATAATATAAAGACTCCATCGCGCTGCCTTATATTTAAACAAGCTACTATTTGTAAACTGCAATACATGCTGCTTGTCTCTTTGTAACCATTCAATAATAAGTAAACCTAATCCGTATAGAATATAGCGTCTTTCAAAAATGATATGACTATCATCATAAAACGACAAGAACATTTTCAATATGAAAGACCACGCTTGAGAAATATTCTCAGACCTAAACACAATCCATCCAAGAATCACGAAGACGAAAGTTATTAGCATTTGTATAGAACTCTTTAACGATGGCAATTTGCATTTATTATCTACATAGTTCAGTTTTGTATTAACGCCCAGGATGATAGAAAGAGCGATTAGGGATGCATGATATAATCCCCACAAAATGAATGTCCAATTAGCGCCATGCCACAAACCGCTTACAAAAAAGACTATAAACGTATTACGAAACACCTTCCATCGTTTACAACGACTCCCGCCTAATGGTATATATATAATCTCTAAACCATGTCATCAACGACATATGCCATCTCCTCCAAAAATCAGGAAACGACAAGGAAAAATAAGGATAGTTGAAGTTTTGAATCAAATTAAAGCCAAATAATCTAGCACAACCAATTGCGATATCACTATATCCAGAAAAATCACAATAGATCTGAAAAGTGAATAATAGACCTAAAGCAAACAATGTAACACCATTTAAATGTTCATATTGATTCCAATACAAATTAACAATAAACGCACAATTATCTGCTATCACTATTTTTTTAAAGAAGCCCCATAACATCTGCCGCATTCCATCCAAAGCCTTTGCATAGTCAAACTGCCGCTTCTTCTGAAACTGGGGCAATAGGTTCGTCGCTCTTTCAATTGGGCCTGCGACCAATTGTGGAAAGAAACTAATATAGGCGAAAAACTCTACGATGTTATGAGAGGCAGGCAACTTCTTCTGATAGACATCAATCGTGTAACTAAGAGCCTGAAACGTATAAAAACTAATGCCAACGGGAAGAATGACATTCATCGTCACCCAATCCAAATGATATCCCATCATATCGAACAGGACATCAATATTCTCAATGAAAAAATTGAAATATTTGAACCCGCCAAGAATGCCGAGATTCAATACGATATTAGCAGCACTCACAGTTTTCTGCTTTCGACGTTGTCCTTCATAATACTCAAGTAAAATTCCACTCCCATAGCTACACAGAGAGGTGAGCGCAATAAGCAGGAGGAAACGCATGTCCCACCAACCATAGAATAAATAACTTGCAATGACCACTAATAGATTTTGCAACTGCCGATTACGTGACATGAACCAATACAGCAGAAATACGAGTGGCAGAAACAACAGGAATTCTATCGAATTAAACAACATATATTCAATTCAAGTTATATAACACATGTCGTTATTACTGAAATGAATTCAGATATCTAACAAACAACTTGACAAAGATATTTGATCCCAATATCTTAGCTACAGACAGCCATATTTTCTCGGTATCTTGAGAAGATAGTATTTCTTTCCATGTAGGATAATACTCTTCTATTAAATTCAACTGAGCATGGATGTATGAAGATGGTAAGGCTTGCTTCGCAATGATTAGACGTCGATATAAACGTGTAAATGCTAGGACTTTTTCTGTCACCATTTGAGGAAAGTGTTTAAAACAATCATAGATGGCGATATGCGCATAAAACAAATCGAGATGTTTATCAAAACTATCATTATATGTATATGAGTCTTTTCTATTGCGCTGATAATAATATAGCCCTCTCTCAGATATGTAAATGGCCTTTGCTCTAAGAGAGAATATGGGCACAAGACAAGTGTCTTCAGAGATATGACCAACATTAAAATGGACATCAGCCCAAAGGCTACGTTTATATATTTTATTCCAAATCACATACTCTAAAGGGGTTCCTGACCACCAGTTCTTAAAAATCTGTTCAGCACCTGTCAGCAAAGCCACAGATGGTTTATGATAATCATGGGCTTCGGCATCACTTATATAATTACAATAAGGATACTGAAGAATATCTACATCTGGATGCTCCAAAATATACTCCATATTGGGGGCATAGGTATCAGGTGCGAGAAAATCATCTGGATCGACAAAGGTCAGATAATCTCCTTTAACAACCTCCAACCCTGCATTACGAGCAGTACTTACGCCTCCATTCTTTTTATGAATAACCGTAATACGGCTGTCTGTTGTTGCCCACTTATCACACAATGTAGAAGAGCCATCCGTAGAACCATCATCAATCAGAATCAGCTCTATGTCTAGATATGACTGTGAGAGAACGCTCTGAACACATCTATCCAGATAATCTTCTACATTGTAGACAGGTGTTATGATACTCAGCAAAGGATTATTCATCTTTGTATTTAAAATTTCTGTGCAAAAATACGACAAATAATTGAAATAAGAATATAAAGGAGAAAAAATTTGGTTATTATGGTATTATCGCTTATCTTTGCAGAATAACTCAAAAGACAAAAGCTGTGTATGAAACGACTGAATGCGTATATTCTACTTTTTGCAAGCCTTCTGTTTACCGCCTGCCAGGAGAACTACGAACATAAGACGGTGGTTTGCATTCCTGTCTATGGTCAGAGTCTGGCCATGGGCGAGGAGGCGGAGCGCATGACCGACTTCGACTCACTGGCTGCCTATGCCGATGGACGCATTGTGACAGAGAACTTAGATCATCGTTTCGGCTATTTCGATAATGACCCCAAGAAATATTGGTTCAAGAAAGTGGTTGGTTACCAAAAGCGTGCCTACGAGCTGTCTGTGTATAAGATGGCAGAAGTACTTGCCGACCACTTTGGCGAAGACACCCTGATATGTATCTTCCCTGGCGGACAAGGAGCCACAGCCATTGCCAATCTGAGCAAAGGCACACTACCCTATCAGCGCTTCATTGAGAATATTCAATCGGCATACGAGACAGCACAGGAAAGAGGATGGGACTTCATCGTTCCAGCCATCTGCTGGATGCAGGGCGAATCGGACATTGTGGACTATCCCAGCACCATCTATCACGACATGCTGACTCAAATCTGGAAAGACATGAATGATGATATCCTGCAGATAACACATCAAAAGGATAGCATCCCTTTCATCTGTTACCAAGCTAATTCACTTGGCAGAGCCGTTGACTTCAAGCCCGAAGCATACGAATGCAGGGAGACTGAGGTGCCACAAACTTTCGTTAATCTCTTGCAAAACAATCCTCGTTTCTGGGCAAGCGGACCAACCTATCCCTACAGTTGTGTCAACGAGAAAATACATATCGACGCCAAGTGTCAGCAAAGCATGGGCATGCTTGCTGCGCAAACGGCACTAGGCATCATGAAAGGTAGCGAGCGCTTTCGCGGCCTCATCCCAGTAAAGACCTCTTTTGAGGATAACAATGTCACGATAGAGCTCAACGTTCCCACGCCTCCCTTGACACTCGACACCACACAGGTTCGCAAGGTTAACCTCTATGGTTTCAGCGTTATCAATCAGAAGAATCAGGATATTGCCCAAAACATCATTCTTGAAGGTAACACCATCAAAATTCATTGTTCAGAATCGCCACTTAATTGTCGTGTCCGCTATGCCGTGAATGGCGACTATATGAAGAGTGGCAATCAGCATGGTCCTCGCGGAAATCTACGCGATGCTAAGGGAAACTGGTGCTATCAGTTCGATATGCCATTGGAATAAGGATACTTTTCTCATTGAAAAACGTTACTTTTTCATTTGCCGACCTACGTCAACACATCTGCCGACCTAGGTCGGCAAAGAGAAAGGAGAAACTATTGAATCACCAAACCATAGGTTTGGAGGCTTCAAACACATCGTTTGGAGGCCCCAAACAGTTCGTTTGGCGCTACTTTACCAAATTATCTTCGGAATCTTCGTAGTGATCAGTCTTGTGAAAGATACGAGTAATGCCTTTCAACTGGTAGCGAGCATGGTCAACAAAACTCTTCCAAACAGACTGTTTGCCAAGTGTGCCATAGCCTGTCATGGGACGAACCCTGCAATTATAGAGGAATGCTATCCTACCAAACTGCTTCAGTGACAAAGCCAACGAGCCATCCTCGCCACGACGAATGTCTGTGCGTATCTGCACTTGGCGCGCATAGTCGGCACGGAAAGCAAAGGTCATACCGCGGATACAGAGCTCTGGGCGCTTGAAATGCTGTATCCACAAGAAGGTATCGCGCATGAACTCAAACCAGAACAAGCTCCATGCAGAATGCTTCTCGTCAGGATAGAAGCTCCAGAAAGTGCCCACACAAGAGACATCGGGCTTGGTAAGCACTTCCATCATCTTGTCAACATAGCAAGAGGGATAGAGCGTGTCGGCATCAATAAAGAAATGGTACTTTCCTCGAGAATTGTCCAGTCCGCACTTACGCGCAAAGCCTGGGCTCTGCTTCTCCTCATTAAAATACGGGATACCCAATGTCTTATAGATTTCCTCCGTACCATCTTTAGAGTTATTATTCACACCAATAATCTCCAGAGGATACTTCGACTGAAGTTCGCTTAACGACCATAAACATGCAGGCATGCGTCGCTCCTCGTTATGAGCAATGACAACAACACTCACCAAAGGCTCTTCGCTCTGTAAAGTACGTATTCGCTGACGGATACCCTCAACAACATCCTGCGGAACCTCAGAGAACGGTTTACCATAAATGCTTAAATATTGTTTGTACCAATTTGCCATAACACGTTCCTAATTATTTAATACTTGAACAATTCATCCCATTTCGTCATGATTACATTCATTTCGTATTTATGAACATCTTTACGTGCTTGCTTCCCCATCATCTTTCGTTCTTCCTCGTGTTCTATCATCCATAACATTTTCGCAGCCAAATCTTCCACATTACCATTCTCAGCTAGAAGCCCATTTTCTCCGTCTATTATTATTTCTTCTGGACCATATTTACATTTAAATGATACGCATGGAATACCACAAGACATAGCTTCTACCAAAACTAAACCAAAACCTTCGTATCGTGAACTTAATACCAAAAAATCACTACGTTGATATTCGTCATATATATTACTTATTGGGCTATTCAAAGTAATACTGCTTTCTAAATTATAATGACGTATCTTTCTTTCCAACACTTCTTTGTTTGAACCTTCGCCAAATATATCTATCCGCCATCCAGAACAACGATTGGCAACAATACTAAAAGCATCAATCAACAGATCAAAACCCTTTTGTTCATGTAAACGACCAACACAAATTATTCTATGACTAGTTCCGTTATGAGGAATAACTGTCTCTGGAATATAAGTAACAGGATTAGGAATAACTATCACATTAGGAACATATTGGCTCCAATCAGCAGCATCACCTTGTGTAAGAGAAATAAAATAATCAGCCTTTGCCACCTTATTCAAGACAACATCGTCATACCGAGCTGCTATCAAACGATGAAAAGGCTTATTTCGATAGTCATATGTTTTTTTTACCGTATAGCAAGCAACATGAGATTCTATTAGCCGAAAAGCGGAAGTTTTAATTGATAGAATAATATCTATCAATTTAATAGAATATGTCGTAGTGATAAGAATATCGGGGTGTAACTCATCAAGCTGTATTTGTAATCGATTCTTGAATTGACGACGCAACTGTAGCTTTTTGAAAAAACGCCTCAAAAAGCCGTATTTATCAACAAGAAAGAAACGTGTATCAAGATCTACATGACGAATAGAAGAATGCAAAGGAAATGCCAAAGGATGTGTTCCTTGTTCATATGTAACCAACGTTACGTCATAACCATGGTCTGCCAAATAATTCATCTTATCAGACATAACACGCTCTGTCCCTGCTTTTAACGCAAACGATTTTAGTACATAAATAATCCTTTTCATATGGTAAATTATATCCACTTCATGGTTCTTCCTAATATATATGAAAAACAAACGAAAAGAGAGGAAGGCAACTTACTCAAAAGATAAAAGAAAAAGTGAAAGCCCCTGTATCGCTTAAACCGTATTATCTCTGAAATAGAAGCCGGATGCTTTAATTCTTGTCGAATTTCTTCATTAAATATTTTTTCTGTAAAACGATGACGATGACGAAGTGCCACACACACTGCACGAAACTTATGCTTCATAACTCTTGCACAATGTACATCATAAAATGAGCGATCTTTCAAACGAGCACAATGTGAAGTCATTATTGAATCCGTTTGAAAGCGTTCACGTATTTCACGGATAGGAATCTGCTTCCTTGCCATGTATCCCATAATAGAATTAGGTCGAGATACATAATTATAAGTAATATCAGGAATAATAACTGCTGTGTTCACCTCCGAATAGTAATCAGAAAGGAATAATGCATCTTCCTCTTTCCTACCATAAAACTGCAGATCGTTCTTTCTAAGAAAAACAGCAGAAAACAATATATTCCATACAACTATAGCTACATGCCAACGCAAGTCTTGACAAACATAATTTGCAAAGGCATCTTTTCCTTGGAATAATTGATATTTTGCATATTGATAAGTAGGCAACTCCTCACCAGTATCCAAAGCAACTCGACGATGAGAAGCAATTGCTACATCAGTGTTATATTTCTCTGCTTGTTCTACTAACAATTGTATGGCATTGGATTCTATAAAATCGTCAGAATCAATAAAATAGAGGTACTTACCCTTACATTCACGGATTGCTGTATTTCGAGCCTCTCCAATACCTTTATTCATATCATGAGCGACAATTCTAATTAAATCACCACGAGGGTGAGATTTTTGCAATGCAGCAACAATCTGCATAGAATTATCTGTACCCAAATCATCAACCACAAGAATTTCCAAATTCTGATAAGTCTGGTTTAGAACAGACAATAAACACTTCTCAATATATGGTTCAACATTATATACAGGTATGCCAATAGTAACTAAAGGCGAACACTCTGTTATATCGGGAGCAGTTGTTTTCATCATCATGTTATAGTTATTAATTGGCTACAGACTCCATTACAATTTGCATTTGATTCTTCCACGAAAGTGACTCTATAGTTGTCCGTATCTCAAAAGGCTTCATATCAAAATGCGCCATAAAATCAACTATACTTTGAATATTTATCGGAGATTCATCAGGCGAAGCCTTAATGACATAAGGTTGACCTTCAAAATCGGAATCATATTCAGAATAGATAAAGGGAATACCACGCGCAGCATATTCTCTATTCTTTAGGGTCTTAATGCTAGTTATACCACTACGATGACGAGCCAAAGAGCCTATTGCGAACTGACATTGATTGAAAACCTCGTCAAGCGAATCTCCATATAGCTTTCCGTGGAATACAACTTTATCTTTGATTTGATATCGCGTAATAATAGATAGGAAATCGCGCATCATGTAATCTTCAATTCCACCTACAATATGAAACACAACAGATTGTGTTCCACCTTGTTGATAGTATTCACCCAATCCAGTCAACAAACGATCAAAACCATGCCATGGATGTACTTCTGCGACACCAATGAGATGTAGTTCTGGTTCCTCATGACAATTAACTGATGACATATGCAGTGGAAGGCTGTCAAAATCTACACCATTACTGATACGGATGGTACGCTGGCCAAATATTTCACGAGCATCAGAAAACGTGACTATAGCATCCATATACGATGACAACCGACGACGGAACAATTTGTCAAAAATATGTTCCGCTCTGTATTTAAAAGGCAAAGAACTGAATTCCCCATCATATGGGAAGGTTGGAACTTCCATCAAGGCCTTGATTCCATTCTTCCTAATTTGCTTAAACAAGCGAATAGTAAAGGGAGAAGCGTTCATAAAACAGCGAACATATACTAACTCTATACGATGCTGCTTACAATAAGTTTCTACGCATCTATAGTCCATCCGCTGCAGTAACGAAGCCCATTTACCACGCCCATAATTACAGATAATCTGTCCATCTACATATCGACAACGTGAACCATCTGCTGCAAAATCATAATAGCATACATGCACTTCATGACCGTTCTGACGCAGCCCTTTAATTTGAGCAAGCATTTTCTTGGAAATGCCACTAGATTCCTCAAATCCGTGATATGTAAGGAAAAGGATTTTCACGTAATAATTGCATTTTTGTGCAAATATACAGTTTTTCTTTGAAACCATCAATTTTTTTTTGTATTTTTGCGAACGAATATGAAACATATCTGCTTTTTAGTAGACTCGATATTCACTGTTGGCGGTGTGCAACGAGTGACAAGGGTAATTGCCGAGGAATTGGCGAAAGACTTTGATGTGACCATTGTGACACTCGACCAGCCTCCACTGATCAGGAAGGATGACGTTCTGACCATTCGTCATTTTGCTTATCCAGACACGCCACAATGGAAGCTACCGCTCTGCAAAGCGTATAGCTATTTGTATCGTAAGTTCCTGCCAAAAAACAAATTCACATCCGACCTCTATGCTCACAGTTCTTTTCCTGCAGAGAAGAGGAATGCACTGGCGAAGGAGCTGCAGCAAGGACATTACGATGCAATCATAGGGGTGCATGCACCATTGGCTGTACGTCTGGCCGCATGCAGAAAGCAATTGAATGGCACGAAACTGATTGGATGGATACACAATTCCTACCAGGCACTCTTTGGTGATGATTCGCGCTACCTAGGACCAGAACTGCGAAAACATTATGAATGGCAACTGGACAAGCTTGATGAGACGGTTGTGCTCTGTCAACATGATGCAAAGGCATATCATATTCCCACGAAGGTTATATACAATCCTCTGACGCTTATTCCTGGAGAACCTTCAAAGGGGACATCCAAGAAGTTCCTAGCTGTGGGGCGCTTCTCGCCTCTGCATAAAGGTTTTGACTTGCTGATCAAGGCTTTCGCCTTGTTTGCAAAGAACAACAAGGAGTGGACGCTCGACATTGTGGGTGAGGGCGAGGAAGAAGAAACATATAGAAGTCTCATCAAGCAAAATCACTTGGAAGACAGAATCACCATTCACCCATTCACCAACGATGTTCAGAGGTATTACTCTGAGGCTCAGGTCTATATTCTCAGTTCGCGCTGGGAGGGCATGCCCTTGGTTTTGGTTGAAGCAATGGCACATGGACTGCCTATTGTTTCATCAGACCTAAGTGTGAGCAAAGAAATTATGGGTGGCTTTGGATTATACTTCAAAAATGGAGATATCGAAGATTTGGCACGCTGCATGCAACAGGCAACAACAATGGACTGGAACCAAAAATCAAAAGAAGCAATGGCTATTGCATGCAGATTCGACATCCGGGCGATTGCTACACAATGGAGAAATATGATAAATGAATAACGCTATGGATAAGGATTCATTGAGAACACAGCTAAAAGGAAATCCCAAGATAAAACAACTGTTGGACTGGCTGATCATGAATCAGCGCGATGCCCGACCACGCTGGTATATCCGAGTACTGGCTCCGTTTTACCAGCGTCGCGGAAGGGGCTCCAAGATCTACCTCAGCGTACGTATGGACACACCTCCATACCGTTGTTTCTCGCTGGGCAGCCACAGCGTGGTGGAGTCTTTCTCGTGCATCAACAATGCTGTAGGCGACGTGATTATTGGTAAGCATACTCGCATTGGACTTCACAACACGATTATTGGTCCTGTAACCATTGGCAATCATGTGAACTTGGCACAGGGCATCACGGTGAGCGCCCTAAACCATAATTTTACCGACACAACCAAGCGCATCGACGAACAGGGCGTCACAACCAAGCCTGTAGTCATTGGCGATGACGTCTGGATAGGTGCCAACGCAGTCATTCTGCCAGGTGTCACCATTGGAAGACATGCGGTGGTGGCAGCTGGCGCTGTGGTCACACAGGACGTGCCCGAGAAGAGCTTAGTAGGTGGTGTTCCTGCAAAAATCATCAAGTCGTTATGAGAATAGGCATCGAAGCACAGCGCATCTTCCGCAAAAACAAGCACGGCATGGACTATGTGGTGCTGCAGGAGATTCTACAACTGCAACAGATGGATCATGAGAACGAATATTTCGTTTTCGTGAAACCTGGTCCCGACCGTTGTGTCAACGACACGAAGAATTTCCACATTGTTGAGGTCAACATGCCCTCCTACCCGCTTTGGGAACAAGTGGCATTGCCGCAGGCTGCCAAGAAAGCACAAGTTGATTTGCTGCACTGCACCAGCAACACGGCACCAATCTGGTGCGATATTCCATTGGTGCTGACTCTTCACGACATTATCTTCTTGGAACCACGTGACAAGAGCAACAAATCGCTCTACCAAAACATGGGGTGGTTCTATCGCCGACTGGTGGTGCCGCGCATTCTTGACAAATGCCAGCGCATCATCACCGTGTCTAACTTCGAGAAAGACAACATCGTGCATAAGCTAGGCATCGAAGAGGAACGGATGGCGATGATTTACAATGGTTACAACGAATGGTTCAAACCACTTAGTTCTCCTCGCCCATTGGATGGATTAGAGGCCGGCTTCTTATTCTTTCTCGGCAACACCGATCCCAAGAAGAATACAGAGCGCACCTTGATAGCATACTCCAACTATTTGGAACGTTCATGCGTGAAGCGACCTTTACTGATGGCCGATCTGGACAAGGACTACCTGAATGGCATCATCACGCGCAACCACATTGAGAATATCCGCAAGAAAATCTTTATGCCGGGCTATATTCCCAATGCCGACTTACCTTTTATCTATAATAATGCCTTTGCGTTCCTCTACACCTCACTGCGCGAGAGTTTTGGCATTCCACTTCTCGAGGCAATGGCTTGCGGAACGCCTGTCATCACTAGCAACACGTCGTCTATGCCTGAAATAGGCGGTTCTGATGCCATTTTGGTAAATCCAGAAAAGGCCGATGAGATTGCCGATGCACTCATCAAGTTGGAAAGCGACGAAGCCTACTACCAACAACAAAAAGAGATTGGGTTGAAACGTGCGCAATTGTTCTCTTGGAAAAAGACGGCAGAACAATTGCTGCAGCTATATAAGGATGTTTTTCAAAAATCAAACAGACTGAGCGAGAAATCCTGACTGGGTTTCTCGTTTTCCGGCTCTTCTGCCTCGGGCATTTCTTCAGCAAACTCAAGCATCAACTGGCGGGCATCCGCATTGTTCTGCGTGTTCAGCCTGTAATACCCCCTGCGGCCTGTACTCTCTATCAAGCTCTGGGCCGACTTTGAGTTTCTCAACAGGTATTGCTGTACAAACTGGTGCACTTCCTGCAAGTCTGGCTGCGAGAAGAGCGTGCAACTCATGTTATATACATGCTTGGCAAGCGACGAGACGCTGATACCTCGCTCGCCCACCTCCGATAGAATATGCAATATCTGTTGTTCGTAATTCATATCTACACACAAAACAATAACCAATATCCATAGTGGCTATTGGTTATCGCTTTATTAGTTATTGTTCTGCTATGATTAAGCCAGAGCAACTTTGTTGTCGTCTGCATTCTGCAGCTTGCCCTCTTTAAAGAGCCAGCCAAGACCCAGCAGAGTCTCTTCTTCTGAAATCTTTGCAGCCTTAGCAATCTCGCTTACAGAGAGAGCCTTGTCAGCAGCAGCAAGTGCCTGATATACATCACCTGCCTTGAAACCGATGTTCTCTGCATTTACTGCAACAGTAGTCTTCTTGGTTGTAGTTTTCTTGGTCGTGGTAGCTTTCTTGGCTGCAGCAACCTTTGTCTCAGTAGCAGCCTTCTTAGTTGTAGCTTTCTTTTCTGCCATAATACTTAAAAATTAATACTATTGAAGTTGAATTAGATTAATTCTGTTGCAAAAATACAATTATTTCTTAAAGATGTTCGCATTATTTTAGCAGATTTTAATATTGATGTAAACTTTCTTGACCAATATCAAGAAAGGCGCAGAAAATTTGTCATCTGCGCCTTTCAACTTATTGAATATGAAACTATTTTCAGCTTATTCTTTTTCCTGAATATCTACTTTCAGGTTCAGTTCTTCCAACTGCTTGGGGTCAAGTTCGCCAGGAGCATCGAGCATGACATCGCGACCAGAGTTGTTCTTGGGGAATGCGATGCAGTCACGAATGCTGTCGAGACCAGCCATAAGGCTGACAAAACGGTCGAGACCGAAAGCAAGACCTGCATGAGGGGGTGCACCATACTTGAAGGCGTTGATCAAGAAGCCAAACTGTGCCATAGCACGCTCTGGTGTAAAGCCCAGAATCTGGAACATCTTCTCCTGCAGCTTACCATCGTGGATACGCAGTGAACCACCGCCTACCTCTACGCCGTTGCACACAAAGTCGTAGGCCACAGCACGTACTTTTGCTGGATCGGTATCGAGCAAGGGGATATCGTCGGGGTTGGGCAGCGTGAAGGGATGGTGTGTAGCCATGAGGCGCTGCTCCTCGTCGCTCCACTCAAACAGTGGGAAGTCAACAATCCAAAGACATACGAACTTGTCTTTATCGCGCAGTCCCAGACGGTCGCCCATCTCCAGACGCAGGGTGCACAATTGTACACGGGTCTTATTGGCGTTGTCGCCACTGAGGATGAGCACCAGATCACCATCCTTAGCACCCATAGCCTCTTTCACCTTCTGCCATACCTCTGGCTCGTAGAACTTATCGATAGAGCTCTTCACAGTGCCATCGGCATTGAACTTCACATAAACCAAACCTTTAGCACCCACCTGAGGACGCTTTACAAAGTCGGTCAGCTGATCCAGCTGCTTGCGAGTATAGTCGGCTGCGCCTGGCACGCAGATACCGCCAATATAGTTGGCCTCGTTGAACACGGGGAATGAGCCTGTACCCTTCAGCACGTCCATCAGCTCTACGAACTCCATACCGAAGCGGAGGTCTGGCTTATCGGAACCAAAGCGACGCATAGCCTCGTGCCATGTCATGCGCTGAAGTGGGGGCAATTCAATGCCACGAATCTCCTTGAACAGGTGGCGAGCCAGATTCTCGAAGACCTCGAGCACGTCTTCCTGGTCAACGAAAGACATCTCGCAGTCAATCTGTGTGAACTCGGGCTGACGGTCGGCACGCAGGTCCTCATCGCGGAAACACTTGGCAATCTGGAAATAACGGTCGAAACCACTGACCATCAGCAACTGCTTCAACGTCTGTGGGCTCTGGGGCAGTGCATAGAACTGTCCGGGATTCATGCGGCTGGGCACCACGAAGTCGCGTGCGCCCTCGGGCGTAGAACCAATGAGAATAGGCGTCTCAACCTCGATAAAGTTGAGTGAATCAAGGAAGTTGCGAATCAAGATGGTCATCTTATGACGCAGTTCCAGATTCTTGCGCACAGCCTGACGGCGCAGGTCCAGATAGCGATACTTCATACGGATATCATCGCCGCCATCGGTCTGATCCTCGATGGTGAATGGGGGCGTCAGACTCTCGCTGAGGATGTTCAACTCAGACACCAGAATCTCAACATCGCCTGTAGGCATCTTGGGGTTCTTTGACTGACGCTCGCTCACCAGTCCCTTAATCTGAATACAAAATTCACGACCCAGCTTGTTGGCACGGTCGCAGAGGTCAGCATCCTTTGACTCGTCGAAGACCAGCTGAGTGATACCATAACGGTCGCGAAGGTCAACGAAGGTCATACCGCCCATCTTACGTGTACGCTGAACCCATCCGGCCAGTGTCACTTGTTGGCCGGCATTGGCAAGACGAAGCTCGCCACAAGTATTTGTTCTATACATATTTATATATTTATGTTTTTTCTTTCAGCCTGCAAAGTTACTATTATTTTTGGAAACAACGTGTCTTTTTAGAAAATAATTGCTAACTTTGCACACTGAAACTAATTCTATAAAACAATGAAACGATTCTTTTTACTACTTACGCTGGCGGCCCTGGCCATCATGATGAGTGCACAGAATGCAGAAGAGGTACTCAATGTGACACGCCGTGCCAACGACTACTTCATGGAGAAATACGACGACCCTACCCTGCCTACAAACGTCAAAAAGATACGTCCATCGCACCTGTGGACACGTGCTGTGTACTACGAGGGACTGATGGCTCTGCAGGAAGTGGATCCGCAACAGCGCTATCTGGACTACACCGATCGCTGGGCTGGCTTCCACCAGTGGACGCCACGCAACGGCGTGAACACTTGCGATGCCGACGACCAGTGTTGTGCACAGACATACCTGATACGCTACCTCAGCACAAGAGACGACCAGATGCTCACACCAGCTCGACTGAATCTGGATCATCAGATGCTGACTATCAACAAGAAAAACGGTAGTCTATACGGCTGGTGGACATGGATTGATGCGATACAGATGGCAATGCCTCTCTATATGCAGATGTATCATATCACTGGCAACAAGGCCTACAGAGACCATGCTATGAAGATGTATCGCTGGAGCCGCAACGAGTGTGGCGGTGGACTCTACAACAAGCGCGACGGACTGTGGTGGCGCGATGCCGACTTCGTGCCACCCTACAAGGAGCCCGATGGCAAAGATTGCTACTGGAGTCGCGGCAACGGATGGGTATATGCCGCCTTGGTGCGCTCGATGAATGAGTTGTCAACCCGCGAAAAAGCATATAAAGAGCTGAAACGCGACTTTATGGCTATGAGCAAGGCACTGAAAAACTGTCAGCGCGAGGATGGTTTCTGGAATCCCAGTCTCGTGTCCACCAACTATGCCATGCCTGAAACCAGCGGCACGGCCCTCTTCCTCTATGGCATCTGCTGGGGCATGCAACAAGGTTATCTGAAGGAAAAGGACTATGCGCCCATCGCCCAAAAAGCATGGAAGGCAATAGCCTCGGTGGTGCACAAGAATGGATTCCTGGGATGGATGCAGGGCACAGGCAAAGAACCGGCTGACGGACAGCCACTTTCGTTCGACCGCGAGCCAGACTTCGAAGATTACGGAACGGGATGTTTTCTGCTGGGAGCCACAGAATATTACAAGTGGCTTTCTATTAAAAAAGATTAAAATAATACCGTTTTCCTGTTGCCAACCAAACTAAATGAGTACTTTTGCGTCGAAAGAAGAAAAAACTGTAATTATTATGAAGAAACTGATACTCATGACCTTGATGCTCATCGGAGCTATGACAACAATGATGGCTCAAAAGCCAGCAGAAATAAAGTTTGACACACTGACACACAACTTCGGCAATTTCCCCGAGAGCGATCCTATCGTAACATGCGTGTTTAAGTTTACGAACGTTGGCGAGATGCCGCTGGTTATCAATCAGGCTGTAGCTAGTTGTGGTTGCACGGTACCTGAATACACCAAAACCCCTATCCAGCCTGGACAGAAGGGCGAGATTAAGGTTACATACAACGGCACGGGAAAGTTCCCCGGACACTTTAAGAAATCCATCACCGTGCGTACCAACGGTGCAAAAGAAATGACGCGCCTCTACATTGAGGGCGATATGACAGAGGCTTCCAAATAGGAAGCCTCTTTTTTTTACAATCATAAAAAAAATGAGGTTGCTGCAACATAAAATCCAGCAACCTCATTTTCATATATCGCTAAAGCTACTCTACGCAACCAATAATGTCTTGTACAGAATCAACTCCATGACGATCAAGCCATTCGTTGATGCCATCGCGTACCTTGATGGTCACGGCAGGATCTAGGAAGTTGGCTGTACCGATTTCTATGGCAGTAGCACCAGCCATCAGGAACTCCAGGGCGTCGGTAGCCGTAGTGATGCCACCCAGTCCGATAACGGGAATCTTAACGGCACGAGCCACCTGATAGACCATGCGCAGCGCTACTGGCTTCACACAAGGGCCACTCAGTCCGCCAGTACCAATGCTCAGCACACGACGGCGCTTTTCGATGTCGATGGCCGTACCCATCAGCGTGTTGATCAGTGAAACGGAATCGGCACCTGCAGCCTCTACGGCACGCGCTATCTCGGTGATGTCGGTCACATTGGGCGACAATTTGACGATGAGTGTCTTATGATAGCGCTCGCGAACAGCCTTCACCACGCTCTCGGCACCAGCACACGTCACTCCGAAGGCCATACCGCCATCGTGCACGTTAGGACACGAGATATTCAGCTCTATGGCAGGCACCTTCTCCAACTGATCGATACGAGCAGCACACTCGGCATAATCTTCAGGAGACGAACCACTGACGTTCACAATCCAGTTGGTGTCTATATCTTTTAACTGAGGATAGATGTGCTCAGCAAAATAATCTACACCCTTGTTTTGCAGGCCCACGCAGTTCAGCATGCCCTGTGGGGTCTCAGCCATACGGGGATAGTCATTGCCCTGACGAGGCTTCAAGGTGGTTCCCTTCACAATGATACCACCAATGCCGTCCAGGGGCACGAAGTCTTGAAACTCCAATCCATAGCCAAACGTGCCAGAAGCCGTCATCACGGGATTCTTCAAGCACAGATCCTTTATCTTAACGTCTAATCTTGCCATAACAGTCTTTTGATATTAAACACCGGGCCTTCCTTGCATACACACAAGTTACCCTCGGTGGTTTTCTCTACACAACAAAGGCAAGCGCCTAGGCCGCATGCCATCAGATTCTCGAGCGAAGCCTCGCAATCGATGCCTTTTTGGCGGGCAACACGTGCCACCGCCTTCATCATAGGCGTGGGGCCGCAAGTCTGAATGAAGTCAAACTGCTCTTGCTCCAGCACCGAGTGGTTGGTCACAAAACCCTTCTCGCCCTCAGAACCATCCTCTGTGGTCACCATCACTCGACCGTATTTCCTAAACTCGTCAAGCATCAGCAGGTCCTTGCCCGTACGTGCACCCAACAGGAAGGTTGGCTCAACGCCCTGTCGCTTCAGTTCGGCACCTAGATACAACAGTGGTGCTACACCCACACCACCGCCTACGAGCAGACATTTCCTGTTGTCGCTAGCAATCGTAAAGCCATGCCCCAGAGGCAGCACACAGTTCAGCACATCGCCCGATTTCAGGGCTCCTATAGCCTTAGTACCATCGCCAATGCATGCCACAAGCAGCCACAGTTCGTTCTGCTGGTAATCTACAAAATGAATAGAGATTGGTCTGCGCAAGAATGTAGTGGCAGAGCCGTCCACACGCACCTCAACAAATTGTCCTGGCAACATCTGAGGGAGTGTTTCTTTCGAAGTCAGTTTCACCAGTACATAGCGCTCGTGTACCTGTTCTACAGACTTCACCGTTAAATCCAGAATATATTTCTTCATATCTTCTGCAAAGGTACGAATAAGTGAGCAAAGAACAAAATAAAAAGGCTCGCTTTTTATTTTTTTCTTTCGAACGACAGTACCTTCTTAAGACTCGTTCCACTCGAATAAGCGTCGCAAAGCGCCGAGCGCGACGCAGTCAAAGGTAAGCATAAATAACTACACCACCAAATTTCTAGTCCACAAAAAGAAAAAACCCCCAGTCCCCTCGGGAGGGGACTGGGGAGGGGTCACTCCATCCTCATCTCCCACCCTCGCAACACGGCGAAGGTGTCTAGTGTGGCGTCAGCCCCGTTCTCCTGCATCGCCATCGCGAGACCTAAGGCTATCCAGCGTCCCGGCTTGTCGCTCGGTATGCCCAGAGGCTCGTTGGGGTCTATGCCCGTCAGTCGGCTCACGTTGCGGATATACGCCTCCGTATTGTTCTCGTTCTCAGGCGCCCACCGCCTGATAATGTTTCGGATGGTAAACAACCGATATGTGTGGTAGTACGTGCGCGTCAGCAGCACGAAGGCTGCGCGCCAGCCATACGCCATTGTTTCAAACTGACAGAACGCAGCGTCTGTCTGCTGGGCTCTCAAGCCCTGCCACTTATCCTTAGAACGACGAATGTTCAAAGGATTATTATTTCTGATTCCTCTTGGTAAACTCATTTTGTTTAATGTTTATTGGTTATAGCCCTCCTACCGAATGAAGCCTGCTTCGCAGGGAAGGTATAGCTCGACGGCCGACAGGAAAAGTCAAATTTTTCGACCTGTGCGGTTGTTTTCTTAGCTTGAACCTTGCGCAACCCCTCCCCTCCCATGTAGGGGAGGGGTTGGGGGGTCCTTGGATTTTCAACCGCATAGTACGAAAGATTCTTTTTTTGGTATGTTCTATAAATTGCATATAGCATCCGCTGAACTCCCCTCACTTCCGCTCGAGCTCTGCTCGCTTGCTACCGAAGGGACGCAAGAAGGGGAGGGGCAGGGGTGGGGTCTGTATCTCCATTGGCAGTTAGAACAACACTGACCCCACCCCCGACCCCTCCCCTACATGGGAGGGGAGGAAACAACACAACCCAGCAACCCCTCCCCGACCCTCCCGAGGGAGGGGGTTGGAAATAAGCAAGTCTCCCCCCTGGGGAGATTTAGAGGGGGTTGTTTTGCGCCGCAGGCGCACCACTTCTCACTTCTCACCTCTCACTTTTCACTTTAAACAATAAACAGCGCACCGATTCAGGGGTGCGCTGTTTGTTGTTTAGGAGGGGGAGGGGGTTGTTATTTACAACTTTCATGCTAAAGCATGAAAAAAATTCAAGAACTTTTGGTGTTTTCGAAAAAAAACACTATCTTTGCAGAGATATTTTGAAAATATTACCTCCAAAAGACTATACTGTCCATGAGACATCTATATATATTTATCATCTCAATGCTCTGCATCCTGTGCGCACAAACACAGCAGGCACTGGCAATGACCATTGAGACCACAACCCACGGCGAAAGCGAAGGTATCTACGCCTACGACTTCGACCAGACGCCAGGAAAGGCTGAACTTCTGGACTTACAGAAGCTCACCGATCCCACATATCGCACGAACGCCAACAAAGGACGACCGTCCTCTGTTGTCTGTGAGACAAACAATGCGCAGGTTCCCCTCTATATTTTTATGTCAGATGTCCAGAGTGGCTGCATGCGACTGCTAAACACAAAAGGTATTAAAAAGATGTCTATCTACCTGTTTGGCGGCGGTACAAGAGGGCCTGACCACCCACAACAGCTTATTTTTAGCCCCTATGGGCGTATCTCTGCTCGCAACGACATCCTTGCGAGCAGGGATACCTATGTCCAATTCTCGAGGAGAAATAACCCCCTCTAAATCTCCCCGAGGGGAGACTTACTTACTCCTGTCATCTGGAGAACCGGAGAAGGGCTTGTAAGGCATCCAAGGAGAATTCTTCATCAGTATGTAGATTTAAGCGCCTACAGCGGAAGGTATAGCATCCCTGCGAAACTGGCTACTTCTTCCATGATATGAGGCCGCCTATCACGGAAGTTTTAGCCTGCTGCGCAGGGAAATTTTTCAAAATCTGATTCAAAATTAAACAGAGATTATATATCCCTTCGGCTTGTGTCAGACAAGAAAAAAATAAAAATGAAAAATTTTGTTTTCAATTTTATATAATTTCCCGCCGTAGGCGGCCCCAATCGCGGAAGTTTTAGCCTGCTGCGCAGGGAAGGTATAGCTCATAAGACGAAAAAAAGCCACCAAATGCAACATTTGGAGGCTAAAAGCAATTATAAAAGAAAAAATCACGCTAATATATCATTTTTTGGAGGGAACAAAGCTCTCCCAGGTCTGATCATCGTAGTAAACACGTATTTCGGTGACCTTACGAGGCTGTTTGTCAACTATTCTTACCTCTTCGCGCACATTTTCCAAGTGTGTATTTCTTACACCATTATAAAAATGGGGTGCCTGAACCGCATTTTGAGGCATAGGAGCAGGATTTCCAGAGAAATCCAACATCTGTTCGGATGAAAAAAGCCCCCCTTGAGCACCATTTTCAGGCGATAGCTGTGCCTCCTCATCCGGGGTAGAGGAGTGCTGATACATGTCGCCAGCACCAAAAAGTAGCCAATCGGTATTGATGTTAGGAATTTTCTTCTTGATGGCTTCTACGATGTTAATGGTGGGGCGGGTGCGATCATTGAAGATACCACTCAGGGTTGCTGGGGTGGTTCCTATGAAGTCGGCGAACACCTGTTGAGTCATGTGTTGAGACTCCATAATCTGTCTAATTCTGTCCTTCATATCAGTAATGAGTATGGTTTAGGCCTAAAAAGGCATGTTTTCTTTCGGTTTACAAAGGTAAAACAAAAATTTGATACGCGCAACAAATTTAAAGAGAAATTTAAAATATAAAACTTTGAATTTATTGTTTTACATTTGCAAAATAAAAGAGCATAGATGTGAATATGCTCGTTTAAATTCATAAATTCGAATTTTAATGATTAAAGCATTACAAAGCTATATTAGAATGATTTTTAGCTAACTAACTGGCTTTTAATAGGGTATTTACATACTAAAAGGTGGAATATATGGGATATACGGCGAATAAGGGGTATACAAGGGTGTAAAGGATATAATTTTTAGAGCAAACTATACTTAACTGATTGTTTTTCAGTCGTTTATAGTTGTATATACGTTGTTGTATATTTATGAATATGTAAGTTTAAATACAGATATTTGTATTTTTATATTTAAATTTATTGTGTTTGATTTAGTGTTTTAAATCTTAAATTTTAGCTATTTGAATACTAAATTAGCATGAAAGTTTTAAATTTTAAACTCTCAAAGTTCAGAAAATAAAATCTTAATAAATGCTAACACTAAATTTAAACGTGCCCAAAACACGCAAAAATGGCATAGCTTAAAAATTCTGGGCGAGCATTCGAACGATTAAAAATACGCGAGTTTTGAAGGGGGTAAAATGAATCTAAATGCCTGAATACAAAGACAGTTAGCACTAAAAAAAGCACCCCTCAGGAGTGCTCATTCTAGATAAAAATAGAGTGGAAAAAGTGTTTTTTTAGTGCAAAATGTAGAAAATTAATTCCTTCATCAACTCCTCTGGAGGGGTATTTGGGTTATCCAAACCCTTACTTTTGGCATCAATTTCACGTAGTTTGGAAATGATCTGCATCACCTTCATCGCAGAGTAATTTCTCATGCCAGTCATGTAGTCTTTGGCAGCCCATGGAGATTTCAATTCTAGCCACTCTGCCACGCCCTCCTGACTGCCTTTTTTGGGACTATAATAGGCCAGCATCAGATTTTGGAAATAATTAAAGAGCATTGGGAGAAATGAATAGATGCTTCCAGCCTTTGGATTCTTGTAAAAATAGTTGATTATCTGATTAGCCTTGAAAATATTCCTGTTGACTATAGCATCTCTCAGTTCGAAGCCATTGAAGTCTTTGCTCACCCCTATTTGATCTTCCACAACCTGTGGTGTGATACGACGATCATTTTCCGGCAGACTCAGCATCACCTTATCCAGTTCACTGGTAAGACGACTCAAATCTGCACCAATAGCATCGGCGATAAGCTGAACAGACTTAGGATCAATGCCCACCCCACGACGCTTGAGATAGCTCTCGATGAAGTGTGGCAGTTCGCGCTCGCGCACCTTACTGCTTTCAAAGAGCACGCCATTCTCCTGTATGGCTTTCACCAATTCACGCTTGCGACCATCTATTTTGCCGTTTTTATGGCAAACAACGAGCACCGTACTGGCCAGTGGCTGCTTGATATACTTTTCCAGCGCATCCGTGCTTTTGAGGTTCTGAGCCTCTTTTACAATCACCACCTGGCGCTCGGCCATCATAGGATAGCGACGAGCTGCATCTGCGATCTGCGATGCGTTGGTATCACTGCCAAAAAGAATCGTCTGGTTGAAGTCACGTTCTTCTGGCTGCAAGGCGTTCTCAGCTATATAGTCGCTTATTTTGTCTATATAGTAAGACTCATCGCCATGCAAGTAATAGACAGGACGATATTTGCCGTCCATCAACTCACGCATGATGCTTTCGAAGGTCACATTTTTGGTCTCGGCCATAGTGGTTTCACAATTATTTTTTGTACTTTTGCTGCAAAATTACAAAAATGAATCGAATAAACCTACCTGCGTACGACATAAAATTGCGCAAAACAGGCCAGCGCTATGAGATTTTCGACTTTTTACGCCGAAAATACGTGGCACTGACGCCCGAGGAATGGGTGCGCCAGCATTTTACGCATTTCCTGGTTGAGCAGAAAGACTACCCCCGAGGGCTGCTGGCCAACGAGGTAGAACTGCGTGTAGGTGAGAAAAAACTGCGTTGCGACTCCATATTATATAATAAGGAGATGCAACCCGTTATGATTATAGAATACAAAGCCCCCGAGATAGAGATCACGCAGCACGTGTTCGACCAGATAACCGTCTATAACCGCCTGTTGCACGTTGACTATCTCGTGGTCTCCAACGGCCTACAGCACTTCTGTTGCCGCATGGACTACGAAAAAGGGGAATATTCCTTTTTACAGAATATTCCCCATTATACGGAACTGACCTGAAAAGACCAGCATTTTTATTTAATCCATATCGTTGGCGTCAGAGCTCTTCTTTGAATTAGAAGTCTTACGTACGGTTGACGTACGACGACGAGTCTTCTTCTCCTCAGCAACAGGCTTCTCGGTCTTTACACCAGCCAGCTCTGGGTCGATCAGGATACGTCCGCAGTACTCACATACGATCACCTTCTTGTGCATCTTGATATCCAACTGACGCTGAGGTGGAATCTTATTGAAGCAACCGCCACAAGCATCACGCTGTACGTACACGATACCCAGACCATTGCGAGCGTTCTTACGGATGCGTTTGAAAGAAGTCAGCAGACGTGGCTCAATCTTAGCCTCCAGCTCATGAGCCTTCTCCTTCAGTTTCTCTTCCTCTGCACGTGTCTCGTCCATGATCTCGTCCAGCTCGTTCTTCTTCAGATCCAGGTCGCCCTGCTTCTCGCCAAGCACCTGCTCGCTGGCCTCCAGCTCGTGGTTCTTCTCAGCAATCATCTTCTGAGCATCGTTGATCTTCTTGTTGCAAAGCTCAATCTCCAATGACTGGAACTCGATCTCCTTTGAGAGTGTGTCATACTCACGGTTGTTGCGCACCTCGTTAAGCTGCTGCTTGTAGCGCTCCACGCTGTTCTGAGCCTCAACAATTTCGCCTTTCTTCTGTGAGATGGCGCGCTCGAAATCGTTCACCTCGCTCTTGATACGATCAATACGAGTGGTCAAACCCTCGATTTCGGCCTCCAGGTCTTCTACCTCAAGAGGCAGCTCACCACGCAGCGCCTTCTTCTCGTCGATAGACGACAGGGCTGTCTGCAACTGGAAGAGAGTCTTCAACTTCTCTTCTACTGACAAGTCTGTAGGATCTTTCTTTGCCATAATTAAGCCCCCCTCTTATCCCCCTTAGCAGGAGGAGGCCACCATAGGGGCATGGGCCTTAAATGTATAATATTGGATTTGTATTTGTCTCTGCAACAAAGGTTTTCACCTCTGGACAGGCCTGAGCCAGAATCTCGCTGAAAAGCTGACAAGTGAAGTGTTCACTCTCGTAGTGACCCACCACACAAATCTGAATCTGCTGCTCATATCCAAAGTACTGATGATAGTGCATCTCGCCTGTGAGGAAGGCATCTGCGCCCTGTTTTACAGCCTCATCAAGCAAGAAATCGCCTGCGCCTCCGCATATGGCAACTCGCTGTACCGGGCGGCGCAACAGCTCGTTGCACATAGCACTCTCGGCCTCCAACTGGCGTTTCACCATCAGCACGAAATCGTCGGCAGCCATCGCTTCAGGCAGTTGGCCTACAACACCGCTTCCGCAAGTAATGCCTTCGACCGTTTTTTCTGCGAAGAACTCCACATTTTCCAGTCCCAGTCGCTCGGCAATCTTGAAGTTTACGCCCCCCTGAGCATTGTCCAGGTTGGTGTGCATCGAAACGATACATATATCGTTTTTGATGGCCTTCATGACAGCGCGCTGCACATCTGTGGCGCCAGCCACCTGCTTCAGTCCGCGAAACAACAACGGATGGTGACTAATCACCATATTGCATCCCTTGGCGATAGCCTCGTCAAGTATGCGTTCAGTCACGTCCAGACACAATAATGCCCCTGAAACCTCCGCCTCTGTTAATCCAATCTGCAAGCCAGCATTATCCCAGCTTTCCTGCAGCGGCAGGGGCGCGAACTGTTCAAGGGCGCTCAGCACTTGTTGTATTTTCACGCTTTTTACGTTGTTTTGAACTGCAAAGTTACTACTTTTTTCACCAAAAAGTACTTTTTTCGTGCTGCTTTAAACTAACTTTAACAATTCAACGTTCCTCATTTGCCTTGTTGCGATAGATAAAAAGACCTATCACAACGAGGAGAACAACAGCTGCTATTTCTAGATAATTCATCATGATTTCCTATGTTTTTTGAAGGGAATTACGATCATCGAAACGCTACAACGAACTCACAAACTCCCCTATTTATTAAACAATCCTTTAAAGAACCCGCCTACGGCGCTCCCTACTCTGCCGGTTGTTTTCGCAATGCTATCGCCTGTGGCGCTTAAACCGTCGCCCACGCGATTGCCACGATATTCCAGCATCTTCTTCGTATAGCGACCCTTCAGGCGGTTGTACTCTTCTACTTGTGCGTTGGTGAGCATGGGCTTCACCTTGCGATACTGGCGTCGCAATGCGTCTTGACGTGCTATCAGCGAGTCGGCCACAGGTTTGGTGAGTGCGGGCTTTGTTGTAACAAAACCCACAAACTGGCGATAGTCATTCATAAAGCGCAATGTATCTGGTTGTTGAGCGCTGACTGTCATAACAGCGAATAGCGCTACAAGGGTTGCAATTGTCTTCTTCATCATCATAATCTTTAAAAACGAAATATAATTTCGGCTGCAAATATAAGGCTTTCTGCCGAAAGGTGTCATAAAAAGGTGGATAAAAAACGGCAAAAAATGTCAGCGACCGTTAAATAGAGGGCTATCTAACAGAAAAAGCGGGAAACATGACGGGCTTTCATTTCTTTTTTATAACTTTGCACCATAATAATATATAGAACATGAGAACATTCTTATTACTACTATCTTTCCTTAGCAGCGGCATTGCGCTTCAAGCCCAGACAGCTCGCGATGACATTAGAAAAAACATCTATCTGGCAGGTTCAAACTATATTGACTACAACCGTCAACTGCCCGATTTCAAATACACGAAGGCCCCGCGAGGCTATGTTCCTTTCTACATGTCGCACTATGGCCGTCACGGTTCGCGCTGGCTCATAGACCCCAATAGCTATACCAACGTCATCAATCCTCTGCTGAAGGCACACGAGGAGGATAAGTTGACCAGCCTGGGAGAAAGAACACTGAATCAGCTGAAATGCTTTGAGAAGACCACCCACAAGCGCTTTGGCGACCTTACTACCGTAGGTGAGCGCCAGCATCACGACATCGGGCGCCGTATGACAGAGCATTTCCCCGAGATATTCGTCAAGACGAAGGGGGTGCAGATTGATGCTCGCTCTACTGTCGTAAATCGTTGCATACTATCGATGGTGGCTGAATGTGAAGAACTGATGGCAGCCAACCCCACTGCCCACATTCACAATGATGTAAGCGAGTCGCTTCAGTACTACCTGAATCAACCACAAGAAGGTGTCGTAAAAGAAAACCGACATAAGGGTGATAGCGTATTAATCGCTTTCAGAGATCAACATACGCACCCCGAACGACTGATGCAAGCATTATTTAACGATGCAGAATGGACACGTCAGAATATTGATGCGCCTACATTCATGCGCCAGCTCTTCGAAGTGGTCATCAACATGCAGAGCCATGACAACAGGGAAAATATGACAGACCTCTTCACCTTCGACGAGCTATACGACATGTGGCGCATTCAGAATGCCGGATGGTATAAGAACTATGGTCCCTCGCCACTATCAGAAAGCGTAATGCCTTTCTCGCAGTATAATCTGCTGACCAACATCATTCAGACGGCCGACACCTGTGTAGCGCTGAGAAAACCACAGGCCACCCTGCGCTTTGGTCACGAGGTATGCGTACTGCCACTGGCTTGTCTGATGGAACTTGACTCCTGCGGCATTATTGTTGAACGCCTCGAAGACGTGGAATATCATTGGCAGAACTACAAGATATTCCCCATGGCTTGCAATATCCAACTGATATTCTACAAGCCTAAGAGAGGCCAAGGCGACGTGTTGGTTAAGGCGCTGCTCAACGAGCGTGAGGCCACCCTACCCGTCCAGACGTCCACCTATCCATACTATCGTTGGGAAGATGTCAGAAAGTACTGGATTAAGAAGCTTGATAGTTTTAAGTAATATGATTAATAATTGACCTATAACTATGATAAAGAAAAGACTCTTTTTTGCAGCATGCCTGCAACTATGCCTTGCTGCCACATGCTGGGCAGACAAACCCAAACTCGTAGTGGGTATCGTGGTGGACCAGATGCGCTGGGACTACCTGTACAGATACTACGACCAATTCCAGGACAACGGCATCAAACGCCTGTTGGACGATGGCTATTCGTGCAACAACTGCCTGATAAACTACGTGCCTACCATCACAGCAATAGGACACACATCGGTCTATACTGGCACTACACCAGCTTTTCATGGTATCTGCGGCAACAACTTCTATATTGACGGAAAATCTGTCTATTGCACAAAAGACGAAAAAGAGCAGACCGTGGGCTCGGATACCGACAAGGGAAAGATGTCGCCTCGCAATTTGCTATCAACCACCATTGGCGACCAATTGCGACTGCACACCGACTTCCGTTCAAAGGTGGTGGGCGTCAGCTATAAAGATCGTGCAGCCATCTTGCCTGCAGGTCATGCTGCCAATGCAGCCTACTGGCTAGACACGAAGGCCCTCTGCTTCGTCAGCAGCACTTACTACATGACCGAGCTGCCAGATTATGTCAAGCAAGTGAACAAGCAGCTGAGCAAGAACAACGAATTAAAAAAGATTGGCTCACAGATTGGCGAGTATCCTCTTTGCGGTCACCTTACTGCAGACATGGCCATTGCCGCTCTGAAAGGAGAGCAGCTGGGCAAAGGCGAAAGCACAGACATGCTCTGCATCAGTTTCTCGCAGACAGACCTTATCGGACACAAATGGGGCACTCGTGGTAGTCACACCGACGAGGCATACATCGAGTTAGACAAAGACATCGCACGTCTGTTGCAGGCTTTCGATCAACAGGTTGGCAAAGGCAACTACCTCGTTTTTTTGACGGCAGACCACGGTGCCGTACACAACTGGCAGTTCATGCAGGAACACAAGCTGGCTGCCGGTGGTTGGGACAGCGACACGCTGCTTGTTAACGCAGAGAAAGAAGTGGCCAGCCAGTTGGGAGCCACCAAGAAGGTGATAGCCGATATCCTGGACTATCGCATCTTCTTGAATCACCAGTCTATCAAGCAACAAGGACTCGACGAGAAGCGCGTAAAAGAGGTATTAATCAACTACCTTCGCACTTCGCCCAATGTGGTTACTGCTGTTGACTACGAGCAACTGCGCATCAGCAGTCTGCCCGACCGACTGATGAACATGGCTTTGATGGGCTACCACCCTCGTCGCTCTGGTGATATCCTTATCATCCTAGAGCCCAACTACTACCAGTATGGTAAATGGTCTTCGCCCACTGGCACCACTCATGGCACCTGGACACCCGACGACGCCCACATTCCCCTGCTTTTTTACGGCTGGCATGTGAACAAGGGCCACACCTCACACGAGGTACACATCAACGATATCGCCCCCACCGTCTGCCACATACTGCGCATTCAGCAACCTAATGCTTGCTCGGGCGAAGCTATCCAAGGGGTAGATACTACAGAAACAGACGATTAATAAAAGACATGAAAACAATTAGATTACTGCTGATTGGAGCTATGATGCTCCTGGGCAACATGGGACTCTGCGCCCAAAATGCCGACAAGCTTTACGAGGAAGGCAAGGCCCTCTACGATGCCAAGAAATACGAACAGGCATTCCAGAAATTGATGCCCGCCGCCGAGAAAGGTCACAAGAAGGCTCAGTATCGCATAGGCCGATGTTTTGACAAAGGCAACGGCGTAGAAGAAAGCAATAAGAAAGCCTTTGCATGGTATCAGAAATCGGCCGAACAAGGCTATGCCAAGGCACAAATGCAGTTGGGACGATGCTATATGAAAGGCAAGGGAACGACTGCCGATCAGAACAAAGCTAAGACGTGGCTGAAGCGCGCCATCAAGAATCCGAAGGGTGGCGACAAAGTATTGGCTAAGCTGAAAGAAGACTGCGCCCAAGGTGACGAGGAAGCTAAGTTGTTGCTGAAAATGGCTCAGGAATAATCATCACTAGAAAATAGACAAACATCTACAAGGGATAATATATTAAGGTATAAAAGACAAAATGGATTACAAGGACTTAACTCGTGGCACCCTCTGCGTTCAGGCAGGATGGGAACCACAGAATGGCGAGGCACGTGTGCTGCCTATCTATCAAAGCACTACTTTCAAGTATGATAACACAGAAGAAATGGCTGACCTCTTCGACCTGAAGAAGGAGGGCTATTTCTACACCCGTCTGCAGAACCCCACCAACGATGCCGTAGCTAAGAAGATTGCTGCGCTGGAGGGTGGTGTGGCTGCTATGCTGACATCAAGTGGACAGGCTGCCAACTTCTACGCCGTGTTCAACATCTGTGAGGCTGGCGACCATATCGTTACCTCAAACGAGATTTATGGTGGTACCTACAACCTCTTTGGCGTTACGCTGAAGAAATTGGGTATCGAATGCACCTTCGTATCGCCTGAAGCCAGCGAGGAGGAGATTGAAAAGGCTTTCCGTCCTAACACCAAGGCTCTCTTTGGCGAAACCATCTCAAACCCTGGCTGTAAGGTTCTCGACATCGAGAAGTTCGCTCGCATAGCTCATAAGCATGGTGTTCCCCTCATCGTGGACAACACCTTCCCAACACCTATCAACTGTCGTCCTTTCGAATGGGGTGCCGATATCGTAACCCACTCTACCACAAAGTATATGGATGGACATGCCACTCAGGTAGGTGGTTGCGTGGTAGATAGTGGCAACTTCGACTGGGATGCTCATGCTGATAAGTTCCCCGGACTTTGCCAGCCAGACGAGTCATACCACGGACTGACCTACACTAAGGCATTTGGTAAGATGGCCTACATGACTAAGCTCACCGCCCAGCTCATGCGTGACTTAGGTTCTATCCCCTCACCCCACAACGCATTCCTCCTGAACTTAGGTCTGGAGACACTCCATCTGCGCATGCAGCGTCACTGCGAGAACGCACAGAAGATTGCTGAGTTCCTGAAAAACGACGAGCGCGTGGCTTGGGTTCACTATAGCGGACTGGAGGGCGACGAGTGTCACGAACTGGCAAAGAAATACCTGCCTAATGGTTCTTGTGGTGTTATCGCCTTCGGACTGAAGGGAGACCGCGAGACAGCCATCCGCTTCATGGACTCGCTGAAGCTCATCTGCATTGTGACACACGTGGCCGACGCACGTACCTGTGTGCTTCACCCAGCCAGTCACACCCACCGTCAGCTGTCCGATGAGCAGTTGCGCGAAGCTGGTGTAGCCCCCGACCTGATTCGTCTCTCCGTTGGTATTGAGGATGTCAACGACCTGTTGGCTGACATCAAGCAGGCTATGGAAAAGATCTAAAAACAGTAAAGTAGTACTTTACACCTAGCATAGTGGCACTTTACACCCAGTAAAGTGCCACTTTTCTATTAGAATAGTGCCACTATTCCACAACTAAAGTGCCACTATACAATAAAAGAAGTGCCACCTTCCCATGAGGAAAGTGGCACTTTACTTTATATGAAGCCAAATTATTTAACCTCTGTAATAATCTTGGCGCCCTCTTTCAGAGCCTCCATATTCAGAGGAATCAATCCGTGGTGACGCTCAGGAAGCGTCTTGTAGAGAGCCTTCTCCACACCCTTGTCGCTAACAACAGGAGCCACCTTCAAGAGTCCACCCAGTACAATCATGTTGAACACCTTACCGTTCTTCATCTCGGCAGCCTTATCCATAGCGTTAATCTCATAGATAGTAATATCCTTACGTGTAGGCTTGTTGATAATACCAAAACCATCGTAGATGAGGATACCACCAGGCTTTATCTTCGGTTCGAACTTTTCAAGCGAAGGTTGGTTGAGCACCACTGCGATATCATACTTACTGAGGATTGGTGAAGAGATGCGCTCATCGCTCACGATGACGGTGACATTGGCCGTACCACCACGCTGCTCGGGACCATAGGCAGGCATCCAAGTCACTTCCTTGTCTTCCATCAGTCCACTATAGGCCAAAATCTTACCCATTGAGAGTACGCCCTGACCTCCGAAACCTGAAATAATTATTTCCTTTTTCATAACTTTCGAGCCCCCTAAGTTAGGGGGTTGGGGGTCTGAACAAGCGTACATCAGACCCTTTTAATTTTACTTCCGAGGAGCCTGCGCCTGTTCAGACCCCTGTTGCCCCCTAACTTAGGGGGCTCAGTCAGATTGTGTCTTTGAGGTCTCCCTTTGGATAGAAGGGGAACATATTCTCCTTCATCCATTCGTTAGCCTTAGCTGGAGAAAGTTTCCAACCACTATTACATGTAGAAACAAACTCTACCAGCGATGAACCCTTACCAGCCATAGAAGCCTCGAATGCCTTACGCAGAGCCTTCTTGGCCTTGAGGATAGAAGCTACGCTCTCTACGCTCTGACGAGTAACATAGCAGGTACCCTCGAGCTGAGCTGCGATATCAGCCATTTTCAGGGGATAGCCATGAATCTCAGGATCACGTCCGTAAGGACAAGTTGAAGTCTTCTGACCAATCAGCGTGGTAGGAGCCATCTGACCACCTGTCATACCATAAATAGCATTATTGACAAAAATAATCACAATATTCTCGCCACGGTTCAAAGCATGGATGGTCTCACAGGTACCGATACAAGCCAGGTCACCATCACCTTGGTAGGTGAACACCAGGCGATCAGGCCAGCAGCGCTTGATACCAGTAGCCAATGCGGGTGCACGACCGTGGGCAGCCTCCTGCCAGTCAATATCAATATAATTGTATGCGAAGACAGCACAACCTACAGGCGAAACGCCAATAGCCTTGTCTTCCATGCCCATTTCCTCGATGACTTCGGCAATGAGCTTATGTACCACGCCGTGGCTACAGCCTGGGCAGTAGTGCATATTGTTGTCGTTCATCAGCGTCGGCTTCTTGCAGACGATATTCTCTGGTTGAACTATTTGATTTCTATCCATTGTTCTTTTCTTTTTCTAGGCTATCCTAGGAAGTCCTAGGAAATCCTAGGTAATCCTAGATTAATTTCTTTAAAGCCTCTACAATTTCCTCAGGATCAGGAACGATACCTCCCAAACGACCAAACTGATCTACAGGCACAGCACCATTCACAGCCAGGCGAACATCCTGCACCATCTGACCAGCATTAATCTCAGCTACGAGGATACCCTTTACCTTCTTCGAGAGCTCTGCAATCTGCTTCTCAGGGAAGGGGAAAAGCGTGATGGGACGGAACAAACCAACCTTGATGCCCTGTTCGCGAGCAATCTCCACACTCTTCTCAGCAATACGGGCTGCACTACCGAAAGCTACGATAGCATACTCGGCATCGTCCATCTGCTGCTGTTCGAAACGAACCTCGTTCTCCTGAATCTTGCGATACTTCTCCTGAAGAGCCAGGTTACGTTTCTCCATAGCCTCGGGCTTCAGTTCCAAAGAAGTGATAACCACGCGCTCACGGTTTTTGGGCTTACCAGTAGATGCCCAAGGACACTCCTTGATAACCTCCTCATCCGTACGACGGGGCTTAAAAGGAGGCAGCACCACTTTCTCCATCATCTGGCCAATAACGCCGTCAGAGAGAATCATAGCAGGATTACGATACTTGAATGCCAACTCGAAAGCAAGGTCAACGAAATCGGCCATCTCCTGAACAGAAGAAGGAGCCAACACAATAACCTTGTAGTCACCATTACCACCACCACGCGTAGCCTGATTGTAGTCACCCTGTGAAGGCTGAATAGTACCCAAACCAGGGCCACCACGCTGTACGTTGATAAATACGCCAGGCACCTCAGCACCTGCCATATAGGTGATACCCTCCTGCATCAGGGCAATACCAGGAGATGATGACGAAGTCATGGCACGCTTGCCGGCTCCGGCAGCGCCATAGACCATATAGATAGAAGCCAGTTCACTCTCAGCCTGAACCACCTGCATACCAGTGGTTTCCCAAGGCTTCAGTTCTGCCAGCGTTTCAATCACTTCACTCTGCGGAGTAATAGGATAGCCGAAATAGCCGTCGCATCCGCAACGAATAGCAGCGTGGGCAATAGCCTCGTTGCCTTTCATCAATACAACTTCTTTTTCCTGTGCCATACTTATTCCTCCACTTTTTTACGATACACGGTGATACATCCATCTGGGCAGACAATGCCACACGATGCGCAGCCTACACAGGCTTCCTCGTTGACTGCCTCCACATAGGGATAACCGCGAAGATTAACTTTGTTTGCTAGGGCAATTACCTGGTGAGGGCAAGCGATGATACAAAGTGAGCATCCCTTACACCTTTCAGTATTTACCTCAATAGCACCTTTTAATTTTGCCATAATAAATAGTTTTGTGCATTAAAACCCTGAATTTGGTCTGCAAAGATATGCAAAAAAGCCGAAAGCACCAAACTTTCGGCTAATTTTCTTAGAGCTACTTTACTTCAGTCTATTTCAATCATTCTGCAGCAATCATCGGTTGCGAATAATTATGCATTTATTATCATTTCTCACTATGTATATACCATTTGGCATCTGTTGCAAAGCAGCATTCAATTCAGAAGCTTTCACCTCCTTTATTTTGTGTCCGCTGAGAGCATATATTGTCGCAACAGAACCATGATACATATCCATCGACTGGATACCCGTTGGGTCAACTTCTTCCATTTCGTAGGTCATCTGACTAGGCACTATGCGCATCACATATTGTCTATCTTCGTTAGATCCTGTAATTTTTATGGCGCCTTTATCGCCTACAACAAGTTTTCCCTTTGACTCCGTAGATCCATCGTTCTCCACACACCACAAGCGACTCCAAAACGATTCCTGATTATCATAAGCGGAAGCTGGAGCCACCTTCAGGAACATATCGCGCTGCTTAGGTACAGAGAACATGATGCGCCACGTCACACTATCTTCCGTCAACACGAAAGGATAGCTTTTATCGGTAGTACTCCAGTTATTAATATCACCTATCAGATAGTAGTTTTTTTCCTGAGTACCCTCAGCAATGGTAACGTTATAAGTAGCTACTGTATTTTCACCCTGACTATCGGTCGTTAATTTCAGCTGAGTATCACCTACCAGTGTGGGTACAAAATCAATTGACAGCTGTTGCTCGTCGCCAGCCATCAAAGCCACATAGACTTGATTCATGCACGTATAACCACTAGTCTCATTGCCTGCAAAGAGATAAAGATACCCTCTAAAGTCGTGGGGGCACTGTCCTACAGTGAACGTCAACAATTGTTGATCAAACTGTTTTTTGCTGCCAACATAAGCAAAATCGCTCACCACAATATCTACAGGAGCCTCTTTTGATTTATTCACGCGATATTCCACCACACCATCGACGCTCACCGAAGCCTCTATATAAGTATCGTCATCTGCGAAAAGCGACCACTCTTTACCATCAGGCAATTTACTTGCAAAGGAAAACTTCAACGTATTTCCTTGAAAGCTATTATGCAGCCAATCATCCAAGGTCCAATAATACCAATAAGAGCCGCCCGATACAAATTCTCCGTTGCCCTGACTAAGTATGGTCAGAGTTTGGTCTTTGTTTATTTCTACAAGTGCAATATCATAGTTCTTCGTCATCTCTGACTTATTCGTCATATAGAAAGTTACTGCACGTTTTCCATTCTGTTGCGTGACTGCAATTTTCTCATTAGAGGCATAAAGACAAGGCTTCACCTGCAACAATGCAGATTCGTCCACCCCATTCTCTGGCTTAAAGCCACAAATCATTTCCTGGTACAAGCGATAGCCCGCTGTGCTGTTTCCACCACCGATACCAGTGTTAGAAGGATTCATCACAAACAGTTTATAGAAGCCATCGCAATAGCCACCCCATCCCCAGTTCACATGATACATTCTGTCGCTGCCACGATAACCATCAACTACAAAGGCATGTCCGCTTACCCCAGAATTACCAGCATAGGCAACTGGTCCATTTGTTGTCAACTCTTGATAAACCTTTCTTTCCCACTCTTCCATCTCATAACTATCAGCAAAGATATGGCGCATATCCTTGTCGTAGCCCATTGCATTTATCAAGACAGGAACAGCATTAGAATAGCTTGCAGACGACTCATTGTTTGTATAGTCCATCAACGAAGCCTGGCCACAATAACGCATCAGTTTTGCCACCGCACTAGCCTGATCTGCCGTATATCCTTTAGAGTAGTCATCAATCATCTTATCCCAGTCGAAAGTAGTAGAAGGTAATGCAGGTACATAGATACTTTTTTTAGACGTGGTATATTCAGACAGAGTTCCTGTAGCATTCTTAGGCCACTGGTGATAGTTCATCACCTGAGCAATAGCAGTTGCCACACAACCAGTCACACTTCGCTGCCCTTCATCCAACGGACACTCATTATTATAAGGAGCCCCCTGGTTCCACTTCGTTGTCAGCAACTGTGCCACATCTGCATGCGCCTCAATGTTTTTCCACGGAGCAGCTTTTGCCTTGCCCAAACGAATCATTGTCATCTGAGCATCAAGCTGTTTCAACCAGTCAACGAAATTTACGGGCAATGCTTCCTCTTGGAAAGTGCCCTGATCGGCAAAGCCCAGCACCTCGTCTGTCGCATCATCGCCAGAGATAATCACAAAGCCATCATCGTTCTGAGCATTAAATACGTAGAACGAAGAGGCGTCTGCCTGGTTGGCTATCATTTTTGACACACGTGCAGGTGTCCGACGAATCGTCTTCCCCTTTGCACTCAGAAACTTTGCCGCTTTTTGTCTCGCTTGCTCAGGTGTTATTGGTGCGCCCATAACTGTAAGAAGAGCAAACATCATCCAAGTCAGTACTAGTAATTTTTTCATAGGCTAATTAGGTAAGTTTAAGTTATTATTAGGTGAGGATTAAAAAAACTATCTACGGATTATACATATCCTTGCAATAATAGGCCAAGATATCATCAAGCATACGCTTGGCCTCGACAGCAGGGCTGTCGGGGTCAAGCTCTATAGCTCGAATATAACAATTGATGGCATCGTGCCATTTTGATTCCTTGCGGAAGGCGTTACCTTGTTCGTACCACTCCTGGGCGGTATCGAACGTCAGATTCTTAACTTTCAATTTTTGTATTTTCTACGTTCTATTAACGATAGTATTCTTTCTTGCCGGCAGCCAAAGTATTCTTCATCAGCGAGCAAATCGTCATAGGACCTACACCACCAGGAACTGGTGTGATGAAAGAACACTTAGGAGCTACCTCGTCGAACTTCACATCGCCAGTCAGACGGAAACCGCTCTTACGCGTTGCATCAGGCACACGGGTTGTACCTACATCGACGATGACTGCACCCTCTTTCACCATGTCGGCTGTCACAAACTCAGGACTACCAATGGCAGCAATAATAATATCGGCTGCACGGCATTCCTCCTTCAACGTTTTAGAGCGTGAGTGGCATACGGTCACAGTAGAGTCGCCGTATTGTTTCTGCATCATGAGTTGAGCCATTGGCTTGCCCACAATATTGCTTCTGCCCAGGATGACGCACTTCTTTCCTGAGGTCTCAATGCCGTAGCGTTTCAACAGCGTGATAATGCCCAGAGGGGTGGCTGAGATGAAACAAGGCAGACCGATGGCCATACGTCCTACGTTGATGGGATGGAAGCCATCTACGTCCTTGCGGTAATCGATAGCCTCAATGATCTTCTGTTCATCGATATGCTTTGGCAAGGGCAACTGAACGATAAATCCATCTACATCATCGTCCTTGTTCAGCTTATCAACACAAGCCAGAAGCTCTTCCTCCGTAATATTGTCTTCATAACGAATAAGGGTCGATTTGAAACCACAGGCCTCACACGCGAGTACCTTATTCTTTACATAGGTCTCCGAACCACCGTCGTGACCCACCAGCACAGCTGCCAAATGGGGTTGCTTGCCGCCATTGGCCACTATGTTCTTCACCTCTTCTGCGATTTCTGCCTTAATGGCAGCTGCTGTTGCTTTTCCGTCTATTAGTTGCATATTATATTGGTCTATAAAGTCTTATAGGCCCACGGTGGGGCCTATAAGACTGTTGGTTTATCAAAATTTAGGCATACCGCCTTTCATATTCTTCATTGCCGCAGCCATCTGCGCCATTCTCGAGCGATCCATACCCGTCACCATCTTCATCATCTTGCGAGTTTGGTCGAATTGTTTCATCAGTCGGTTCACATCCTCTATCTTCGTGCCCGAGCCCTTGGCAATACGCAACTTGCGGCTCTGGTTGATGATATCGGGGTTCTGACGCTCTTTGGGTGTCATCGACTGAATGATGGCTTCTATGCTCTTGAAAGCGTTATCGTCGATATCAACATCCTTGATAGCCTTGCCAATACCCGGAATCATTCCAGCCAACTCCTTGATGTTACCCATCTTCTTGATTTGCTGAATCTGTCCCATGAAGTCGTCGAAGTCGAACTTATTCTTTCTGATCTTCTTCTCCAGACGCTTAGCTTCCTCCTCGTTGAACTGCTGTTGTGCGCGCTCTACCAGCGACACAACGTCACCCATACCCAGGATTCGGTCGGCCATACGTGCAGGGTGGAACACGTCGATAGCCTCCATCTTCTCGCCCGTACCCACAAACTTGATAGGCTTGTTCACCACGGTGCGGATGCTCAGTGCGGCACCACCACGGGTATCACCATCCAGCTTCGTCAGCACAACGCCATCGAAATCCAGACGGTCGTTGAACTCCTTAGCGGTGTTAACGGCATCCTGACCAGTCATCGAGTCAACCACAAAGAGGGTCTCATCGGGATTGACAGCCTGCTTCAGATTTGATATCTCAGTCATCATCTCCTCGTCAACAGCCAGACGACCTGCTGTATCGACAATGACCACATTATAGCTTTCTTGCTTTGCTTTGCGAATAGCATTCTGAGCTATTTCTACAACATTCTTGTTGCCTTCCTCGGTATAGACATCCACGCCAACGGTTTCAGCCACCACCTTCAACTGGTCGATAGCAGCAGGACGATACACGTCGCAAGCCACCAGCAAGGGCTTCTTGTGCTGACGCTCCTTCAGCATCTTAGCCAGTTTACCTGTGAAGGTGGTCTTACCAGAACCCTGAAGACCTGACATCAGAATGATTGCAGGACGGCCCTCGAGGTTCAGCTCCACGGCCTTTCCGCCCATCAGTTCTGTCAGCTCATCGTGCACGATCTTCACCATCAACTGACTTGGCTTGATAGCTGTGAGTACGTTCATACCCATAGCCTTCTGCTTCACCGTGTCGGTGAACTGCTTGGCCACCTTATAGTTTACGTCGGCATCCAACAGCGCACGACGTACATCCTTCAAAGTCTCGGCAACATTAATCTCGGTGATTTTCCCTTCACCTTTCAGTATTTTGAACGACCGTTCCAGTCGCTCGCTTAAATTTTCGAACATATGTTATAATTGCAATTATTGTGGTGCAAAGGTACAACAAAAAAACGAGACTCACAAATTCAGAGTCTCGTTTTTTATCACACCACCTCATCCACCATCACGTCGTGTTCGTCTGTTGGCACCTCAGCCACGCGCTGAAACGGAAAACAGACGCCAATCTTTCTGGCGTGAGATAGCTGTGGCAAGAACCGATCATAATAGCCTTTGCCGCGCCCAAGACGGTGACCTGCGGCATCGAAAGCCATACCAGGAACGAGAACGGTATCAATCTTGTCATAGTCGGTAAACAATTCGCCCACGGGTTCCATGATATGATAGGCCCCTTCCTTCAAATCATCGGGAGACTGATAGCGGCGCAATTCCATTGTGATATCGCCTGTTACCCTGGGCAAAACAACCACTTTTCCATCGGAAAACAATAGGTTTACCAATGGCCGGATATCCACTTCGTCTGGTAAAGGCCAATAGGCCAGAATATGAGAGCTGTTGGCTACCAGTGGCATTAAGCGTTCTACCACCTCGCCAGACATCTTGTCCAGTTGTGACTGATGCTGGCGTTTGGCTTCACGCATCTGTGCACGCAGTAGTGGTTTCGTGTTGGCGCCGTTTCGAGCTGAGAACTCACATCCACAGTATTGCTGGTTGTAGAATTGATTCTCTCTGAGCAGTTGGTTGCGACGTTCCTGCAAACCACCCTTGCGCCAGTTCTGTGCCCAAAACTCTGTGCCAGGCACTAGCGCCATAGCTTTTTGTCCGGCGTGTTCTATCTGTTCCAGACTCTTCCACCTGCTAGAAGCCAATGTCGTGGCGAAAAAACGAAATCCCAATTCGCGTGCCTTTTCAGCCGTTCTGGTCAATCGCAACGTGAAACATTGTTCGCAGCGCCCACCGCGTTCCGGCTCATTCTCCAAGCCCTGCACGCCACAACGCCACGCCTCATGGTCGTAGTCGCCATCAATCCATTTGATACCCAGGCCTTCAGCATGCCGCTTACTCTCCTGTTTTCGAATTTCGTATTCCTCGCGCGGCCAGATATTAGGATTATAATAGAAAATGGTGGGGCGTACACCATTATTCATCAGCCACTCAACAATGGCCGACGAACAAGGTGCACAACAAGCATGCAGCAGCACTTCCGTACACCCTTCAGGAACAATAATAGCAGGCTGTTTCACCTCTCAATTCTCAATTCTCAGTTCTCAGTTCTCAATTCTCAGTTCTCAATTCTCAGTTCTCAAAGTCCTCTCGCCTTCCAAATACGCTCCTTGGCAGCATTAATCTCCTGGAACTTTTTCTCTGCAGCACGACGCACATCATCACCTAATGCCGATACGCGGTCTGGATGATGTTCCAAGGCCAACTTGCGGTAAGCCTTTTTCAGTTCGGCATCGCTCACGTTCGGACTGACGCCCAACACTTTGTAGGCATCTTCCAACGAGTCGCCTTCCAGATGCAACATTGAATCCACCTCTTGAGCAGACATCTGCATCCACTGAGCCACCTCCTTCAGCGCAGCCACCTCGACAGAATCAACACGTCCGTCGGCCTGTGCTATCATCACCAGGAAGTTGAGCAACTGCAGACGTCCCGAATAGTCCACATGCAATGCCACCTGCATACATGCCTGACGTATGTTCTGCTTATAGGCCTCGGTGCCGATGCGCTTTTGTTCTTCAAAGAGCTGACGCATCAGGTTGTCACCTTCCCGAGCTGCTTCTTCACCAAAGTTCTGGCGAAGCATGCCTCTCACCAGTTCCATCTCCGAATGCATAATCTTACCATCGGCCCTAACGATATAAGCCGCCAGCACCAGCATCGACACGAAGAAACTATTGCGATCGCCTTCACGCGATTGTTGACTATTAAGATGGAAGGAGGACGCGCCTCCTTCCACATTATCCGTTGCGGAATCAAACACCGCACCGATTGCAAATCCTATCAAGGCCCCCAGGGGACCATAGGCAGCCCATCCTAGCCACCCTCCAATCCATTTACCAAATGCCATATACCCCCTAAGTTAGGGGGTTGGGGGTCTGAACGACCACCCAACCCAAGTCATTACTTATATTCATTAATACTTCCGTTCAGACCCCCATCCCCCTAACTTAGGGGACTGAGGCATGTCATCAGGAAGTCAACAGCACCATTCACGCCAAAGTTACGCACATTGAGCGCTATGTCATAGTTGCGTGCATCCTGCCAGTCGCTGCCTGTATAGGTCTTCGTGTAAAGCTCACGACTATAGTCATTGTCCACTATCATGGCAGCAGCATCGCTCTCAGAGATATCATACTTCCTGCCTATGCGCTGCTTCCTGCAATCATCATCGGCATGAATGAATATCTTCAGGGCATTCGGGTGATTACGGAAGATATGGAAGCCACATCGTCCTACGATGACGCACGACTCCTGTGCTGCAATCTTCCTTATCACTTCTGCCTGCGCCTCAAACAACTGGCGCGACGTCTGGTCATGTTCCTGACCATTATACTCAGCACCAGCCATATATGAGCGATAGAACTGTGTGAAGTCATCACGCCATAATGGGTTTCGAGCCTCGATATTCTCAACGGCATTTTCTACTGCGCAAAATCTGCGTGCCACCTCGTTCAATATCTGTTTATCCAGTAACTTCACGTCAAGACGGCGTGCCAACTCTGCTCCAATCTCGTGTCCACCGGTACCAAACTGGCGACTGATGGTGATAACAAATTTTTCCTCCTTGTTCATAAACGTATAGATTTACAGGGTTAATTACTATCTGTGAGCAAAGATACGGAATAAAAATGAAATCACCAAGCTTCTTTACACAATTTTTTCCATATAGAGGGCACACATCTCTGCGCATCGTTCGCCATCGACACCTGCCGACACGATGCCCCCAGCATAGCCGGCTCCTTCACCACAAGGGAAAAGACCCTCTACCTGAACATGTTGCAATGTCTCGGCATCGCGAACAATACGTACAGGCGACGATGTTCGTGTCTCCACGGCAATCATCACCGCCTCGTTAGTCAGGAAACCATGAGCCTGACGTCCGAATGTCTTGAAGCCCTGTTGCAGACGGGCTGAGATAGACTTAGGCAACCAGAAATGCAGCGGCGAAGCTATCAATCCTGGGGCATACGAGCTCTTAGGTAGATCGCTGCTCAGTCGGCCATTGACGAAGTCGGCCATACGTTGTGCCGGTGCCGTTTGCTTCATATTTCCCTGTTGCCAGCACATCCTCTCCAATTGTTCTTGGAAATGCATCATGGCAAGCGGAGACGCCTTCTCACTAGTTATGTCTTCAGGGCGAACCTCCACTACCATACCCGAATTGCTCCATTGCGTGCCACGATTGGCAGGACTCATACCGTTGACCACGATTTGTTCAGGACCCGTGGCAGCAGGAATCACAAAACCACCAGGACACATGCAGAACGAATAGACGCCACGTCCCTCCACCTGTGTCACAAACGAGTATTCTGCAGCAGGCAACCATTGGCCCCTACCCTCTTTGCGGTGATACTGAATCTGGTCTATCAACTGCGACGGATGTTCCAGTCGTACACCCACAGCAATACCTTTGGCCTCAATCTGGATATTGGCTTCTGCCAAATAGCGATACACATCACGTGCCGAGTGGCCTGTAGCCAGAATGACAGGACCGGTGAAGGTCGTCATGAGTGGAGAAACGTGAGAAGCATCCGTAGAGACTGCTTCGCACCCTATGACCTTACCATTCTCGGTGATCAGGCGCGTCATCTTTGTCTGGAAATGCACCTCACCACCACAACGGATGATTGTGTTGCGCATCGCCTCGATGACCTGAGGCAGTCGGTCGGTACCTATATGCGGATGAGCATCGGCCAGAATATTGGTCGAAGCGCCATGCTGACAGAACACGCGCAGTATCTTCTCTGTGTTGCCACGCTTCTTAGAGCGAGTATAAAGTTTTCCATCAGAATAAGCCCCAGCACCGCCTTCGCCAAAACAATAGTTACTCTCCCCGTCCACCTGTTGGGTGCGTGAGATGTTGGCAAGGTCTTTTTTGCGTTCATGCACATCCTTGCCTCGCTCCAGCACCACAGGGCGATAGCCCAGTTCAATGAGTCGGAGGGCAGCAAAGAGTCCGCCAGGACCAGCGCCCACCACAATCACCTGCGGACGTCCACTCACATCATGGTAGTCCACATGCTCGTATTCATCGTCAGTAGGCAGCTCGTTCACATATACACGCACCTTCAAGTTCACGAAGATGGTACGTTGACGAGCGTCTATCGAACGTTTCAACACACGCACAGCCTTCACAGTGCTGATGGCCAGTCCCTGTTCTTCGGCAATATATTTGCGGAGCACCGCCCCGTCGGCTGCCACCTGTGGCAACACGCGTAATTGGTATTCGTTTATCATTTCAAGTGCAAAGGTACAAAAAAAATATTCTATCATCGTCGGTATTTCACATTTTTTACTTACCTTTGCACCTTGTAATATAAAAACTAAATCAATGAAAGTACTGAAGTTTGGCGGCACCAGCGTAGGTTCCGTAGATAGCATCCTCAGTTTAAAACGTATCGTCGAGGCCGAGAAGACACCCGTTATTGTAGTAGTCAGCGCCCTCGGTGGCATCACAGACCGCCTTATTGCCACCTCGAAAATAGCTTTGGCTGGCGATGAGATGTGGAAGACCGAGTTCAACAGCATGCGCATGCGCCACCTGGACATGATTGACACGCTTTTCAAAGAACAGGAAAAGCATCAGCAACTGACAGACATCATCAACTCGCTTTTCGAAGAACTGAAATCCATATATTATGGTGTTTATCTGATTCACGACCTCAGTCCTAAGACCGAAGCCACGATTGTGAGCTACGGCGAGCGCCTGAGCAGTCATATCGTGGCTAGCCTGATTCGCGGTGGTCGCCGCATGAATAGCCGTGACTTTATCCGTACGGTCAAGAAACAGGGCAAGCACGTGCTCGATGCCGAGTTGACCAATCTCCTGGTGAAAGATGCCTTTGCGCCGATTTGCAATGTTGCCGACAGCAGCACCGTGGCCGTAGTGCCAGGCTTTATTGCCCGCGATCGTGACACCAACGAGACCACCAACCTCGGACGTGGTGGTTCTGATTATACTGCTGCCATCATTGCTGCAGCGCTCGATGCCGAAGTGCTCGAGATATGGACCGACGTAGATGGCTTCATGACTGCCGACCCTCGTGTCATCAAGACAGCCTACACCATCAACGAGCTGTCGTATGTCGAGGCTATGGAGCTGTGTAACTTTGGCGCCAAGGTGGTTTACCCGCCTACAATCTATCCTGTGTGCGTCAAGAACATACCAATTAAGGTCAAGAATACCTTCAATCCCAGTCATCCTGGCACCCTTATCAAGCAGAAGATTGAGAACGACTCGAAGCCTATTAAGGGTATCTCGTCAATCAGTGGTACCACGCTAATCACGGTGACGGGTCTTTCGATGGTGGGCGTTATTGGTGTCAACCGTCGCATTTTCTCCACATTGGCAGAGAATGGTATATCCGTCTTCATGGTATCGCAGGCCTCGTCAGAGAACTCTACCTCTATTGGTGTTCGCGACGAGGATGCCACACAAGCCGTAGAAGTACTGAACCAGGAGTTCGCCAAAGAAATTGAGACAGGTGCCATGTTCCCCATGCATGCCGAGAGTGGTCTGGCCACCATCGCTATCGTGGGCGAGAATATGAAGCATACACCAGGCATCGCTGGTAAGTTGTTTGGCACGTTGGGGCGTTCTGGTATCAGCGTGATTGCCTGTGCCCAGGGAGCTTCCGAGACCAACATCTCGTTTGTGGTCGACGGACAGTATCTGCGCAAGTCACTCAACGTATTGCACGACTCGTTCTTCCTGTCGGAATACAAGGTGCTCAACCTCTTCATCTGTGGCATCGGTACCGTGGGTGGCAACCTCATCGAGCAGATTCGTTCGCAATACGACACTTTGAAAGAGACGCGCCAACTGAAACTCAACGTGGTGGGCATCGCCTCTTCCAAGAAGGCCGTGTTCAATCGCGACGGTATTGACCTGAGCAACTACCGCGAACAGTTGCAGGATAGCGACATCAGCAAACTAAAGCAGGAGGTTATCGGTATGAACATCTTTAATTCGGTGTTCGTAGATTGTACAGCCTCTGAACAGGTGGCAAGCCTCTATCAGGACTTCCTTGACCACAACATATCGGTGGTTACAGCCAACAAGATTGCGGCTTCGTCAGCCTACGACAATTATGCCAAGCTGAAGCAGACAGCCTTGAAACGAGGCGTGAAGTTTCTCTTTGAGACCAACGTAGGCGCTGGGTTGCCTATCATTGGTACCATCAACGACCTGCTTAACTCTGGCGACAAGATACTGCGTATCGAGGCTGTACTCAGTGGCACACTAAACTTTATCTTCAACACCATATCTAAAGACACCCCCTTCTCCGAGACGGTACGACAGGCCAAAGAGAAAGGCTATTCAGAACCCGACCCACGTATCGACCTTTGCGGCAAAGACGTGATCCGCAAGCTTGTCATTCTGACACGCGAAGCTGGTTATAAGGTAGAGCAAGAGGATGTTGAAAAGCACCTATTCATGCCCGACAGCTTCTTCGAGGGCACACTCGACGAGTTCTGGAAGAACCTGCCTACGCTCGATGCCGACTTCGAAGCGCGCCGTCAAGAACTGGACAAGGAGCAGAAGCGCTGGCGATTTGTGGCCAAAATGGAAACCAATCCTACAACCACCAACGGCAAGCAGCCCGTGTTCAAGACTTCCGTGTCGCTGGAGGCCGTGGGTCCTCGTCATCCGTTCTACGGACTTGAGGGGTCGAACAACATCGTGCTGCTCACCACCGAGCGCTATAAAGAGTATCCCATGCTTATCCAGGGCTATGGTGCTGGCGCCGGCGTTACGGCAGCAGGCGTTTTCGCAAATGTTATGTCAATAGCAAACATCTGATTATGAAACATCTCATCATTTTGGGCGATGGAATGGCCGACCACAAGGTGGAACGACTGGGCAACAAGACGTTGCTGCAGTATGCCAGACCTGAATATATGAACCGTCTGGCTAAGGCTGGACGTACAGGCCGCCTGATCACGATACCTGAGGGTTTCCAACCTGGTTCTGAGGTGGCCAACACGGCCATCCTAGGCTACGATCTGAACCAGGTGTACGAGGGCCGCGGCCCCCTGGAGGCGGCATCTATTGGTTACGAGATGCAGCCCGACGACCTGGCGCTGCGTTGTAATATCATCACCCTCGAGGATGGTAAGATTATCACTCATAATGGTGGAAACCTCCAGACGGAGGATGCCCGTGTGCTGATTGACTATCTGAACGAGCACCTGGCAAAGCCTATCAACGACAAGGCGGGTTACGAGCTTGTGAAGTTCATTTGTGGCATCCAGTATCGCCACCTGCTCGTCATCAAGGGTGGTAGCAAATACATCACTTGTGCACCGCCACACGATCATCCGAATGAGGAGTGGCGCAGACTCACCCCCCAGCCCCTCCCTGAGAGGGAGGGGAGTAATTACTCTCAAGACAATGAAGAAACGAAAAAGGTAACCACTCCCCGCCCTCACAGGGAGGGGCTGGGGGCGGGTCTCACAGCTGATCTCCTCAACACTCTCATAGTGCGCTCTCAAGAACTCCTCGTCCAGCACCCCTTCAACCAAGCGCGTGCTGCACGTGGCGAACGTCAGGCCAACAGCATCTGGCCTTGGAGTGGAGGCTATCGTCCCTCTATGCAGACGCTGATGCAACTGTACCCACAGATTAAGTCGGGCTCCGTTATCTCGGCTGTCGATTTGATTCAGGGCATTGGCAAATATGCTGGTCTTCGCATCATCAAGGTGCCTGGAGCCACAGGACTTGCCGACACTAACTACGAGGGTAAGGCGCAGGCAGCTATCGATGCCCTACAAACCGACGACTTCGTCTTCGTACATGTAGAGGCCACCGACGAGGCAGGACATGATGGCGACCTAGAGCTGAAGCTCAAAGCCATCGACTATCTCGACAAACGCCTCATCAAACCCATTCTCGAGGCGACCGAGCAGATGAGTGAGCCCGTGTGTATCGCCGTGTTACCAGATCACCCCACCCCTGTAGAACAACGCATCCATGTCAACGAGCCAGTGCCTTTCCTCATATATTATAAAGGTATAGAGCCCGACGACGTCGAGTACTACGACGAGGAGTCGTGCGTCGCAGGTGGCTATGGTCTGCTGCGCCTCAATGAGTTTATGCAGACCTTCATGAGCATTTAGTATCACTCAAAAACAACCAGAGGTATGGAACACAAGACCATCACATTCGACGCTTTTGTCAGGGGCATCATGGGGGCCATCATCTGCGTGGCCATCTACCTGTTGCTCAACCGTCTGAGCAGCGTACTCACCCCGTTTTTCATTGCGTGGTTCATAGCCTACATGCTGCTGCCTCTGGTCAAGTTCTTCCAGTTCAAGTTGCGCTTGAAATATCGCATCGCAGGCATCATCTGCGCTTTCATCACAGTAGGACTGGTGGCGTGGGGTGGCTTCATCCTGATTGTACCGCCTTTCATCGACGAAGCAGCCAAGATCAAGGACCTCGTTATCAGCTATGCAGAAAACAATGCCACGCTGAGCAACATCCCCGATGCACTACAGACGTTCATCCACGAGCACCTCAGCGCAGAGAATATCAAGGCCATCGTGTCGCAAGAGGGATTCATCACAGAGATGAAGGCTGCCGTACCGCGTCTGTGGGACTTTGCCAGCCAGTCTGTCAATATGGTGATGGGATTGTTCTCGCTGACCATGATAGGCCTCTACACGCTGTTCATCCTGCTCGACTACGAACGCATGTCCACAGGATGGGTCAAGATGCTGCCCCTGAAATATCGTAAGATAGCCCGTCAGGTGGTCACCGACCTTGAGACCGGCATGAACCGTTATTTCCGCGGACAAGCCATGGTGGCCTTCTGTGTGGGAGTGCTCTTCAGCATCGGCTTCCTCATCATCGACTTCCCCCTAGCTATCGCCTTGGGCATGTTCATTGGCCTGCTCAACATGGTGCCCTACCTCCAACTGGTAGGCTTTGTCCCCACCATCATGCTGGCCATCGTCAAATCAGCCGAGACAGGTCAGAACTTCTGGGTGGTGCTAGGCATGGCGCTGCTGGTCTTTGCCATCGTGCAGGCCATCCAAGACACTATTCTCACGCCTCGTATCATGGGGCGTGTGACGGGGCTCAACCCTGCCCTCATCCTACTCTCGCTGTCTGTATGGGGCGCCTTGCTGGGCTTGCTGGGCATGGTCATCGCCCTGCCCATGACCTCACTCTTGCAGACCTACTACCAGCGATACATCATCAGGGAGAAATAAGGAGGAAAACAGAAAAGAAAATACAGAAACTGAATATTATAGATATATATGAAATACTATAGCACGAACGGAAAAGCTCCCATGGCCGACCTTCACAAGGCCGTGGTAAAGGGATTGGCAGAAGATCGCGGACTGTATATGCCCGAACGTATCGACAAGCTGCCAGCCGAATTCTTCAGCAACATGCCGAAGATGAAGTTTCAGGATATCGCCTACAACGTGGCCAGTGCCTTCTTTGGCGACGATGTGGATCTAGACAGTCTGCAAGATTTGGTTTACGACACCTTGCAGTTTCCCTGCCCCATCGTCAAGGTGAAAGAGAACATCTACTCGCTGGAACTCTTTCATGGCCCTACGCTGGCATTCAAGGATGTGGGCGCACGCTTCATGGCACGCCTGCTGCAATACTTCATCAAGCAGGAAGGACGCCACGAGACGGTCAACGTGCTCGTAGCCACTAGTGGCGACACCGGCTCTGCCGTGGCCAATGGTTTCCTGGGCGTAGAGGGCATCCACGTATATGTGCTCTATCCTAAAGGCAAGGTAAGCCCCATCCAGGAATGCCAGTTCACCACACTGGGACAAAACATCACCGCCATCGAGGTGGATGGTGTCTTCGACGACTGTCAGCGCCTGGTGAAGAGTGCCTTCATGGATGCCGAGCTCAACAACCACATGAAGCTTACCTCGGCCAACTCCATCAACGTGGCACGTTTCTTGCCTCAGGCGTTCTACTACTTCAATGCAGTAGCTCAACTCTCAGCCCTCGGCCATCAGACATCAGACATCACCATCTGTGTACCCTCTGGCAACTTTGGCAACATCTGTGCTGCCCTCTTCGGTCATCAGATGGGCATGCCCGTGAAGCGCTTCATCGCTGCCAACAATGCCAACGATATCTTCTATAACTACCTGCAGACGGGTCAGTATAACCCCAAGCCCTCTAAGCAGACACTGGCAAACGCTATGGACGTAGGCGACCCCTCAAACTTCGCCCGCATCATCAACCTGTACAGCGAGAATGGCAAACTCTCGCCCGAGGAGACCCACCAGCGCATCACCTCGCTCATCAGCGGCGCCACCTATAACGACGAGCAGATACGCGAGACCATGCGCCAGTGCTACAGCGAGACTGGCTATATCCTCGACCCCCACGGAGCCTGCGGCTATCGCGCCCTCGAAGAGCAACTAAAGCCTGGCGAGATAGGCATCTTCTGCGAGACAGCCCATCCAGCTAAGTTTAAAGAGAAAGTCGATGATATCCTGGGCATCGACGTTGAGATACCCGAGCGCCTGGCTGCCTTCATGAAGGGACAAAAGCAAAGTGTGCCCATGACGAAGGACTTCGCCGACTTCAAGGCCTTCCTACTTGCCCAGTGACGAGAAGCGCTCGGCCAGTGTCAAGAACAGCAATGTAGCCACCACCGAGGCCACAAAGGCCGCTGCCATCAGTAGCAGCGTGACAGCTACCGCGCCCAATGGCTGGGCACCACCCAGCAACATACCGCAAAACAATGTTGGCATAGCCACCACCAGTGGCTGTGCCATTTGTTTTATCTGTGCCATCACCGAGGCCCTCAAAGCTCGCTTTACGCTAGGCATCAGTGTTTCCAGTCTAGTAGCACCGTTGGCCGTCAGGTAGGCCCTGTGTGCCGTGGTGTGTCTCAGGCTGCTGGCATAGGTCTGCATCATCTGCACCACAGCCGTTGTCAGATAGTACAACAGCACGCCCACCACGGGGACCATGGCCCTGCTACTCAGGCACCACATCAGCAAGCCGCCCGTCAGCATGGTGCTGCCTACCACGGCGCCTGCCACGGGCAACATCATGTTGCGCTGTTTCAGTCGGCCTTCCATCATACACCAGCCAGTGGCCAGTGTCAGCATGGCCACAAGCCATAGTCCGCTGATCCATATCGAGTTGTAGTGATACACCACCCAGGCGCCACCGCCCACCACGATCATCTGCAGCGTCAACGAGGCAAAAGCCTTGAGTATGCGCCACAGCGACTTATTGTCGGCCCATGCCAACACGGCTACAGCCCCTGCCAGTAGCACGAGCAACATCACCACGCCTATATTCGATTGTATTTCCATTGTTCTCTATTTTTAGCTTATTAAAGTTTTGAAAATGTTCAGGACGTCCCTGTGAGAAACGCTATAACTCCACGACGATATGGGCAGCTTCCACGATGGCCTGTTCTGCACTTGTAGCCACCACCAGCTTTCCCTCTTCCTGCGCCAGTTGCCGCAAATAGCCGGCACTCTCTGGTGCAGGGTTGTCCACCAGCAGAATGGGCTTGTGTCTCAGCACCGCCACAGCCAGCAGGCGTGCCTTCTCGCCATCCGCTCCCGTGCGTTTCATCTCTTCGGCCAATATACCATTAGAGATAGGCAACTCACGGTTAGCCTTCAGCGCAAACACCTCCTGCACCGTGGGCGGTTCATAGCGCTTCACCTCACCCTCGGCCGTCAACCGATCGGGAGCATAGGCCATCAGCGCCCTAAACTCGTCGGCCATCTCTGCCGACAATGGTTCGCCATCTATGCACACGTAGCCACTCTTCACCGCCCTCAAGCCCATCATAGCCAGCAACAGGCCCGTACGGCATGCTGCCGTGCCACCGGTCAGGCATACCATCTGCCCCTCCTCGGCGAGCATCGACACCGTCCTTTCGGCTCCCTCTATCAGAGTTTCGTTCAGTTCCAGCACCATTTTTCGTTCACTTTCTATTGTTTTGTGCAAAGGTACGATTAAGCGAGTAAAGAACAAAAGAAAAAACCGTTTTTTTCTTTTTTCTTTCGAGCGATAGTACCTTAGACGCAGTCAAAGGTACGATTAAGTGAGTGAAATGCAAAAGGAAAACTCGTTTTTCTTTTTTCTTTCGAGCGATCAAACTGTTATCGCCATACTTACGGCGATCGCCACTAGCCTCGGCGTGGCTAGTTGTATGAATTAACCCCTCCCTTCCGCTGAACTCCCCTCCCTTCAAGGGGAGGGGCTGGGGTGGGGTCTGTAACTTCTTTGCAGTTAGAACAATACTGCCCCCACCCCCAACCCCTCCCCTACATGGGAGGGGAGTGCCAAAGGTACTATCGTTCGGAAATACAAATAAAAAGCGAGCTTTTCTTTGTATTTCGCTCACTTATTTGTACCTTTGCACCATGAAAACTAACAAGAGACGGATGCTGGCCGAATGGGAGGCACAAAGCATGGTGCAACTAACATGGCCTCACAGGGATACGGACTGGGCGCCTATCCTACACGATATCACGGCTGTCTACAGAAATATGGCTCGCGAAATTGCTAAGCGCGAGGCTTTGCTCATCGTCGCTCCGGCATCGCTAAGCGCCGAGCTTGGCAAGATGGAAAATGCGAGCATCACTTCTTTCACTTCTAACGATACGTGGGCACGTGACCACGGCTTCATCACCGTCGAGGAGGACCAGCAACTGGTGCTGCTCGATTTTCAGTTTAATGGTTGGGGTGAGAAGTTCGAGGCCGAGCGAGACAATGCCATCAACCGCCACCTGTATGATCAGGGACTGGTGAAGGGTGCCTACGAGCAGCATCTGGACTTTGTGCTGGAGGGTGGCTCGATAGAGAGCGACGGACAGGGCACGGTGTTTACGACCAGCTGCTGTCTGATGGCGCCACACCGCAACCAGCCTCTGACGCAACTGGAGATAGAGGAGCGACTGAAAGCATGGTTGGGCGCCGAGCGCGTGGTGTGGTTGAACCACGGCAGTCTGATTGGCGACGACACCGACGGACACATAGACACGCTGGTGCGCATCTGTCCTAACGACACCATAGTATATACAGGTGGCGACGAGGCGCATCCTGACCTCAGACTAATGGAAGAGGAACTAAGAGGGCTGCGCACCATGGGGGGCAAGCCCTACCGACTGCTGAAGCTGCCTCTGCCCCGCCCTGTATTCGATGAGGAGCACAACCGCTTGCCTGCGACCTATGCCAACTACTTGGTGATTAACGGGGCGGTACTGGTGCCTACCTACAACCAGCCGGATTTGGATGCCGAGGCAATGAGCATCATCAGCCAGGCGTACCCCGACCGCGAGGTGGTGGGCATAGACTGCATGGCGGTGGTGTGGCAGCACGGTTCGCTGCATTGTTGCACGATGCAATATTATTAAACCCATAGTACACTTGAAGGAGCTGACCCAACGAGCATATGAAAATAGGAATCATACAACAACACAACACGGCCGACGTGGAAGGCAACAAGCTGCGACTGGCCGAGAAAATCAGAAAAGTGGCACGCGAGGGTGCCGAGCTGGTGGTGCTGCAGGAGTTGCACAACGGGCTGTACTTCTGTCAGGAGGAGGACGTAAACACGTTTGACCTGGCAGAACCGATACCTGGACCCTCTACCGAGTTCTATGGTGCACTGGCCAAGGAGCTACAGGTGGTCATCGTGACCTCGTTGTTTGAACGCCGCGCACCAGGCTTGTATCACAACACAGCCGTGGTCTTGGAGAAAGACGGTTCTGTGGCGGGCAAATACCGCAAGATGCACATACCCGACGACCCTGGCTACTACGAGAAGTTCTACTTCACACCTGGCGACATGGGATTCAAGCCTATCGACACCTCTCTGGGCCGATTGGGCGTGCTGGTGTGCTGGGATCAATGGTACCCCGAGGCTGCACGACTGATGGCGCTGGCGGGGGCTGAGATGCTGATATACCCCACTGCCATCGGTTGGGATCCGAACGACACTCCCGAGGAGCAGGAACGCCAACGCATGGCGTGGCAGACGGTGCAGCGCGGACATGCCGTGGCCAACGGGTTGCCCGTCATCACGGTGAATCGTGTAGGAGAAGAGAGGGGCCAAGACCAGAGCAAACAAACCTTCTGGGGCACGAGCTTCGTGGCTGGGCCACAGGGCGAGCTGCTCTACGAGGCACCCACCAACGAAGAGGTAGAGACGGTAGTCGAGGTGGACCTGAAGCGCTCTGAACAGGTGCGCCGCTGGTGGCCTTTCCTGCGCGACCGCAGAATCGAGGCTTATGGCGACATCGTGAAGCGTTTCAGAGATTAGGAGCCTCCCCCAGCCCCTCCAACTGGAGGGGAGTATGGTTCCTTCCTTTCGTGGGAGGTTTAGCCTGCTTCGCAGGGAAATTTTTCAAAATTGAAAACAAAATTTCTCAATTTAATTTTCTTCGCTGCAAGGATAAAAATCCTGTTTAATTTTGAACCAAATTCTGGAAAATTTCCCGCCGTAGGCGGCTCCAATCGTGGAGAAATACAAATAAAAAGCGAGCTTTTTTTGCATTTCGCTCGTTTATTCGTACCTCTGACTGCGTCCAAGGTACTTGCATTCGAAAGAAATAATAAAAAGCGAGTCTTTTTATTTTGTTCTTTGCTCACTTATTCGTACCTTTGCAGGCAAAATTAGACAAGACAATGACAAATAATTTAAGATTTCAGGTAGTAGAAGAGGCGTTCAAGAAGAGCGCCGTCAACGTGGAAGTACCCAGCGAACGTCCGTCAGAGTATTTCGGCAAGTATGTGTTCAATCGCGAGAAGATGTACAAATACCTGCCAAAAGATATCTACGACAAGCTGGTGGATGTGATTGACAACGGGGCCCGTCTGGACCGCTCTATAGCCGACGCTGTGGCTGCCGGCATGAAGCAGTGGGCCATTGAGATGGGATGCACACACTACACCCACTGGTTTCAGCCTCTGACCGAGGGCACTGCCGAGAAGCACGATGCCTTTGTGGAGCACGACGGCAAGGGTGGCATGATGGAGAAGTTCTCTGGCAAACTGCTGGTACAGCAGGAGCCCGACGCCAGCTCATTCCCCAACGGTGGTATCCGCAACACCTTCGAGGCGCGCGGCTACTCTGCATGGGACCCAACAAGCCCTGTGTTCATCATCGACGACACGCTGTGTATCCCCACCATCTTCATCGCCTATACTGGCGAGGCACTAGACTACAAGGCTCCGCTACTGCGCGCATTGCATGCCGTGGGCAAGGCTGCCAAGGATGTGTGTCAGTATTTCTATGACGACGTGACCAAGGTACAGGTGAACCTGGGTTGGGAACAGGAGTACTTCTTGGTGGACGAGGGCCTCTACTCGGCCCGCCCTGACTTGCTGATGACAGGGCGCACGCTGATGGGTCATGAGAGTGCGAAGAACCAGCAGATGGACGACCACTACTTTGGAACGATACCCGACCGCGTGCAGGCGTTTATGAAGGACCTGGAGATTCAGTCGCTGGAACTGGCTATCCCTGTAAAGACACGCCACAACGAGGTGGCACCCAACCAGTTTGAGCTGGCTCCTATCTTTGAGGAGTGCAACCTGGCGGTGGACCACAACATGCTGCTGATGTCGCTGATGAAGAAGGTGGCACGCAAGCATGGCTTCCGCGTGCTGCTGCACGAAAAGCCGTTCGATGGCATCAATGGCAGTGGTAAGCACAACAACTGGAGCCTCAGCGCCGACAATGGTGTGCTGCTGCATGCTCCAGGCAAGACACCAGAAGAGAACCTGCGTTTCGTGACCTTCATCGTAGAGACACTGATGGCGGTATATAAGCACAATGGCCTGCTGAAGGCTTCGATCATGAGTGCTACCAATGCTCACCGTCTGGGTGGCAACGAGGCACCTCCTGCCATCATCTCCAGCTTCCTGGGCACGCAGCTCACGGAACTGCTGAACCACATTGAGACATCAGAGACCAACGAACTTTTCAACCTGAAGGGAAAGCAGGGCATGGTCATCGACATTCCTCAGATTCCCGACCTCATCGTGGACAATACCGACCGTAACCGCACATCGCCATTTGCCTTCACAGGCAATCGCTTTGAGTTCCGTGCTCCTGGTTCCAGCGTGAACTGTGCCAGCGCTATGATTGCGCTCAACGCTGCCATGGCCGAGGCCCTGATTTCGTTCAAGGAGCGCGTGGATGCCAAGATTGCCAAGGGCGAAGACAAGATTCAGGCGCTGCTAGAGGTGCTGAAAGACGATGTGAAGACGTGTAAGCCCGTGCGCTTCGATGGCAACGGATACAGCGAGGAATGGGTGAAGGAGGCTGCCCAGCGCGGACTCGACGTAGAGAAGTCGTGCCCCGTGATTTTCGAGCACTACCTGGACGAGGCAAGCATCAAGATGTTTGAGAGCACCAAGGTGATGAACAAGAAGGAGCTGGAGGCTCGCAACGAGGTAAAATGGGAGATGTACGTGAAGACCGTACAGATAGAGGCGCGCGTGCTGGGCGACCTGGCCATGAACCACATCATACCTGTGGCCACGCACTACCAGTCGAAGCTGATTAAGAACGTGCAGGGCATGAAGGAGGTGTTCGACGCCGAGCGCGCACAACGCCTGTCAACGCGCAACATGAAACTCATTGAGGAGATTGCCGAGCGCACGGAGAAGATAGAACAGCTCGTTGACGACCTGACCGAGGCGCGCCGTGTGGCCAACCGCATCGACGATATCCACCAGCGTGCCATTGCCTACCACGACACGGTTTGTCCGAAGATGGAAGCTATACGCTACGAGGTGGACAAACTGGAGCTCATCGTAGAGGATGGACTCTGGACACTGCCTAAATACCGCGAGTTGCTGTTCATCAGGTAATATCGAGGTACGAGGTACGAGGTGCGAGGTACGAGGATAGATTCGAGGTACGAGGATAGATTCGAGGTACGAGATACGAGGTACGAGGTACGAGGATAGAAAAATCCGCCAGCAAATCTGACCTCGCACCTCGTACCTCGCACCTCGCATCTCGCACCTCGCACCTCGCATCTCGCACCTCGCACCTCGCATCTCGCACCTCCGACAAAAAAAACAATAAATAACAAAAAAAGACATAAATGGAACAGGACGGACTGAACGAAGTGCTACAGAGAAACGTAGCCAAACTGTCGAAGTTGTCGGACCGCGAGCGCGACATGATGCCCGCGGGCTCGGCACCGATGCCAAGCGTAGAGGAGGTAAGGCGCATTGTGAGCCTGTGTAAGGATATCATCTTCACCGACTACTTCCACAAACGTCAGAGCGACGAGAAGATGCGCTCTTACCACATAGGCGTAAGCATGGACGAACTGTACGCCCTGCTGAAACGACAGATAGCCCGCGGCATGCAGTTCTGCGAGGATTGCGACTGCACAGAAGACGCCGTGCTACGGGCTGCCGAAGATCTGGCACTGAAGTTCATCGATGAGTTGCCCGAGGTGAAGCGTCTGCTATACACCGACGTGGAGGCTATGTTCCAAAGCGATCCCGCCGCCACCAACTATGGTGAGGTGATATACTGCTATCCGGTGATGAACACCATGACGCACTATCGCATTGCTCACGTGCTGCACAAGATGCAGGTGCCTGTGATACCACGCATCATCACCGAACAGGCACACTCGAAGACGGGTATCGACATTCATCCAGGTGCCGAGATTGGCGAATACTTCGCCATTGACCACGGCACCGGCGTGGTGATTGGCGAGACGGCCATCATCGGCAACCACGTCACGCTGTATCAGGGTGTGACACTGGGTGCAAAGAGCTTCCGCTATGATGAGAATGGCAACATGCTGAACATCCCGCGCCACCCTATCATCGAAGATCATGTCACGGTCTATTCAAACGCTTCTATCCTGGGGCGCATCACCATAGGCCACGATTCGGTGATTGGTGGTAACATCTGGGTGACGAACAATGTGCCGCCCTATTCGCGCATACAACAAAGCCGAGCCATCGATGCCTCGTTTCAAGGCGGACTTGGCATCTAGCCGGCAAGGAAATATGGAAATGATGATATAGAAAAGCAAGAAGAGTAGGCTCTCTAGAGGGCCTACTCTTCTTCGTTAAAGTCTTTTGCCTGACGGCTGTAGTATGTTTCGTAGTAATCGTCGGGCGAGTCCACTTTTATCAAATTGAAGGATGCCAGCGGTCTGCCCGTGGCAGCATCGTCGAAATAGCCCTTGAAGCGCATGCGTCTACCCACCCAGTAGGTATCAAAGTCGCGTATCACCACGTGCGTGCCATCGTCATAGTGCATGTGGATGCGTCCGCGCTTCACGCTCCAGGTGAAGTAGGCCTTGGTATAGCGACGCGTGTGGTAGTTATAGTCTATTTCATAGCCTGAGCCACCATTCATCCACGAGCCATTCTGTTCGAACATAATCTCTGTGTCGTATTCATCGTCTGTGGCATAACCACGATATGAATAATACTCACCAACGATAGAGCCCTGCCATACGCCCTCCAGGTCGTAAGCTAAAGCAGCGTCTTCGTCGCAACTGGTGAAAGCCAGCATCACAGCCATCATCGCCATGATCATCTTGGTATATGCGTATATCTTTTTCATAACACTTATGTTTTGTTTGGTTTATCTATGGCAAAAGTACATCTTTATTTTCAATTGGCAATAGAGAAATGCCTATTTCAACGTAGGGATTTTCCTAATTGTCCAGGTGGACACGAGGGGTACTGCACTCACCACGAGGGCTACAAGGAAGGTGTAGTAATAGCCCACAGCCGACTGGAGCACACCTGAGAGCAGACATGAAAGCATGAGTGAAAGGGCCATCAGCGACTTGCCCACCTCGCGATTGGACACGTGGCGAAGCACCCAGAGATAGGCGGCAAAGCCAAAGCCATAGGTGGTTTGTTCGAGAAACACGCCGAGGCTGATGATGAGCAGAGAGGAGGGTTCCCAATAGCCCATCAGCGCATAGACGGCACAGGGCACCACCATCAGCAGGGCCATGGGCCACAGCCAACGTGCGAGGCCATCGCGGCGCAACACTCTGAAGCCCATCATACCACCAATGGTCAAGCCTGTGATGCCTACGGTGCCCATCACCAAGCCGAACTCCTGGGGCGACAGACCCAGTCCGCCACTACTGGGGGCATCGAGCAGGAAAAGGATGCCTACCTTAGCCTGCAGTCCCACGGCAAAGGGATAGAGAAACAGGAACGGGGCTCCTATGTCATGCAGCGAAGGCAGCGAACGGTGTACGTTGGTTTCAGCATGATGCGAGTGGCGTGGGAGCATGGCGTGGTGCAACATACAAAACAGCAGGAACAGGCCTGCCAGAATATAAAACGTAGCCTGCCACGAGTAGAAGCGGTCGTAACGATAGAACACCTGCATATTGCCCACCATCATCACCAGCACGCCCTGGCCCACAATCACAGCCAGCTTGCGTGCCAGTTCTTTCACGCGCACAAAGGTGGGCAAATGATTGTTGCGTGTCACCTGACGATAGAGGCCGTCAACGGCCACGTTGTGGATGGCAGTCAGCCAGGCTATCAACAGCAGCATGGCAACGGTGTGACAGGTAGAGGTCATCAAGAACGACAGCGCAGCGAACGACAGGGCCAGAAAAATTTCGGAGATGTCTATCCACGTCGTGAAGTGCTGGGGACGCACCACGTAGGGCTTCCACCAGAACTTGCTGACCCAGGGAATGTGAAACAAGGCCACACAGCTGAGTGCGGCACTACTCGACAGTCCCATCTGCCTCAGCATAATGAGCGACAGAAACATCACCATGACATAGGCTATCCCCTTTGCAAAATACAAAGTGGATAGCCATACCAATGGTGTGTTCTGTGTGTGCATCATTATTTATTTCTTCTTGCCAAACTCTGGGTCAATCTTCAGGAATGCACAGATGATAAAGGTGGCAGCACAGCAAATCATGGTCCACACGAAGAAGTGTTGATAACCGATGGTCTCTTGCAGCCAACCAGCCATCATGCCTGGCAGCATCATACCCAGTGCCATAAAGCCTGTGCTCATGGCATAGTGGGCTGTTTTGTGCTCACCCTCAGCAAAATAAATCAAGTAGAGCATATAGGCGGTGAAACCAAAGCCGTAGCCAAACTGCTCAATAAAGACGCAGCCATTAATCAGCATCAGGTCTTGGGGCTGGGCATAGCTCAGATAGACGTAAACCAGGTCTGGCAGCGTGATGGCACAGACCATAGGCCACAGCCAGCGCTTCAATCCGCCATGGGCTGCAGCAATACCTCCCAGGATGCCACCGATGGTCAGGCCGATGATACCTATAGTGCCATAGACGATACCCACCTGACTGGTGGTTAGGCCGAGTCCGCCATCCTTGACGGGGTCGAGCATAAAGGGATTGATAATCTTCACCAACTGTGCCTCTGGCAGGCGGTAAAGCAGCATAAAGAGGATAGCCACCAGCGCGTTCTTCTTGGTAAAGAACGTGCGGAAGGTCTCTACAAACTCCTTCAACACGGTGGAAGGGGTGACGTCTTTAGAGGGTCTGTCGCTGGCGGGTTTGGGGAGTATGAACTGGTGATAGGCAGCTGCCACCAGGAACAGGGCAGACATCACGCCAAAGGTCACCATCCAAGCATAAGAGATATTGTCAGTCTTCTCTTCTAGCCATCCTGCCAGTATCACCAGCAGACCTTGTCCTGCCACTGTGGCAATGCGGTAGAAGGTGCTGCGGATGCCTACATAGAACGACTGCTCGTGGTCGTCGAGGGCATGCATATAGTAGCCATCGGCAGCAATATCATGGGTTGCCGATGTGAACGCTACAAGCCAGAAGGCTGCCAGCGTCAGGCGGAAAAACATCGAGGTGGGCAACGAGAATGCGATGCAGGCAAAGCCAATGGCAATGATAAACTGCATGGCTACGGTCCACCAGCGCTTGGTTTTCATCAGGTCAACAAAGGGGCTCCAGAAGGGTTTGATGACCCAAGGCAGATAGAGCCAGCCAGTATAGAGGGCGATGTCGGTATTGGATATGCCCAGTCGCTTGTACATGATGGTTGAGATGGTCATCACCGCTACGTATGGCAGCGCCTCAGCCATGTAGAGCGTTGGTATCCACGCCCAGGGAGTTGTGCGTTTGTTATTCATAGATTATTTATTATTTAGATAAATTACTTCCACGACAGGTTGTTTTTCAGCGTCGGCAACGTTGGTGGGATTAATATACTTGCTTAATTTCTGCACCTCTATAATAATATAGGAGTATTTCGTCGTATCCATAACCTTTCTCACCCATCACGGCAGCGCCTATCTGACAGAGGCCTACGCCGTGGCCCCAGCCGCGTCCGCTCAGAATGATGCGGTCGTCGTGCTGCTCTACATCGAAGTCAGAGCTATACAGATGGCTCTCGCTGAGTGTACGACGAATCTCGAGTTCCTTGCCGATGATAAACGTACGCTTGGAACCTACAATCTTCAGTCGCCAGATGCGACCACTCTTGCCTCTGTCCAGAGGTACCAGGTCGAGGATATCACCCAGGTCCATCTTCAGCTTGCGGTTTACCAACTCGCTGAGTTGCTCGCGCGTGTACTCCACACGCCAGCGATAGAAGTCGGGGGTCTCTTGGTCGTAGTCGTTCAGCACCTGCTGCAGCACGCGCTTGTCTTTGGTGTTGCAGAAGGGGTCAACCACGGATACAAGGTATGGTTTGGGCGTATCTTCCCAACAATACTGGAACTCCTCGGTGCGTCCACCGCAACACTTCGAGAAGCGTGCGTCACACAGTTCGCCGGCATAGACCAGCACCTGTCCGCGCGTCTGGCGGATAGCTTCTGCTACAGCAGGAGAAGAGGCACGCGTGATGCCCTGATAGCGCTGACAGTGGTCGTCGGCACAGACATCAAACAGGGTGTGCTCTTCGCGATCGTGCCAACGCAAGAGCTCGTCGTCTTTCTTGATAAACGAGAAGAAACCGGTGGCATGCTGAGCGTCCTGGCGACGCTGTTTCTGCGACAACAGCCAAGAACGCGAGATGACGGCATGGGCCTTCAGCAACTCGGGCGACGAGGTGGCACTCATCTCGCTCGAGATGACGCTTTCGAGATACTGTTCTACAGGCAGTTCGTTGATAGCCAACACTTTGTCGCTCTCTACCACCAGTCGCAACGTGCCACGGAAGGTCTGCTGTTCCTGGCGCTCCCAATGGAACCCAACACCAATAGTGACGTCGTTGAGCGAGAACGAGGCGGCATCGTCTTGAGGCAGGAAGCGCAATTCGCGATACTGCTGGCCACGCCACAACAGACCACCCTCGGAGATGCTCACCTTCTGAGGACCTGTCAGCGTCTCGCCCTTGGCTGTATACGAGCCATTGAGCTGGAATTCGAGCTTCTCACCACTAACAATACCCACGGTGACAGAGGGTTCGCCATCAGCAGCAATAGACTTGATCCACTGTGCAGCAGCAGAATCGGACTTAGGGGTCAAGAAACGCTGCTTCAGTCGTTCAACCAACGTCTGCAGGGCTTCGTCAGAGATGGCACACTCGCGTAAGATGGCAAAGGCGCTATCGGCATCAATGCGCTCGAAGTCCTCGCGGCGTGGGGTGATAATCAGGCCTGCCATATCCAGGGCACCAGGACTAATCATCATCTGCTCGTCATCGGCTTTGAAGTAGCAGTCGGGGCGATGCTTCTGGCGTGGGAATACCACTACGATATAGTTCTCGTCTTGCTTCCACGACACGATGTTCATCATGGGCTCTGTCTCGCCATCGACCAGGGGCATCACGTCGTGAAGTCTCATAAAGAGGCGCTCTGCGCTGCGGCGCTTAGGCGAACGGATGACCAGTGCCGGACAGGGATAATCTTCTACCACATAGATACCTGTGTCTTCGTCTTTCTGTACCACGGTGACCAGGTTGCGCGACAATCGCTGCCACTCTTTCTGCAAGGGCAATACGCCTGTGCTGCCAGCCTGCAGATGGGCATGATCGGGTGCCGATGCGCCACAACGCGGACCATTATAGAACACGGTCAGCTCTGGGTATTTGTCCAACAGCTGCATCATCTCGCCAAACATAGGGCGGATTTGCTGCGGACGATGGCGGCGAACGGGTATCGTGAAGTGCATGGGGAGTATGGGGAATGGGTTGACCAGCAACTCGTAGTTGCCGTCCAGCGTCTTCATCATCTGTTCCTGCGGACGATTCTTGGCACAAAGGAAACAGGGGCGCTCGGCCAGTGCTTTCTTTGAGATATTGGCGCCTGTGGAGCCGATGCGGGCAGGATTATATTGCACTTTCAGGTCAAAGGTGGCCTGGTCGGCATTCTGTGGTGCCAGCTCGCGAACCTCCACATGTTCAAGTTCGCGATAACGGCGACGCGTATCGGGCCACACCTTCATCTGGCGGAAGAAGAATCGGTCTATAGCACTGTCGCACAGATCATGGTTTCCTGCGTTCATGCGCTGACGTGCCTGTATCTCCAGGGTGCGAAGACGGTCCTTGTACAGGTTGTTGGCATTGATGCGGTCTATGCTGAGAGCGGCATCGCTATTGCCACCCCATCGGCGACACAGGTAGAGCTCGTCGTAGATGCGACCTATGCGATAGCAGCGCGAGAACATCAGACCCATGGCGTAGTCTTCGCCATAGCTGGTGTTGGGCAACTGGAACTGGCGCAGCAGGGGTGTGAAGAAGGCACGCGGAGCACCAAGTCCGTTGATACGCAAGGCGTTGTTAGGACCATTCTCCTCGGTCCACTCCTTGTGGGCGATGAGTCCTGGCGGAAGGGTGTTCAGTTCGAAATCGCACATGCGATAGGAGCCTACTACCATGGCAGCCTTCTGTTCGCGGAAGGCATTGACAATGGTCTGCAGAGTCTTTGGCGAACTATAGAGGTCGTCGGAGTCCAGCTGTACGGCAAAGCGTCCGCAATGGGTATCGTTCACGGCCAAGTTCCAGCAGCCTCCGATACCGAGATCGGTTCTTTCGGGTGTTAAAACGATAAGTTTTCCGGCAGCAAACGATTGGTTTACTTCCTTTAAAAGGGCACTTGTGTTATCGGTAGAATGATTATCCACCACGATAACATTATACTTAAAGGAAGTCTCCTGACTCATGGCACTCTTCACGGCATCGACGATGGTCTTCTCGCGATTATACACGGGAATGATGACCGAGGCCTCCACGGCAAAGTTCTGCTCGTCGTAATCCACGTCGATCACCTCGGAAGGGTCAACCAGGGCATTGATGGCTTTCAGATGCTCGGTGGCCACCTGCTCCATCTCTATCTGCACATCGCGGTTGGCGGGGTTCACATAGTCAAACTGTTTCACCCCTGAGGCACGGTTGTCGTACTCTACCTCGGTATAGAGCAACTCGTTCAGGTGCAAAAGGGCACCCTGTCGACTCAGGTAGAGGCGCAACTGATAGAGTCCGCCATATATATACAAGGTATCGGCCTCTTCCTGTGCCCAGCGGCGCATCAGGGAGCCGCGCAAAAGCCAGAGTGAACCGAAGTCAAAATCATCACGGATGGAGCCCAACTGATAGTCGATGGCTGGATGCTTCTCGACAGACTGCTCCCCACCCTCGCCTATTTTCTTCTCCCAGTGGTCGGCATAGACCATCGAGGCCTGACTGTCGTTGGCTGCCTGAGCCATGCGTTCCAAGGCGCCTTCGCCCAAGGACAGAGGTACAGGTTTTGTCAACAAGACGACATAGTCGGATAAAGACATCTGTGCCACCTGCTTCAGCGTTTCTGTGGATGTCACGTCCTTTACCACCAACGTGGTGCACTCCTCTGGAATGACGTCAAGAGGTTTGTTGACAAGCAGACAAATATTGCGCACCATGACACTGCCACGCAGTTGCTCCAGCACAGGAGCCACGTCTTGTACATCATTACAAGGCATGAAAAAATCAATCGTCCCTTTCATCGTTTTAGAATTTTATGTGCAAAAGTAATCATTTTCAACGAAATTGACGAAACATCTCGAAAAAATTACGTACCTTTGCAGCATGAACAATAGAAAAAAAGTGCTCATGGGCCTTTCTGTTTCACAACTGAAAGAGTTGGTGAAGCAACTTGGCATGCCAGCCTTCACAGGCGGACAGATTGCTAAGTGGCTATATGATAAGCACGTGAAGAGCATCGACGAGATGACGAACCTCTCGAAAGCCAACCGCGAACGACTGGCCGAGGATTTTTGCGTGGGAGCCATGGAACCCCTGCACTGCCAGCGCTCGGTGGATGGCACCGTGAAATACTTGTTTCCTGTTAGGTGCTCGGAATTTGCTGACAGCGCTGAGAATGGCGACAACAAGGCGCAGAAATTCGTTGAGACGGTATTCATACCCGATGGCGACAGAGGTACGCTGTGCGTGTCTAGCCAGGTGGGATGCAAGATGAACTGCTTGTTCTGTCAGACAGGCAAGCAGGGTTTTGAGGGCAGCCTGACTGCTGCCGACATTCTGAACCAGATCTATTCGCTGCCAGAGCGCGAACTGCTGACCAACATTGTCTTTATGGGACAAGGAGAACCGATGGACAATCTGGACAGCGTGCTTCAGGTCACCAATCTCCTGACAGCGCCAGACGGCTATGCCTGGAGCCCGAAACGCATCACGGTGAGCTCTGTGGGCGTGAAGAACAAGCTCAAGCGCTTCCTCGACGAGAGCGAATGCCACGTGGCCATATCTATGCACTCACCACTGCACGAACAGCGTCTCAGTCTGATGCCGGCAGAGAAGGCAATGCCTATCGCCGAGACGGTGGAGCTGCTGAAGCAGTATGACTTCACCCACCAACGCCGCTGCTCGTTCGAATACATCTGTTTTGGCGGACTCAACGACTCGTTGACACATGCCAAGGAGATCATCAAGCTGGTTGAGGGCCTGGAATGTCGCGTCAATCTGATTCGTTTTCACGAGATTCCAGACGTGGATCTGCCCAGTGCCAATGAAGCTCGCATGGAACAACTGCGCGACTACCTGACGCAGCACGGAGTGTTTACCACCATCCGAGCCAGTCGTGGACAAGACATTTTCGCGGCCTGCGGCTTGCTGAGCACGGCACAGAAGTCACAACAATCCTGATAATACTATCAATAACTAAATATGGAAGAAAAGAAAATCAGGGTAGCTATTACCCACGGAGATACCAACGGCGTAGGTTACGAAGTCATTCTCAAAGCCTTCGAAGACCCCGCAATGTTGGAACTATGCACACCTATCATTTATGGCTCGCCCAAACTGGCCGAATACTATGGTAAGATGTTAGAGGCGATGCCACGCTTCAACGTCATCAAAGATGCCAACGAGGCACGCGACGGACAGCTGAACTTGCTGGAAGTTATCAAAGGTGAAGTTAAAGTGGACCTGGGCACACCAACCCCCGAAGCAGGCGAGGCTGCCAAGGTGGCCATCGACTGCGCCATCGAGGACTATAAGAGAGGAGCCTTCGACGTGCTGGTCACCGCGCCTGTATTCAAAAACAGCATTGGCGGATTCAATGGCCACACCAGTTACATTGAGCGCCAGATGAACGACGGCAAGAAAGGTCTCACCATCCTGATGAACGATGGTCTGCGCGTAGCACTGGTCACCAACCATGTGGCAATCAAAGACGTGGCTGAGTCTATCACCAAACAGAAGATTGTAGAGAAGACAATCCTCTTCCACGAGTCGCTGCGCCGCGACCTGCGCATTGCCAACCCACGTATTGCCATCCTGGCTCTGAACCCTCGCTGTGGCGAGGATGGGGCTCTTGGCGACGAGGAACAGGAGATTATCGTTCCCGCTGTCAAGGAACTGGCCGAAAAGAGTATTCAGGCCTTCGGTCCCTATGCTGCCGATGATTTCTTCGGACATGGCAGCTACAGCTACTTCGACGGTGTACTGGCCATGTACCACGACCAGGGACAGACTCCTTTCAAGACGCTCACGCCTGAGAACGGAGTGCGTTTCACCACCGGACTCGACATGGTGCGCACGGCACCTGCACATGGTGCCTACTTCAATCTGGCCGGACGCAACGAGATGGACGCACAGTCTATGCGCAACGCCATCTATGCGGCGCTCGACATCTATCGCAATCGTCACAACTACGACGAGCCTCTGGCCAACCCGCTGCCAAAGCTCTACCACGAGAAGCGCGACGAGAGCGAGAAGGTGCGCTTCCGCTCACAGCCTAAGAAAGAGCAAAATCAGTAATTTTTCTGCCAGAATTGCAGTATTCTCAGAAAAAATATGTAATTTTGTCAGCCAATTATGAAGAGTACAGAACTACAAAGCATCAAACAGAGGTACAACATCGTGGGCAACTGCGAGGCGTTGAACCATGTACTTGACGTCGCCCTACAGGTGGCGCCAACAGATTTGAGCGTACTCATCGTTGGCGAAAGTGGTGTGGGTAAAGAGATTATCCCACGCGTTATTCACGACAATTCTCCTCGCAAACGCGAGAAATACTTCGCCATCAACTGTGGTTCTATTCCCGAGGGCACCATCGACTCTGAGCTTTTCGGCCACATCAAGGGTTCGTTCACGGGTGCCATCAACGACTCACCTGGCTACTTTGGCGTGGCCAACAAGGGCACATTGTTCCTTGACGAGGTGGGCGAACTGCCTTTGGCTACCCAGGCGCGTCTGCTGCGTGTGCTGGAGACAGGCGAATACATTCCTGTAGGTGCTACCGAGGTGCGCAAGACTGATGTACGCATCGTAGCTGCTACCAACGTGAATATCCGTCAGGCCATCAGCGAAGGTCGCTTCCGCGAGGACCTCTATTATCGTCTTAACTCCATCCCCATACAGATGCCTCCTCTGCGCGAACGCGGAGAAGACATCGTGCTGTTGTTCCGTCTCTTTGCAATGCAGATGGCAGACAAATACAAGATGGAGCGTATTCAGCTCACCGACGAGGCCAAACAGATGCTGACACGCTACAAATGGCCGGGAAACGTGCGCCAACTGAAGAACATCACAGAGCAGATTTCCATCTTGAGTCCCAACCGACTGATCACGCCCGAGATTCTGTCGCAGTTCATACCGCAGGATCGCGAGAGCACACAGTTGGCTGTGGTCAATAAGGGCAGCGACCATTCTTTCGAGAACGAGCGAGAGATTCTTTATAAGATCCTCTTCGAGTTGCGTGGCAACGTCAACGACATGCGCCGCGAGATGAGTCAGCTGAAGAAGCAGATGGAAGACGTGAAGACTGCCCCCACTCAGGCCATCAACCCCATTCAGACCATCAATCCCATCTCTCCTATTCTTGAAGAGGCCGAGGCCGAGGAATACATTGACCCACAGCCGGAGCAAGAGAACCTGAACCTCAGCGAGATGGGGCGCCAGATGCTGGAGAAAGCACTGGAGCGCAATGGTGGCAATCGTAAGAAGGCTGCACAAGAGCTGGGCATCAGCGACCGCACGCTTTATCGTCGTCTGAAGCAGTTCGGCATGGCCATACTCACTTGTCTCATCCTGATGTCATGCTCGGTGAGCTATAAGTTCAACGGCGCTAGTATCGACTACAACAAGACAAAGACCATTACATTGGCCGACTTCCCCATCCGTTCTAACTATGTGTGGGGACCAATGGCCAACATTTTCAATAATCAACTGAAAGACCAGTTTGCCAATCACACCAAACTGATGCAGGTGAAGCGTAATGGCGACCTGAAGATTGATGGTGAGATTGTGCGCTACGACCAGCGCAACAAGTCTGTCAGCAGCGAGGGATACTCAGCACAAACCGAGCTATCCATGACGGTCAACGTGCGTTTCACCAACAATAAGAATCATGCTGAAGACTTTGAACGCCAGTTCACATCTACAGCAACCTACGAAACGACCCAGTCACTCAACGCCGTGCAAGAAGAGTTGGTCACCCAGATGGTGAAAGATATCTGCGACCAGATCTTCAATGCCACAGTAGCCAACTGGTAAGCCATTAATCAACATCGAAATCATGGAAATAGCAGAGCTCATCAAACACCCTGAACGCCTGGACCGCGACACTCTCTACGAGTTGCGCTCCATGCTCGCGCTCTATCCCTATTTCCAGACCGCACGACTGCTCATGCTGCAGAATCTCTATCTGCTGCATGATCCCTCGTTCGATACAGAACTGCGTCGGGCAGCCATCTATATCACCGACCGACGCGTGCTTTTCCAGATGATAGAGGCAGCCCACTACCAACTGCGAAAGAGTAGCGAAACAACCACTACCACACAGGCCGGCAAGGGCAAAGCCACTGCAGACACTTCCACACGCACCCTGTCGCTCATTGACAACTTCCTGGATTCTATCCCCAAGGAGAACGAACCCGAAACTGACAAAAAGAAGGCAAAACGCAAGCCTACGCCCGCTGATGCCGCTGTCGATTACGTGGCTTATCTCCTTGAATGCGAGGACTATCAGGAAGAAGACTCTGTGCCAAGACTCAAAGGACAGAGCCTCATCGACTCATTCATAAATAATGACACGGGCAAAATTGTTCTCCCAGAGACCCCTACACTAAGACCGGAACTCGAAGAAGACAGCACCGAAGAAGGAAAAGCTGCAGGAGAAGACTATTTCACAGAAGCTTTAGCTCGAATTTATATCAAACAAGGAAATTATTCCAAAGCTTTAGAAATAATTCAGCGATTAAGTTTGGATTATCCGAAAAAAAATGCTTACTTTGCAGACCAAATTCGTTTCTTAGAGAAATTGATTATAAATAATAACAAAAATAAAAAGTAAAAAAGATGTACACATTATTCATTATCCTCATCGTAATCGCAGCTTTGCTCATGGTTGGCATTGTGCTGATTCAAGAGTCAAAAGGTGGTGGTTTGGCATCAAACTTCGCATCTTACAACCAGATTGGTGGTGTTCGTAAGACCACTGATTTCATTGAGAAAGCCACATGGGGCCTTGCAGCCTTCATGGTTGTTGTAAGCATTGCTTGCGCGTATGTTCTCCCCACAGCTCAAAACGAAGCTCCTGCCGTGCTCAATGGCATTGAGTCTCCTGAGGCTAATCCCAACAATGTTCCCGCTTTCGGAGCTAGTCCTGCACAGCAGGAAGAGGCTGCTGCACCCGCTGAGGAAGCCGCTCCTGCACAGGCTGATGAGCAGAAAGCTGAGTAATCTTCATTAATTTGAAGCTTTTTTCGAAAAAAGTCGCCATTTTATTTGGCAATATCAAATAAAAGACGTACCTTTGCACCCGCAAAACCAACAGCAGAGCAACGATAGACAATAAGCTCGCTTATTCAGTCGAACGAAAGCTCTGACACAAAAGACAACATGGTGCCCGTAGTTCAGTTGGTTAGAGCGTCAGATTGTGGTTCTGAATGTCGTGGGTTCGAGTCCCACCGGGCACCCTCCAAGAAAGCTCCTGTAAGTCCATCTTACAGGAGTTTTTTTATTGCTACTCCCAATATTGATTTCACCTTCTCAAATGAAAGGAGCATAGGAATATTTTATTTGATTATTTTTCTACTTTTGCATCAGATTTGAAACAACATACCAGAACTTACCGTTACGGATAAAAAATGATGGCTATGAATATGAAAATGGCTTTACGCATAAAAACTATTTACTTTGGAGGATACCTGTTTCGCTGTCACTATGGTTCATGGTGCGCTGGATGTCACGATACTTACGGCCACGATCCAATCGATAGGAGAGTTTGAGGGTAACCATATTGCCATAGTCGCGATAGTGTTGCGAGATTTCTTTCTGCACGTAACGGCTTAAGACTTCCGTTTTGTTGGTAAGCGGATGCTGGCTGAACGGATGCTGGACATAGAGGGAGATGCTGAGTGCTGAGTTGACACGATAGTTGCAGGTGAGATACCAAGCGGGTGCTTGATGGCCACGATGCTCACCCTCCATGAAGTTCCATCCGTTGTCTGCGTATGCTCCGAGTGTCCAGCACCCTAGAAAGGCTTGCAGCGAACAGCCTCCGTTAAACGATGTATAGGTGTGTGTGTAATCCTCGCCAAAGTTGAAGAAACGATAGATGCCGCCATAGACGGTAGCCGTCAGTTTGTTGGGGATGATGTACCACTGGTTGTAGCTGTCAAAATAGAAGAAGTTGCACTCATTGTCAGCATTAGTCTGCGTCTGATAGAAATGGCCGTCCTTGCGGATGTATTTTTCCATGTTGCAGTGGGAGTTGATGCGATAGTAGCCTTGTAGTTCAGAGGTGAAGCGAGGCGAAGAATACGAGAGCGTCAGATGATGGGAAGTGACGCGATTGGGACGAATCTCCGGATTGCCAAGAATCGTTTCCATCGAGTTCTGCTTGATGCTGACATCGCTGACGAGTGCAATCTGAGAGACGTGCTGGGAAATCTCGAAGTCGTACTTCAGTTTCAAGCGTTCGACCAGTGGATAACTGACAGTGAATTTGGGTCGGAAGAGCCAGAAGTTGTTTTTAGTATCCCCTTGACGATAGTAGCGACGACTGACACCAAGGCCTCCCATATAACTGAACTTGCCAAGGTGCCCTTTCAGCTGAGAAAACAGATATAGCGAAGATGTATGCATATCGTTGACAGCCTCTGCATCGCCTTGATACTTGTTATGACTATACCGCTGGCCAAATTGTATGCCAGAGGAAAGAGCGAATGGTTTCAGGCGATTCTCATAGATAGCCTCACTCCATAGCGACCAGGTCTTGCCGTTAGTAGTGTATCGATAGCAGGAGCCTTCATTGTTCTCTGCATCGCCCGTCGTTCGGATATACGTCCCCACTACATTAGCCGTCAGCGACTGGTGGCGACTGAAGTATTGGTGATAATAGAGATCAAGCGATGGAGAACTGCTGCGTGATGATGAGTGTTCTTCGTAGGGCGCACCGTTAAGCTGCATCTCTGCATCCCGTCTCTGAGGATGAATGCTCGTACTACCGCTTAGTTTGGCTTGCAACACATAACTGCTATCGCTGAGACTATAAGTCAGTTGGGCATTATGGTTGAGGTTCTTGCTATTTATCTGCTCACTCCTGCGATGCATCGTTGTGGCATTTCCATTTTCAAAGAGATAGGTAGAATACTCCTCGTAGGCCTGTCCCTTGAAGTGATGGTAATCAATGTTGTAATTAACGGCAAACTCGTTTCGTCCACGATTCACTTTGCCGTAAAACATCTCATTGCCGTTGATGGCGGTAAGCGTGTTGGTGAGTTGCGTTCCCAAAACATAGCCGCTAATGGGTTTCTTCACCTTGATATCAATGACGTATGCGATCCCCTCGCCATAGCGTACAGCAGGATTATCGATAAACTCGATATGGTCTATACCCTGCATGTCTAACGTCTGCAAGTCCTCACGCGTAGCAAGGATGTCGTTGATGCGCACCTGAACGGTTCCTAGATTCGTCAATGCCGTGATGCTGTTCATGGCCTCATCCACACGAATATGAGGTAACGTAAGTTTAGCCAACAGCGAATAGCCGTTGGGGGAAGCCGCGATTTGCTGTTTGGTAGGATAAATCCATTGTCCATCCACCTTCTTTACGATGCGTGCTCCCTTGACTGTTACCTCATCCAGCGTGACTGTCTTTTCTTTTTGCGCAGTGACTGCCAGAGAACAGACTGCCATTAGCATACATAATAATTTCTTCATATCTTTCTTTTTTTGCCGCAAAGGTATGAAGAGATACTCATTATGGCGAAAAAGGAGTCTGACATTTGTCTGACATTTCATTGTCAGAGTCCATGTCAGGATTCTATCTGTTTGGTAGTCAGTCGGTAAGCCTTACTGCGGTCTGACTCGATTTTGAGGTTGGAATGCTGCTCAATGATGGGTTTCAGTCTGCGAATCAGTGTGTAGAGTGTATCGCTGGCATCGGGTTTCTTGGGCCAAAGGGCCTCACAAATCTCTGTCTTTGATAATGAATGGGAGGGCGAATGGAAGAACATCTCCATCAGCTGGTGCTGCATGGGAGTCAATTGTACCAAGTTGCCACCAGCAGCATAGAAACAGTCCTCTGTTTTTGAATATGTCAGCCCGCCAAAACCATTTCCATCTGTCTTAAGGATAGGAGCAACACACTTTCTTCGATACCACACAAACATCGCCCAAAATCCAGTCAGCACCCATAGCAATGCAGCAGGTCGCTGGTCAGAGAGGCTAAAGATGGTTGCCTCCGAGCAATGAGCGTATGCCTTGAACTGCTTGCTGTGTGTATCGACAGCCAGCATAGCCTTGCCCCTCAATGCTGCTATCTGCAAGTGGCTGTTAAATGTTCGGATGGTGTCCTGATTAATTACATCACTCTGCTGTTCCTGCATGGTGATGGTCAGTGCCCTGTCCATATCCTCGCTCACTCGTTGGCTCGTAGTGCGATAACTGCCAAGACTTGTCAGACTTGACGCTATAATCAGTGCAAAGAGCACGATGACTGCATATTGTTGTTTCATATCCACTACGATTTTAAAATACGCATGCCCAGCCAAATTTGCGGACGAGTTCCTGAAGCAGATTTCGGTCTCTGACAGGAATGGTGACGCTAATCGTCTCGCGCTGATTGTCACGTTCAGCGATATTGGCCGTGTCCAAGTCATATTGTGTCTGGAGATTCATCCAGATGTCTGCAGGAATACCCAGCGCTTTCTCCAAGGCAACAGCTACATTAAGTGACACACTACGCTTACCATTGATGGTCTCGCTCAGCACAGAAGGTTTGATACCGGTTTCTGCGGCAAGCTGCTTCTGCGTCATATCACGTTCTTTTAGTTCATCCTTAATCATCTCACCAGGATGGGTTGCAACAAATGGGGGCAACTTTTTCTTATTCATAATGCTTGGATATTTCAAGACGGTGCGAATATAAGGATTATTTCCGAAATAATTAGCAGATTTGCGAATTTTAATACTTTCTTGCATCATAATTTGCTGTTTTAGATCATTAGTGTCCCGTTAAAATGGGACACTAATGATGTATTTTTTTTAGAGTCATAAGCATTCATTTCAATTATTGTCCATGAACGAATCTCGTCATCAATCATTTGACGTAGTTCTTTGACAAATGGCCTAATATCGCGGATCATTTCTTCGTATCTTTAGCTCAAACATTTTGTTGCAAAAATAGCAAAAATTGCGGAATAATCATTATCTTTGTAGAATTAATAAGAATAATTAGGATTCCAATTCACAGACCAAAGCAAAATGAAGGACAAGCGAAAATACATACAGGCCAACAAGGACTGGCTGGAGGCGAAAGCCAAGGAGGAAGGAGTCAAGGCTCTTCCGAAAGGTATATATTATAAGGTATTGGCAGAGGGCAACGCTTCCAGTGCCCAGCCGACGGTGCGCAGCATCATCACAGCCCATTACACGGGAAAGACCATCGACGGGAAGCAGTTCGACAGCAGTCGCGGCGGTGTGCCGTTGGCCTGCAGGCTCTGTGACCTGATAGAGGGATGGATCATCGCCATGCAACAGATGCACATCGACGACAAGTGGGAGCTCTACATCCCTGCCGAAATGGGCTATGGCAAATTCTCGCAACCAGGCATCCCCGGCGGCTCTACGCTTATCTTTGAAATCGAGCTGTTAGGCGTAGCTTGACACAGTTCAATTTACACTACCATTGCACCCAGCAATACGTCTCAAAAATACTGAAAGGCAAAGAGAATATGTCGCTAGGCATGCTCTCCAGACTGGAGGACGTCCTTAGCATCAGCCTCATCTACAACGAGCAAATAGCATATCCCAACATAATGACAGAAGAGGCGTTTGCATAGTCAAACGGCTCTTCTTCTTTGTTGTCAGTCACTTGTTTCTGCTGACAAAGGTTCTATGCTGCTAAGAACAAAGCTGCAATAGCGCCAAGCCCTTCCGCTGCCAGTTTTCTGAGCCAACTATCATCTGTCAACTTATGCTCAACAATATAATCTCGTAATCGCAATCTCCACTCCTTATTCTGCAACAAAATCCAAAGGGATTCATCGAAGTAAGCAAACTCGACATTCTCTTTCAACCAGGACTTTGAGGGCGTGCGTCCCTTACTGAGTCGTTCCCCCTGATAGTTCAAATGCCAGAATCCATCAGTTTCTATATGCCAGAAGGGCTTTTCTATACCTGTACTATCATCAAACTGCGAGTTCCTTGCATACTGAGACATCAGCATATTATAACGACCTTCAAGCCAATCATTGATGACAAACTGGTTGTTCTTAAATACATTCGCCTCAATCCCATCAATAATTGTGACCATCAACACTGGCTTCGCGACAATTGTTTCGCCATGAATCTTGGCCTGTTTAATCTTCATTATTCGTTTAGTGTAGTGCTGGTAGCACTGCTCATAACTAAAAAATTGTATTGTTCTATTCATTGTCCTTCGTTATTGGTTTGCGAAGGCAAAGATACGGAAATTATTCGTAAGAACAATTCTTTTGAGTTATCTTTTCTTCAAGATATAGCGGTCATCAACCGATTCTATCTCATCAATAGTACTAATAATATCCTCTACATCTTTTTCCTTAATGGCCGCCCCCCAAGCGGTTCTGCTTATAGTTCTTGCGATATCTCTGATTCTGGCAGGAAGTCTAAAATAACCCATGGCACGAAGAATTGCCTGCTTTCTTACTACATAAAGTGGATGCTCTATGATTCTCAGACAATCTTGATGTTGTTTAGGCAACTCTTCTATAGCATTATCACGTATCGATGAATCAGGTATCTGGTCCCCTTGATAGTTAAACCAAACACCGTTTGCTTTCAATTTGCACTCTTCAAATGAGGAACCTTCAAATAAGTCTTCTATTGCTTCACTATAATCGTATGCTGTATTCATGATTTGGTATAATTCCGTATCCAAATAAGCTACAATCTTTTTGTTTCCTTTTATCCAAACTTCACCATTAAACTTCATATCCTTTATCGTGAAGTATTTGTCTTTCAGATTTAGACGATAAATCTTTCCACCAATTTGTTTCAGCTTACCTGTGGTAGAGAACACCTTCTCACCTTGCTTGTTAAGAATACAAGTATTTGTAAACCCATTCTCTATTTTGTATTCGTTTAGGTTGACAGGCACAGCATCAGTGGATGTACCTTTTGACTCATCTTGCCCATAAGTGTACTCTATCAGACCGAGCTTTGCTAGTCGAGCCTTTATTGCCAATTCTGTTCGTCCAACTCGTTCCGCAATATCTGCCGTACTTATTCCTCGCTCATAATAGTGTGTTATGCGCTCCTCTTCCTCTGGCGTCCAGGCCTTCCCTTTTCTCCCCTCCTGTATTATCTCTTTTTCTGATGCGTATTTGAGAGAGGAAGTCGTAACAGTCTTTACTATATTACAACCTGAGTCAAAAAAAACATGTTCAACTTCCAAGTCTCTCTCTATGATATTTTTCTCCTCTTCGGAGACGGTCTTTTCTAATACAATAGAAGAATCAATTCTTTTCTCTTTCTCAAAACTATCACTTGAAACATCGTGACCACGTAGAATGGCAATAGCACTATCAATCTTGTCTATCAAATCCATCGATCCATTCTCGCTCATTAATGCAATTTTCAAGTCACTTAAGAAATTGTCATAGATGAATGCAAACGAAGGTGAGATATCTGTTCGCTGTACAGGATGATTGGTAATGCAGTCAAATAATGTGTACACGTTGGGGCAAACCTCTCTTAGCATATCCCTCTCACTTTGACGATTCTTTAGAAATGCATAATATTCGTAGTTCAGCGCAATCTGAATATTATCACTTAATTCTCTAAACCGCTTAACCAACTCACTTGAACTTTCATTGTCTAATACCTTTTCGTCGTTCTTCACCGAAGAAATTATCTGCTCATATTCATTCATTGCAGAAAGAGAATAGTCAACGGAATTATCTACACTTCCTGACAGTCCATCAATTTGTTCTTCCGACAATGATGTGTAAGTTTCCAACAAAGTACGTTTCAAAGAAGAACGACCTGAAGCAATTGTCATCAGGAAATATAAATCCTCGTCAAGCTCCGCATACTTTACAGAATCAATCAGCTTTGCCTCTGAAGGCTTAATTCTGACATCTCTCATCAAAGATAGGATGTCTTCTTTACCAGAAAAAGGAACTATATGCCAGAAACAATCACTTTGAAGATACCAAAACGGCATGTATGCATCTGGATGAAACAGAGTTTCATTAGGAAGTACTCTATTCCAAACTTTCAAAAACATAGACTTCAATTTATCATCGTAAAAGATTTCATTATTTGTCAAAACGTTCTGTTCGTAAAGTTCAATAACAGCCAGCATTAGAATCGCTTTATGAGGCGATTTCCTGCCGTACTTGTTGTTTGTTCTTAGATTTTTGAAGGTTTCTATGTAGTCCATGTAACAATGCTTTTATAATTCTTCAGGTTTTTCGTCTTCAGTATAATTATTCGCTTGTTTATTTGTTAGCTGCAAGAAAATATCAAGAAAAGACCGATGAGAGAAGAAATACCCTGGATCTGACTTTAACTTCTCTTCCATAAAAGAGAAACCGTAATTAGCATATTCTTCCATCGTTTCAATCAGGCTCGCAACGACAGTACTTACTTTTATATCCCCCTTGTCAAGTGCTATCCAATCAATATCTGTTTTTGCAACAAGTGCAATGAATATATATGACCGTAATGCAGGGTATTGTTTTCGAAGTCCTCTGGATTCAAAATCTCCCCAATACTGTAACGGATAGCCAAAGCCCTTTAAATCATCGGTATTTTCAGACAAAGGAATTCTCTTGTTCTCATATAAACCAATAAAGAAAGCAATGATATAAGGTTCATATCCGTTTCCAAATATTTTACCTTTATCGTTTGTAGTTTCATTAGCTCTCTTTCCATATTGTGACAAAACTCGAATGACACTTTCTTCGTACCTCTTTTCAAATTTGGGATTTCTACGTCCCCATATATCTATCAATTTTTCGTCTTTATCAACGAGTTCTTCTATATTATTCAGTTGGTTTGCCATAATTATTTAATCTTTGAAATTATAGTTTGAATGGTTCCTAATTTTTTATCATCAAAAGGCTTTTTCTTCTCAATACGGAAAACACGACCATTGACTTCATTAATTTTTTCTTGATCTAGAATAGTTTCACCATTACTTTCTCTTAAGAAGCTCTTTGTTACAATAATCACTTGTTTATCCAATGTGCTAATTACATTAAAGAATTCGCTTTCTTTTGTTTCTGTAAAAGAAGATGTAGGAGCATCAAATAGCAAAGGGAATTCTGTATTGCCCTTCTCACTAGATAATTTACCAATCGCAAACAAGACAGACATTAAATAAGTTGTACGCAACGCCGTGTTGGGATTAAAAATCCTCTTATTATCATTATTCATCAAGACTGCTTCGCCTTGGCCGTCTGACTTCTCTAGAATCCTTATAGTTCCTTTAAAATCGTTTGTATTTAGTCTATCCAAAAACATATTTGCTTCATCTTCAATAGAATGAAGTAATCGTTTCTTATTCGTTTCTTTTGCAGATTTAAATGCATCAGCTATTTGTCGGATAATTAGTGCAGTCTTTGCAAATATTTCAGCGGGTGTTCCTTCTGCAATCTTTGCCTTAGCTTTTTGAGCCTCTTCAAGTGCATATCTGTGCTGCTCTCTTTGACGTTTTAATATACCAATTCGAGTTTCTGCATTATGCTTCTGGTCAACCCAATTTGAAATATTCTCAAAATTAGCCAACAACTGCTCTTCTGTAAGCCCATCTGCTTGAGATAATATTCTCTTTTTCTGTTCAAACTCAACGTTAAGATTGGTATCAATTTTCTTAACATCTTCATGCAAACGATTATTGAAAGCTATTGCTTCCTGAATTTTATGACGAAGTTTTGTAATTTCAGACAAAGAATCGTTTAATGTCGTATCTCTTTTCTGAAGTTCAACTACATAACTATTAACATAATAGGGAGCAATTTCCTCTTCCTCTGGAACCTTCAATGACTCTTGATATTCTTCGAGACGATGCAACATAAACTCCCACGCCTCAGTGTGTTTTTTAGCAGGACGGCCACATATCTTGCAAACTTCCTCATCTAACATCTCCTGCATAATTTTCTGACCAGGAATATGAACAGGAAGCGGAACGAAGTCAGTTTGCATTTTACGTATTGCTTTTTCCTGTCCGGCCGTATAAAGATAATTCTGCTCTAACTTTCTACGTTTTTTATCAACCTCATTTATTTTACTTGAATACTCTTCAGCTATGTCGTCAAATCCCATCAAGATCCACATATTATCTAGAAGACTAATAGTATAGTTTTCGTCTATGCGTGCTTGTGCTTGACTGCGTTTTTGAGAAAGAGTCTCAATTCTGCGATTAACAGCCTTCAACAATTCAGATGACTCCTTACTTTGTTCAATACTTTTCAGCAGACTATCAAAATTAACTGCCTCGCTTTCTTTAATTTTTATCTCCTTATCAATATCAGAAAGTGCACTAGTCTCAAACTCTATAGTCCGGTTAGCCTTTTTAATCTTTTCTTTATTTTTTAAATCTGAATCTTGTGCTCTTTCACATACAATATCAGCCTTTTTAGTTGCATATTCCATAAAGGAAAAATAAGCCTCAAAGTCTTTCACGTCACTAAATGTGTCAACTAACATTTTTAAAGCATTCGATCTTTGCAAGAGGTCAAGATCCGTTTCTCCTTTAAACATTGTATACGATCGAATCTCAGAAGGCAAATCGTAATCAAAACGAACACCATCCTTTACAATTCTCTCCACACCTTCGTTTTCTATAAGGCTAAAAGAGAAATTGGATGTACTCACTTCCTCGTCAAACGATTTTGTGAAGTGAAACATCTTTTCGAGCATTTTTGTCTTACCCTTATGTTCGTAAGTCATTGCAACACGAACATCATCAGACTCATCTGTAAATAGTTCCTCTATTCTTTTCTTGGATATGTACTTTGTATCCATCTTGTGGGTGCCATCAGTGCGAAATAACCACTCAAGAGCTTCATAGAATGTAGTCTTACCATCTCCATTTGAACCAATGATAAGATTGAGTCCATTACTAAACTCAAAAGTATTCCGCTTATAATAGCTTCGAAAATTCTCGATTTCAATTTTTAGTATGATCATAGAATATAATTTTCATTAATGTAGTTAAAAACTGTCATATAGACCTTTTTTTGGTCGCTTTCGTCTGTAGACCCATTTAAATCTTTAATAATTCTAGCCACTGCAGCAACTACGACATTTTCAGAGTTCATTGCAGTATACAAATCTTCATACTCCGACTTGTCGTACTCGTAAAGTTCTTGAAGCTTCTTATCATCAAGAACCATATGAAGCATTCTTTCTTTATTAGTCATACGTTATATTGTTTTAGATTGTTAATGCATAATGGTCTAGTACTTCTCTGAGTTCTATTTCTGAATAAGAAGGATTCTCAGATAGACTAGCAAAGTTCTTTACTCTTTGTAGTTCACCTTTTACTAACGACTGCTCCATACGGTAGCTGCCACTATAGGGGTTAATCTCAGGAAGAACAATTAGGTCATGAAGTTCAGCCATCTTCTTGTCAGGATGTGTTCTAAGCACACGGCCTCTACGCTGAATAAACTGACGTGGATTTCCTGTACTAGCACAGAAAATAGCAAGTTCACTGCGTGGTACATCTACGCCCTCATCTAGACATTTCATTGAAGTTAGTACATGAATCTTACCTTCTGCAAAATCATGTAATAACTCTTCCCTATCTTTCTGGCCTGAGACAAATTTTCGAACAGTCACATGATCATCAATCTCTGTTACAGACTGAGTATATATATTAATAAGGTGCTCCGTATCGTTATCATCGTCAATATTCTCATATCTATCAAAGTCATCTTGAGCTCCCACATAATCTGGCTTATTTCCTTCAGGAACATATATCAAGGAATATTTTAGATTTCCTTTTTCAACAAATCTTTTTTTAATGATTGATTTAAAGATATCTAGTTTATTAACTGCCTTATGTATAATCCGTTTACGTTCAAGTAGTTTCATTTTAAGAATATCGTCCATATGGTCAAATGTCTCTGTATCATAATTGAAATACTTAGCTATCTTCTCAGATATTTCAACATAAGCACTCATTTCACCTGGAGTTAATCTAACTACATGAGGATAATACATATACCTGCAAAGAACACCATTTTTTATAGCTTCTTCCATGCTGTATTCGAATGTATAATGCTCTTCTGATCCAAAAAACTTATTAAGTTTCTTGTTTCCATCGTCATCAAACTGCCGCTCGGGTGTTGCTGACAGCCCTATTCGTCTAAGATAAGGAATCTCATTCAAATGCTTCACTATAGAGTCTGAGCCCATATTGTGGCATTCGTCTGATATCATCAGCACCCGTCTCTTATCAAAGCCGTTCAAAACCTTGAATACTTTCTCTCTTGAATATGATGCATAGGTAGAAATTATAATGTAGGAAATCTCTGATTCTTTTTCTGTTTTGTATTTCTCATTAAAAAGAATACGTTCTACATCATCACGCCAAGTTAGGTTCTTAGAATAAACCTTTATAATGTTAGAGAACTGAAACTTTCGACACTCTTGTTCCCACTGGTTAACAAGCGTTATCGTTGGAACAAGAATGAATGCTTTATAATAACCCTTCCGCTTATATATCTCCAACAAGCAATTGAGTGATGTAATAGTCTTACCTGTACCTGTAGCCATTGCAAACAACCCCTTCTGTCCGTTGTTTACCCAGTTCTTGAAGGCAATCTTCTGATAATCTCTAGGTCCCGTAGGATATGGGAATTGAGGTTCAAAATCCAAATAATCACAGACAAAATCCGACTGTTCCTGGCTTTCTTTTATTTTTCTTTCCTCCTTTATCTTACGGAGCTTCTTCTCGACATCAAGCAGCTCTTCAATGTCTTTGTCGCCAAAGTTTGTTTGGATAGCAGAGATAAGATTCTCTGGAGAAAGGTATTCTATATTTCGCTTCTTGCCTGTCATGATAGAGTCGAAGTCTTCACGTTGGCTGGCAATACGATTTTGAACCATCTTATCAATAGAGTCACTACGATCAATCTTTATTTCTTCTAGATTGTTAAAAAGACCACTAATAGTAAAGTTGGCAGACCCCGTAAACGAGGTCACGCTATCTCCATCACGAAATTGACCAGATTTGGTATGCGCGATACCTTTTTTATTGCGAGGCTTTATAATACGTATATCAATGCGTTTGTTATAGATAAGGAACGCCAAACATTCAAAGAACTGCTGCTGATATTCATCAAAAGTCTGACGTAAGGTTTCAAAATTGGTCAAATCAAAGCAATCTATAACTCCGCCATGTACACCCTTACTGATAGCCTCTTTATCTTCATCAGAAACGATATGATTGATGACTAATCGCATCCTGCCACCTTTCGAAATGAATGAGGCGAAACCATCAGCTAAAACACTAATAGTTGCAGAACTAAAATAGCCTAGTTGTAGGTCAAACTCCTTACTATTCTCCAAACAGTCGTTGAAGAATTTCTCTGGCGAATTAAACTCCCCAGGTCTATACGTTCCGTCCTCAGCCCAATCTACCTCGTACAACATAATCATCTATATAAAACAATTCGCGCACATCATCTCATCACCAAGGATATCAACGAGAGTGGTTCCTTGTTGATTCTCTCGAGCTTGCTCCTGCCGTTTGATAATATCTAGTTTAATCTGGCGTACACGTTCCGGCTTGGCGAGGTCAGCAAGAGTTTCTCCTTGAATCCACGTGTAGCCATCCTTCTCAAAAGTCATGGCCTTTTCATATAAATCAGGATGCTGTTCAAGCAACCACACCCATTCTATTCGCTGCTGAAAAAAACAGAAATAGCAGCCAGAACGACTACGACAGTAAGTCCCCGTTTTTCCATCCACTTCAAAAGGAATCTCTTCATAGTAGGCAGGAACTCCAACACCACTCTCACGAAGCAAACGGAAGATATCTTCCTTCACCAGTACATCATCGTTATCAAGCAGAGGAAATTCCTCCTCCGTCAGTTTCCCCACGGGATAGTCGGTCGATTGAAGGAATTTGAACACCACATGATTGAAGAGTTTTACATCGATATCAAGAAGGGCATTCAACTTCTTTGAGTAGTAAAACTGTTTCGTGATTGGTTTTCGAACCACCTCCATCACCTCATCTTTCAATCGTTCAGGGCTCAGCTCGTCGTAATATGTTTCAATCTGCTTAATATTGTCGTTGCTCAACACTTTGTTGATAACATCCAGACTCCAAATATTTTTGCGAAAAGGAAACACGGCCTGGATATTAGGTTTCGACGAGATATAGCCATCACGATCTTCATCGCCACGAATTCCAACATAGCTCACAGCATAGTCCTCTCCAGCATATCTCTCAAACTCTGCCAGTTTCATCTTTTTGGTGCACCAGCGTTGCTGTGGCGAGGGCAAGAAGCCGCCCATTGCTTTGAGGAAATGTTCAAAGGGGGTTGGCTCAGGACTTCCCTCTGCAGCACGCAGTCGTTTGATGCTACCAAGATAGGCACTCAAGCGGTCAATGAGTACCTCTGTCTCTGCCAGTTCGCAACCTGTATCAGAATTATAGTACTCAATCTTCAGTTGAGGATATTTCTGCTTCAGGTAAATGGATAACGCAGCGCTGTCCTTACCGCCAGATATGCCTAATATATGTCTTACTTTAGTCATTATTCAATTTCTTTTGAAGAATTCGCATCAAGGTATATACATCAAGGTTGTCGTCACCCGTCAGTAAATCATTAATCTTTGATTCAAGTTCATACGAACGCTGTTCTTCTTTCTCGTCAATCTTATAGTTTAAACTCTCTGACAGAACTGCCTTTTGTTCGCACTCTTTAAACAGATACACAATATCATCATGCAGTTTGGGTTCCTGGTCATCAGTCATACGTTCAAGAGGTGAACCAAGAACTGCAAAACAAACGGACTGATACCATTCCGTACGATTATCAAACTGGGCTATCGCATGCTGATAGAACTCCTTCTGCCGAGGATTCAGCAAGTGAGGTTTTACCTTTGACAAACGTTGTTGGATTTCCTGCACATACTCTGCATATTCGCCAGATTTCAGTCCAAGACTCTCAATGAGATTCTCTTCTATGCGATCAATCAATTGGTTATAGCAGCCACGCAACTCACGTACTGCTCTTTGAATGACATAGCAGTAATCCTGAACCGCATCTTTATCTTTCAGTTTGTCGTCATCATACCCCAATGCCTCTGGTAGGTCTTCAAGAAAAGCCTTTTCAGGGTCTTTGGCGCGGGCCAGTACCTCACGGAATTTGATAGTTTCCTCATGAGGTAGCGACTTGGTATGCTTTGCATAATCGTTAAGTTGACGATTATAGAAGAACAAAAACGGTTTTATTGTCTCAATGAATGCGCCGCCCTTGATTGATCTATTATCGCCCAAATTTAGGAACTTGCGATACTGATTGAAGAGCTGAAGTTTGACACCATCAACAGCATAAGCTTTTATCTTGAATTCTCCTATATGTTTCTTCATCAAGTCAAGCAACTCCAGATTGAAATTCGGAATATACTGTCCATTCTCACCATAAAGCGAGTAATCTTGCCTTTTGATAAAGAGGTAGGTAGGAAGCCAGAACTCCAGTACGCCATCCTTAATTTTATATGGTTGCGCCGTCAGTTTCTTGACCAGCTCCGACAGCTTACGGGCTTTCTCTCTTGTACTATTAAGGAACTCCTCGCAAGCATCCCATAAAGACTTAATATCATCATTGGTAGGCGCATCATTAAACTCTCCATTAATATGGAGTCCAGTGTTACGCAACAGAGAATAGTAGATTGTCTTTTCTGGTGGGAACTTATCTTGCTCGAATCCTAAATCAGTTTTGTTACTATTATCCAACAGAGCTTGCAAATACTTTGCTTTTGCGCCAGAGATGTTACTGCTCAACTTATGTTTATTGAACAATTCATTATTGATAATAGGCGTCAAGGAATAGACATCCTCGCAAACGACAGAGAGTAGTTTGTTGAAATCGCGCTGCGAGTTAATATCCTTTTCTTCTCCCTTGTAGAGCCACACGACATCTTCACTATACGAAAACAAACTTTCACTCAAAGCTTTGTTTAAGAGAGTCTTCTCGTATTCCATCAACTGTACGATTTCCTTAAGAGCCACACGGTCGCTCTTGTCAACCAGTACCTTCTCTACAATATACCGATACTTCTGAATATTATGTACATGAGCAACAAGTTCGTCTGTATTATTGAAGTAGGCAAAAATGATAGCATGCTCACAATTCCTACTAAACTCTACAAGTTCTTTGTATTGCTTGTCTGTTGTGGCAAAAATCATCTGCACGTAACCATCAACATCGCCCACAGGTACAATGTCTTGAGGTTGGCTCAATAGCTGATATTCGAAATATCGGGGAGTGCCACGATGATAATAGTAGGCTTTGACAGGTGAAACTCGGTTGTTAAAGAAAGAGCGAAGATCATCTACATAATTGACAGGCTTAGGAACGACTAAGCCTGCGTTGATCATTTCCTGCTCTATGTTAATATCTGTACCCTCGAAAAGTATCAGGCGTTTTTTATATTCAGCATAACGGATAATCTTTTGGCGGATAAGTTCATGAAGCAGTGTGCTCGCATATTCAATACCCAGAGCCATCGTAGCATAATCAGCCATATCTGCTTGAGTCATGGTGAATCCTGCATTGCCAAACAAGTTCAGCAGGCCAACTGCCTTAACCATTTTTATTGCATCAAGCATCTGATCGGAATCTGCCCAATCACCACCCTCAACACGTTCAATAGATAGGCGAATGGCACTCCACCCTGTTGAGTCATTATTGACATCGTTAAGATACGAATGAAATGAGTTGACTATATAGTCATAAACCTCTGCCAAACTGTATGTCTCATTCTTCTTTGGAATAAATGCTGTAATGGAATGGGCTCCCTTGGCATTCAAGAAAGTAAAGAGTGAACGCTCGTTCTGACCATATCTCTGAATAGCACGTGTCACGGCATAGGCTGCAAAAGTATCCATAGGATAAAGTTTGCTTGCTGTCTCAAAGGTGAAGTCAGAAGAAATAAACTTTCTTTCAACTGCCAGATGATAGATTTTATGAAAATAAGAGTCAGTTACCTTATATCTGTATTCAGCAGAGATATGCTCTGCGGCCAGGAACAACAGTTGTTCGATGGGTTCAGCAAAGACAACCTCTTGAAAACGACCCTTAACCTTTGTCCACTCGTTTTTTTGTTCAGCCGTTAGTTTACGGGAGTAGGCTGAGAAATTCTGGTGAAGAGTTGTGAGCAGAAGAACATTTCTATTGGGGGCATTGACCACCTCACACAATTTCTGCATAAAATAGAGTTCCTCGTCAGGATTATTCTTGGCCGCATGTTCCAACACCTTGCCAAACTCATCTATAACAAACAGGAGCAATTTATTTTGTTTCTTGAGCTTGTCACAATAATGCTTCATGAGCGTTAAAACATCACCTTCTGTTTCTCCTGTCAACATTCTCATTTGAGGGAGTAGCAGATCATATAGTGACTTTGAATCTCCCAAAACATTCAATATCTCAAATTGGCCATCATACAGTACTTTTGGATTTTTAAGAAGGCTGCGATTCTTCATCTCCATAAGGTCATGCTCCAATTGAAGCAGAAAAGAAGACTTTCCCGTTCCATAGGTACCGATGATGGAGTACGAATGAATACCAGTTTGATAGCCATCTATGATTTCCTGCAACACTTTCTGGACATTGGGCGTCACAATATATGTTGAGCCTTCAACGATACCATTCTCGATGTTTGCTGATAATGTAAACGTCTTCTTAGCCATAGTACTCGTTAAGAGCCTCCTCACAACTCATTTCGTTCAAGAACTGCAACTGTCGAATACCTGCTGTATCCGAGTATCTAACATCATTTATATGATGAGCTTCTATTATTTTGCACATCTCAATTACTTCCATATCATTCATACAGAATATCAACCCAATCTCCTGCAGCAAGTCATAGCTAACCGTGTTGTCCTTACCTTTCAGGCTGAGAATAGCATACAGGAATATCTGCCAGGGTAATCTGCGTTTACCTTCAATATTAAACAAATAGTACTTACTCTCTGTATCCGTACGAATTATTTCCAGATCAATAAGCAATGAACTGTAATCGTCGAGAGCCTTGGCCTTTTGAGGAAGGACATAATTCAAAAGCAGAGTACCAATATCTTTCTTGACGGTATTCTCATTAAACTGACTTTGCTTGCCATCCTCGGTCATGACTCTCTTGACAAAATGTAGGAGATGCTGGCGTTCAAACGATTTACGTTCTCTCTGAAACTGCGTAAAAAGCAAATTATAAAGAGTTGCCTCTCCTGTACTGACAAGTAAGAAATGTAGTAGCCATAACGTGCCCAAATCTTCCACAAACGGATCTTTGCCTGTTTCATCAGCAAACAGATACCCTACTAACGAAGATACCTCATCATTTTGGATCAATCCAAATGCTTTCATCCAATATCGGATAGAAGCCACCATATTCTTCCCGACTCCTAATCCTATCACAGCCTCAGGACTGTTGAAGTCATTACCACCAACCACAAAATCATATCCTTTCTTCAGCCAAAGTGTCTTACAAGGAAATGACTCGTGACCAGAAAACGTATATTTCCTAATTTTGCTAATACTCATGTTTTAAGTTCATAATGATTGGGGGAAATAGAAAAAGCGCACCCTCATCCCTTATGCACTTACATCCGAGCCGTCGCCAAACATGCCCATACACGATACACAAGAGAAGGGCACGCCTATGAAAAGGCGCATCCCTAATCCCGCGAGGTCGTGTATTCATTTAGTTGGCGACTATTTGGATGTAAACCTCATCAGAATCTTCGATACGAATTATTCTTTACCCACGATGTCCTGCATCACAAGCTTTCACGTCACCATCTGTCTATACAACATAGGTGGCAGCCACAATGCATCTGCAAAGATACAATTTATTTCTGATATAAGCATCAAAGTGATTCGAATTTACACTTTATTTAATGGAAAAGGGATTTTCATCAAACTTATACCCCCAAAAGTAAACAAACAAACTATCGGTCCTCATGTATTCATTTTTGATGGCATCAAGGTGTAACGTTTTGCTTATTTCATACTAAATCAGAAATGAAATGGTGCATAGTAATGCCACTATTTGCTTGCTTTTAAGATGCAATAGTGGCGCTCTTAAGACGCAATAGTGGCGCTTTTAAGACGCAATAGTTTAGGTTTTGATCTGATTCTAGGGGCTAGATTGGGCGAATCTAGCCCCTGGATGTGGTGGTTCTAGCCCCTAGAAGTGGCATTCCTAGGGGCTAGAAGTGGATGTTCTAGGGGCTAGAACCAAAACAATGGGGCGCAGTATAGACTTTAGAATGGGCACTTCTAGACTTTAGAATGGGCTGTTCTAGACTTTAGAATGGGCCGTTCTAGAGTCTAGAATTGCTCTGTCTAGACTTTAGAATGACTCTAAGAGTGGCACTTTTAGCCGGAGAAAGTGTAGCTTTTGGTAAGTAAGAGCTATGGGATTGGCTTGCGATAGTAGTGCAATAGCGATGCACAAGCGGCGATATTGTGGGCTACGAAGGGTAAAAAAAGAAGTAACCGACTATTCGATTACTTCTATTAGGAAACTGAATGGACGGAAACCGTCGTTACAGCTTATCATGGCGCTATGGGGGTTCTGCATCCAGCCGTCGTAGAAGTTGCCTCCGCCATTGGCCAGGGCCACAACAAACTCTTGCATGGAAGACCAGGCGGAAGGACAGAGACCTTCTGGACGCTGGCCATCGACAGAGATCCACTGCTGCCCCACCCTGACCTCGCAGGCATGCTCTATGGGATTTTCGTACTGAGCAATGAGATCGGGATAGACGGTCTGTCGGATGGCTGTGATGCGTACTTTATTCATAGCTGACTACTTTTGTGGGACATGCCAAGGTGCACTTGCGGCACTTGAAACACCTGTCCTCGCCGATATAGAGGAAAATATTTCTAAAATTACAGATTTCGTATCATTACGAATCAAAAAATGTATTCGGAGTTGTCTATCTGGGGAGTATCAACCTCCATAAACATAACAAAATACACAGGCATGTAAGTAACCTTACCGTCCTGATATACTTCACGTTCATTAGATATTACAGTACCCGAATGCAGATTATAATCAAGATTATTCAATAGATTATTTAGAGCACTGTGTACAGTGTAATCCTTGCCCGACTTGACTTCTATGGGATGAGCACTCATTGCAACATGGTCGTCAATCAGATAGTCGACCTCACCCTGCTTACGATTATCATAATAGAAAAGCTTATGACCATGGGCACGCAGCTCTTGAGCGACAACACTCTCATAGACACTTCCAAGATTTATACTACGTATATCATCAAGTATCGGACGGATATTGTTATGATATAGCAATCCTGTCAGCAATCCAACATCATTCAGATAGAGCTTAAGTAGATTCTTCTGGAGTGACTCGCTGAGTGGAAAACGAGGATTGGATATAGCGTGGACCGACAAAGCAATACCCGAAGAAACAAGATACTCAAATTCCTCCTGATATTGAGAAAAACGATCACCTTCCTTGCCACGTATTTCACGAGCCACAATGCGCTTTTTCTTGTTCTCCATCTGTGATGGTATCATCTCGTAAATACGGCGTACAAGTAGCTTCTTGCTATGTTCCTTTTCGTATTTTGATGCATCGTCGGCATAGAGACCGCGAATAGCCTCCTGGACTTCTCGCACACGAACAATATTGTGGGTATCCAGATAAGTATTGACGGCATCAGGCAGTCCGCCAACCAACAGATATCTACGGAACAGATCAAGCACATGGTTATGGTGTTCCTCTGAAAGACTCTGAAGGTTTTTATAGGCATGTCGCAACATAGCAATGGCATCTGTTCCGAAACCATTGGCGATAAGAAATTCCTCGAAATCAAGTTGAAACATCTCCTTGCGAATAATACTGCCAACAGGAATAGATGTCGTGTCTTGCAATGCAATACCCAATAGACTTCCGCTGGCTATGTAACGATAGCGACCATCTTCTCGAAGAAACTTCAGCATAGTAAGATACTGGGGGTAATGCTGAATCTCATCAAGAAAAATCAAAGTATTATCACGATTATCTAACTTATCGCCAGCAATCATACTGAGAGTTAGAAAGAAGTCCTCCTTCTTATGGATGTTCTTAAACAACTGCTCACCTTCGTCATCCTCAACAAAGTTAATCTCTACAAAGTTTGGGAAAAGACGGTTACCCACCTCACGGATACTGAAAGATTTGCCTATTTGGCGGGCACCTTCCAATATCATAATCTTATCTGTATCTGACTTCAGATAGTCTTCAATATACGATGTAATCTTTCTATACAGCATTGCATTTTACACTTTTCAAACGAATCCGGCAACCAAATTATACACTTTTCAAATGAATTCAACGGTCAGTTTTTACACTTTTCAATAAGAATTACCGTTGCAAAAATACACTTTTCAATTAAATCTACCAAATAAAACATAGAAAAAAACAACTTTGTTTCATTAAGGGCGTGAAGGAAGGTGGCTGGATGAAGCTCTGGATTTTTTCCATTTTTATGCTGAAAAGCGCAAGCACAATGATGATTTCTGAGGATTATTTAATACCTTTGCATTAAACATAAAGGACAGGAGCTCGGGATGGATCTCGAGGCTGAGGCATGGAAAGAAGGAAGATCATACATGTGGACATGGACCAGTTCTTTGCCGCTGTGGAACAGCGCGACAATGAGGAACTGAGGGGCAAACCGATTGCGGTGGGCCGGGACGTGGAACGTGGTGTGGTCTCGACGGCCAGCTATGAGGCACGGCGCTATGGCGTGCACTCTGCACAGTCCATTCAAGTGGCCAAACGCCTGTGTCCGCAACTGATCATCGTGGAACCGCACTTTCAGAAATATAAGGAGGTGTCGGCCCAACTTCATGAGATATTCCACGACTATACCGACCTGATAGAGCCGATATCGCTGGACGAGGCTTTCCTGGATGTGACCGAGAATAAGAAGGGGATGGAGCTGGGGGTGGCCATTGCCCGCGAAATAAAACAACGCATTCGTGAGACAACGGGACTGACGGCGTCGGCCGGTGTCAGCTATTGTAAGTTTCTGGCCAAGATAGCCTCAGACTGGCGCAAGCCCGACGGGCTGACGGTGATTCACCCAGACAGAGCGCTGGATTTCATAGCCCACCTGAAGGTGGAGAAGATATGGGGCGTGGGACAGAAAACGGCTGAGAAGATGCACCGCATGGGCATCTTCACAGGCCTTGACCTGAGAAACATGGCGCTGGAGCGACTCACCCATGAGTTTGGAAAGATGGGACACGTGTTCTATGACTTCGCCCGTGGCATTGACAACAGGCCCGTGGTCTCTGAGTGGGAGCGCAAGTCCGTGAGTTGTGAGCACACGTTTGAAGCGGACATCAGCAGGAATGCAGACGTCACCATCCATCTCTACCACACCGTGCTGGAGCTGGTGAGGCGCATCGAGAAGAATGATTTCGAGGGGCGCACGCTGACACTGAAAGTAAAATTCCTAGATTTTCAGCAGATCACCCGCAGCATCACCGCCGACCACACACTGCGAACGAAAGACGAGATTCTGCCTTTGGCCAAACAGCTGATGCAGGGCGTGAACTTCCACTCCCACCCCATCCGCCTGATAGGTCTGGGAGTGTCAAAGCCCGGAACGCCCACGCCACAGCCCGATAAACAATGGACCGAGCTGGAGCTGGACTTCAAGCCGTGGCCAGAGACGGCGCTTTAAGCGACCACGCCGAAGGACAACGGTCTGGCGAATGGGTGCGACTCGTACTTTATTGATACGTGACTACCTTTGTAGGGCAAGCCAACGTGCACTTCTTGCACTTAATGCAGTCGGGGTGGAGATAGCCACTGGCCTCGCCACTGGCTTCATAGGGTGACAACTGCATGGGACACACACGGGCGCACAGCTTACAGGTGGTCTTGCAGGCACTACTGACATGGACTGCCTTGAAGCCGGCTGGCAGTGGTTGCTGCTTGGGGGCCACCCAACGCGAGATGGTGCCCATGGGACAGAAGCTGCACCATGTGCGGGGTGCATAGATGAACGAGAGGACGACACCGACGATGGTGGTCAAGAGGATGATGGTCCAGAACACGCGACCGATATCGTTCCACATATCGAGTCCGCCAGCGCTCCAACGCACCTGACTGAGCTGGATGCCAAACATGGTGAAGATGAAGAACACCATGAAGAGGCGGAAGCCCGACGTACGTACAAAGCTGGGGATGGGTTTGTGGGGGGAATATTTGGAGAGAAGACGGTCGTAGAGGTTGCCACGCGGACATATGTTGCCGCACCAGAAGCGACCACGCCAGATGGAGGTGACCACCGGACCTATCATGCAGATAAGTGCAACGAGGCCGACGGCAGGGAAGAACCACGCCACAATGAGATATGTGATGATGATCCAATAGAGCGACAGGCCGGGTGCAGCGAAGTGCCTATGAAAGTTTTTCTTCTTTTGTTCCATAATGTTTCTTCAATGTTATTCTGAATATCAATCCTTTAACCTTATGACAAAAACCATACCAAAGGATGTGTGGGGGGATTATGCATCTAACTGCTGTTCGAGGAACTCGGCGGCATCGGCCACGCAGTCGTGACACTCACGAAGCACCACCTTGGTACCTACCCCCTTCAACAGCTTGCACTGGGTAGCACCATTGCGCTGCTGGAACTTGGTCATCATGTCGCGCATCTGCTTCATAGACTTCACCTTGTCTTTGTTGACCATGCCCAGCACCATGCCTGCGCCTACCAGCGCACCGCACGTGCCCTCCATGCAGCCCATGCCCGTGCCAAAGGCACCGGCCATGTTCATGGCTGTGGCCTCGTCGATACCTGCCAGGTCGGCATAGGTGTGGAGTAAGGCCTGTGCACAGTTGTGACTACCACAACGTTTCTTTTCGCTTGCAATATGTTTTCTTGTTTCCATCATATCTATTCCTATCGTCTTCGTTGTAAGACAGCGCAAAGGTACAAACAAGTTGATAGAAAAACGAATAGTTTTTTCTATCATTACATCGAAAAAATCTATAGCAAACAGAATAACATGTCGCTAAATCACCACATTTACGACGCCATTACTACATCTTTGTCATGTGATAGCCTAGGCGTTTCAATTGAACAGCTGCTCCCATGAGATAGAGTTGATGCAGACTGGACACATAGGCATTGAACGCCTCTTTGGTGCCTGGTTCGATGTTCTGTCGCAACAGCGCATTGTAGATACGTGAGGCGCACTCGCCCACCAACTTCTCGAGCAGGGCATAGGGTGTGTCTTTCAGTAGCAGCACATCCTCGCGCACGTATTCGTCGAGGGCGTCGTAGCCACGCTTGTCGCGCATATAGGCGTAGAGGTCGTCCACCTTGGAATAGATGTCCCACTCTTTGTCCCACATCTGAGCCACGGCCATGCCGATGTACATCATCCAGCCCAGGCTGGCCGAGGGGAAGTCCTGAAACTCGCGGATGCCATCGGGGATATAGGCCTTGGCGATGTCTTCCCATTTATCCTCTACGTCGGGACACTCGGGCAGTCGCTCATCGACCTCCTGCATGCTAAGCAGGAACTGGTGGAGGTCTTGATGCAGGGTTTCTTCAAATTGTTGCATATACCTTATTTATATTATATATAGTGTTTACATATCGAACTGAAGGGTGCCACCCTCTGCGATTTGCTGATGGGTGAGCATCAGTTGTTTGAGGGGCTTACCGTTCAGCAGAACGCGCTTCACATGAACGCGAGAGGCGGTCTTGCGTGGTGCCGTGATGACGAAAACGCGTCCGCCAGCCAGGTGCAGCGTGGCGCGCTTGAAGAGCGGTGTGCCCAGCACATACTCGGCAGCGCCCGCATTGAAGGGATAGAAGCCCAGCGACGAGAAGATGTACCAGGCTGACATCTGACCACAGTCGTCATTGCCGGCATAGCCACAGGGGGTGGCGTTGTAGAACTGGCTGCGCACTTGCTCTACGAGCTCCTGGGTGCGATGGGGACGACCGGCAAAGTTGTAGAGATAGACGGTGTGATGACTGGGCTCGTTGCCATGTGCATACTGGCCAATGAAGCCACTGGCATTGCCATTCACCTCGCCACTGGTGGCTGTCAGCGAGAAGTTCTCGTCGAGTTTCTTCAGGAAGTTGCGCTCGCCACCCAAAAGTTCAATCAGTCCCTTGGGATTCTGTGGCACAAACCACATATATTGCCAGGCATTGCCCTCGATGAACGAGGGATTCTCGTAGCTCAGCGGATCGAAAGGCTCTATCCAGTTGCCCTTCTCGTCTTTGGCACGGAAGAAGCCCGTCTTGGCATCGAAAAGGTTGCGATAGAACTCGCTGCGACGCAAGAAGCGCTGGTAGTCGGCAGTGCGTCCCAACTTCTTGGCAACAGCAGCCACGCACCAGTCGTCGAAGGCCTGTTCAAGGGTGATGCTGACACTGGTGTTCTGCAGCGTCTGCGGCATGTAGCCATACTTCTCCCACACCTCGAAAGGCGAGTTGAGGTGACTACGTGTGCTGCTCTCCAGCATGGCCTGATAGGCCTCCTCGACATTGACACCGGGCAGTCCGGCCAAGATGGCATCGGAAAGCACAGGGATGGCATGGTTGCCTATCATGCAATAGTTGTCTTGTCCCCACAGGTCCCAGATGGGTAGATAGCCATAGGTCTGGTGATGGCGCACCATGTCGCGCACGAACTGGGCTGCAACGTCGGGGGCGATGAGCGTATAAAGGGGATGAGCCGCACGGAACGTGTCCCACAGACTGAAGGTGCTGTGGTAGGTCTCGCCACGGGGCATCTGTTTGATTTCGAAGTTGGTGTCCATATAGCGTCCGTCCACGTCGCTCATGGTGTTGGGCTGCATCAGCACATGATAGAGACCGGTGTAGAAGATGGTCTTTTGCTCGCTGGTGCCATCGATGTCGATACATGATAGTGCCTTCTGCCATGCATCGTGGGCAGCCTTGGCGTAGTGGTCGAAGTCCCAGCTCTGGGCCTCGGCCTTCATATTCTGGCGTGCACCCAGGTTATCGACAGGCGAGATGGCCACCTTGACAGTGAGCTGGCGCCCGTCGGCAGGGTCGAAGCTCAGCGCACCACGCAGTGAGCGACCATTGACCACGGGACTCTCGCCAACGCTGCGTGCACCATCCATCAAGAGACGGCGACTGAAAGGGCGCGAGAACTCGGCACGGAAATAGACCTTGCGCAGTTTGGCCCAACCCGTGATCACGCGAAAACCCTCGATGGTGTGGTCGTCGACCACGCGCAACTGGCTCTGTATGATCTGATAGGCACGGCGCCCTGTGTAGTAGGCCTCGCCGCGATAGGTGCCACGGTCCAGGTCGAGCACCACGGTCTGTGGCGCGCCTTGGGGGAAGGTGTAGCGATGGATGCCGGTGCGCACGGTAGCCGAGAGCTCCACGCGTACGCCACTCTCTTGCAAATCTACCATATAGTAGCCTGGACGGGCAGCTTCGGCCTGATGACTGTATCGCTGGCCAAAGACTCCTTTTCTCAGTTCGGTAGTACGCACTTCGTGCGACAGGGGCATCAGGCTAACGTCGATCAGGTCGGTGCACCCTGTGCCACTGAGGTGGGTATGGGTGAAGCCATAGATGGAATCGCGGTTATAGTCGTAGCCTGAGCAGGGGTCCCAGGTCACCATGTGCTCGGTCTCAGGACTCAGCTGCACCATGCCTTGTGGCATCGTGGCACCGGGAAACGTGGAACCACTCAAGGCGCCGGTGGCGTCGGTCTGGGTTCCGATAAAGGGGTTCACATACGAGGTGTGATCTGTTGCCAGCAGGCTCGCTGTTATACTGCTAAGCCATAGAATAAAGAAGAATCTAGTTTTCATTTTGGTTCACAAATTTTGTGCAAAGGTACAAATATAATACGCATATCGCCTCATTATTATATATTTTTATCAGGTTTATGGTATTATTCACAGAAATATTAGCTAAATTTGCATCCTGTAATCAAGATAAAAAAACAACCCAAACATGAAGGTACTATTGATAAACGGAAGCCCAAGGGAAAACGGAAACACCTTTACGGCACTGAGCGAGGTGGCCAAGACGCTGAACGAAGAAGGCGTCGAGACGAAGATCATCTCTATCGGCAAGAAGGCCGTTCAAGGATGTATTGCCTGTGGCATGTGTGGCAGAAACAACAATCGCTGCACCTTCCACGACGACCTTTACTACGAAGTGATGCGTGCCATCAAGGACGGCATCGACGGATTGGTGGTGGGCTCGCCAGTGTACTACGGAGGGCCTAACGGTTCGCTCTGCGCCCTACTCGACCGCGTGTTCTACTCGCTGGGCAAAGACCTGCAGTTTAAGCCGGCAGCCAGCGTGGTGGTGTGTCGCAGAGGTGGTGCTTCGGCTGCTTTCGACCGGCTGAACAAGTACTTCAGCATACTGAACATGCCTATCGTGAGCTCGCAATACTGGAACATGGTTTACGGACAGACACCGGGACAGGCAGCACAAGACGAGGAGGGCATGCAGACCATGCGCACACTGGGACGGAACATGGCCTGGATGATCAAGAAGCTGAACACCAGCGAGGACGGACATCCGGAACTGGAACCACAGATGAGAACAAACTTCATTAGATAATCATCAATTATTCAACTAATTAACTAAAACATGGAAATTATTATCGGACTATTAATCATTGCGATTGGCGCCTTCTGCCAGTCGAGTTGCTACGTGCCTATCAACAAGATCAAAGACTGGTCGTGGGAGTCGTACTGGATCATCCAGGGCGTCTTTGCATGGCTGGTGTTGCCATTCCTGGGTGCCCTGCTGGCCGTGCCCACCGGAGAGTCGCTCTTCGGACTGTTTGCATCGGCACCGAGCTCGAGCTTCTGGATGACCATTCTCTTTGGTGTGTTGTGGGGCGTTGGTGGACTGACCTTCGGCCTGTCCATGCGCTACCTGGGCGTGGCACTGGGACAGAGCATCGCGCTGGGAACATGTGCTGGCTTGGGCACTATCATGGGGCCGGTGCTGCTGAACATCTTCTTCCCTGAACTGAACGCACTGAAGTCGCTGACGTTTGCAGTGCTGCTGGGTGTCATCGTGACGCTGGTTGGCATAGCCATCATCGGTGTGGCTGGTTCGATGAAGTCGGCCATGCTGACTGAAGAAGAGAAGAAAAAGGCTGTCAAAGACTTCAACTTCCCCAAGGGTCTGGCCATTGCCCTGCTGGCGGGCTTTATGAGTGGCTGCTTCAACGTGGGTCTGGAGTTTGGTAAGGACATCAACTTTGGCGAACTGACCAACCCGATGTTCCGCACTCTGCCTGCCACCTTCCTGGTGACGCTGGGCGGATTCGTCACAAACGCTATCTACTGCTTCTACCAGAACCAGAAGAACAAGACCTGGGGCGACTACAAGAAAGGCAACGTGTGGAGCAACAACCTGCTGTTCTGTCTGCTGGCCGGCGCACTGTGGTACTCGCAGTTCTTCGGACTGTCGCTGGGACGCTCTTTCTTCGAGGCTGGCGGCACCATGGACGTGCTCTCTTTCTGCATCCTGATGGCGCTCAACGTGGTATTCTCTAACGTGTGGGGCATCATTCTGAAAGAGTGGAAGGGCTGTTCTAAGAAAACCATCGCCGTGCTGCTTTGCGGCATCGTGATACTAGTATTCTCTTGTTTCCTGCCACAGCTGATTGGCTAGTATAAACGGCTATAAAAAACGAAAGTGCCACTTTCGCCTCGTAAGAGCACCGCTTTAACGAGACAAAAGTGGCACTTTTGCTGTGCAATACTGCCACTTTTGCATCCGATCTAGAGTCTAGAAGCGTCAATTCCAGACTCTAGACGCCACCCATCTAGACTTTAGAAACGCTTCGTCTAGACTCTAGCGCCATCCATTCTAGAGTCTAGACGAAACCGTATATCGCAACTATGAGGATGCGAAAGGCTGGCGATTAGGGAGAAAAAGAGGAAATATAAGGCTCGAAAAGGGGGCATACTAATTCCAGAGCATTCCCTTCTTGATATAACAAAAACCATAGAAAACCCCTTTCTGAGACAGAAGCCTCTTTCGAGTCTTTAACGTTGTTGGTGAAAGACTTGCTCGTGAACAAGTTCACGGCCCGTCTTCCACCAACAGCGTTACCCCATTCTGGGGCTGACTGTCTCAAAAAGGAAAAACCGAAAAAAAAGGCCCTCAGGCCCCCATTCAAAAAAAATAGACCCCAGCGCTTCACAGCGACGGGGCCTTCTTAGTTTCACTAAATAGTAAGTAATAATGATTATATATATGCTGTCAGTAGTTTTGTTTTTTCTTATTCGTTTTTCCTTATATCTTAACGCGGCAAATTGAATGCACGTGTCATTTCCTTCATCTGCTCATCACTCATACCTTCTGGAGTGAAGCCCATGGCCTTGGCATCGATATAGATCTTGGCACTCTTAGAGAGCACGTCAATCTGATCGAAGGCGTCCATGACGTCTGTTCCCTTGGCAAACACACCATGCTTCTCCCACATCACTACATCATAGTCTTCCAACTCCTTCAGTGTGGCCTCGGCCAACTCGTTAGAACCGGGCAGAGTGTAAGGAACGATGCCTAATCCCAGTGGGCAGAACGCCTTTGTCTCGGGGATCATAGACCAAAGAATCTTGGTCAGCACATCTTTCCCCAGGAACTCTGGATTGTGGCTCATGGCCACCAGTTCGATAGGATGTGTATGCACAGTGGCTTTATAGCCAGAGTTTGTCTCAATCTGTCGAGCATGTACAATCAGATGACTGGGCAGCTCGCTGGTAGGCATCACTGGATTGTCGGCGATAATCACGTATGAAGCGCAATCGTCCAAGATGCGGATCACGGAACCATTGTCCATAGGCCAACGGGCCAAATCACGCATGCGCTTGCCAGTGCCTTTGCAGTAGAAGTAGCATCCTTTCAAAGCCGGAAGCGTGATACCGATCTGCTTGACCTCGCTAATGGCTGGCAACTGACGAATCTCGTCGTCAACATATTCTGTTACGTTCACGGTGATGTTTCCACCATTACGCTCTGCCCATCCATTTTGCCACAGGTAGCCTGCGACTTCGGCAATCTTTTCTATCTCTGCACTCAGAGCTTTTCTCCCGTCTAAGATACTCTTCATTTGTTTTGTGATTTATTTTTGGTGCAAATTTACACTTATTTTTTGAAATACCAACAATATTATTTGATTTTTTTACCTAAATATTTGATTTTACCCTTGATTTATATCAATTATATAAAAAAAAGACATTTGTTTTGCTCTACTCTTAAAAAATTTGTAACTTTGCACCTATGAACGAAAAGAACTTTTCTGAGAACGTAATCATCGTAGATGCCGACTTCGTGGACAAAGTGGCTTTCGACCTGATAGTCAATTTTGAGCGCATGATTGGACGACGTATTCCACAGGCAGACATGCCACGATGGACGGAATGTATAGCCCTGGACGGCGGGCTGCGCGAAGGCGAGAACGAGGTGCAGGTGGTGCTGATTCACGAGCCCGAGGCGAAAGGTATGAGCAACTTTGTGCCGGGCGACTTCGAGCAGCTGAACGGCCAGGCCTTCAAAAGCCACCTGGGAGAGTTTGTCTTTTCGGCTATCACCATAGAAGAGCTCACCAACAAAGAGCAACTCTTTGCTGACACGATCCAGCTGTTTGCCAACCAGAAGGAGGTGAAACGACTGATGATCATTCCGGGTGATAATATATATAATAAGGTGCGCGAAACGGCCAAGAAAATTGACGACGACAAGCGCACCACGGTGTTCTCGATGCAGCCGATGGCTGGTGGCAACTTCCGCCAGGAGATACTGGGCTACTCGCTGATGGCCGCGATGGGAATAAGGGGCGACGAGATTAAGCCCGACAATCAATAACAACAGAAGAAAACAAAAAAAACATATCAAGATGAGTAGAGTTTTAATGATTGGCGCCGGTGGCGTCGCAACAGTGGCAGCATTCAAGATTGCACAGAATGCTGACGTATTCACAGAGTTCATGATTGCCAGCCGCCGCAAGGCTAAGTGCGACAAGATCGTTGAAGACATCCACAAGGCTGGCTACAAGTTGGACATCAAGACCGCTCAGGTGGATGCTGACGACGTAGAGCAGTTGAAGGCGCTTTTCAACGACTTCAAGCCCGAACTCGTGATCAACCTAGCCCTACCCTATCAGGACCTGACAATCATGGATGCCTGTCTGGCATGTGGTTGCAACTATCTGGACACGGCCAACTATGAGCCTAAGGACGAGGCACACTTCGAGTACTCTTGGCAGTGGGCCTATCGCGACCGCTTCGAGAAGGCTGGACTGACAGCCATCCTCGGTTGTGGTTTCGACCCAGGTGTCACCTCTATCTATACGGCCTACGCTGCCAAGCATCACTTCAAGGAGATTCAGTATCTGGACATCGTTGACTGTAACGCCGGCGACCACCATAAGGCTTTCGCCACCAACTTCAACCCTGAGATCAACATCCGCGAGATCACTCAGAAGGGTCTTTACTGGGAGAATGGTCAGTGGGTAGAGACGGAGCCTCTGGAGATTCACAAAGACCTGACCTACCCCGAGATTGGTCCACGCGACAGCTACCTGCTGCACCACGAGGAGATTGAGTCGCTGGTGATCAACTACCCCACCATCAAGCGTGCTCGCTTCTGGATGACCTTTGGCCAGCAGTATCTGAAGCACCTGGAGGTGATTCAGAATATTGGCATGAGCCGCATCGACGAAGTGGAATACGAAGCTCCTCTGGCCGACGGCACAGGCACGGCCAAGGTGAAGATTGTGCCTCTGCAGTTCTTGAAGGCTGTACTGCCCAACCCACAGGACCTGGGCGAGAACTATGAAGGTCAGACTTCAATAGGTTGTCGCATTCGCGGTATTGGCAACGACGGCAAGGAGCACACCTACTATGTATATAACAACTGCTCGCACCGCGCTGCCTACGAAGAGACGGGCATGCAGGGCGTCAGCTACACCACGGGTGTACCTGCCATGATCGGTGCCATGATGTTCTGCAAGGGGCTGTGGAACAAGCCCGGCGTTCACAACGTAGAGGAGTTTGACCCAGATCCATTCATGGAGCAGCTCAACAAGCAGGGTCTGCCTTGGCACGAGATTCACGACGGCGACCTGGAGCTTTAAACCTCTCCCAACCTCCCCCAAGGGGAGGAGGGCCTACGGATAGATCATAAAAAAAATAGTAATAACCAATAGAAAGCTTGGCAAATCCCCCTGAAACCGCCAGGCACTCCCCTCCTTGGGAGGGGTCGGGGGAGGTTCTAAATGGCTAAAAAAGAATTAGACGCAGAAATGCTGAACACCCAGCAGGATAAGCTGAAGGCCCTGCAGGCCGCCATGTCGAAGATTGAAAAGGACTTTGGCAAAGGCTCTATCATGCGCATGGGTGAAGAAAAGATAGATAATGTAGAGGTGATTCCCACCGGTTCGATCGGACTGAACGCTGCACTGGGCGTAGGAGGATATCCTAAAGGACGTATCATTGAGATCTACGGTCCGGAATCTTCTGGTAAGACGACACTGGCCATCCATGCCATTGCCGAAGCTCAGAAAGCTGGTGGCATCGCTGCCTTTATCGATGCTGAGCATGCCTTCGATCGTTTCTACGCTCAGAAGCTGGGTGTGGACATTGACAACCTGTATATCTCGCAGCCCGACAATGGTGAGCAGGCACTTGAGATTGCCGATCAGCTGATTCGTTCGTCGGCTATCGACATCATCGTCATCGACTCTGTGGCTGCCTTGACACCTAAGAAGGAGATTGAGGGCGACATGGGCGACTCGGCCGTAGGTCTGCACGCTCGACTGATGAGCCAGGCTCTGCGCAAGGTGACCTCTACCATCGCTAAGACCAACACCACCTGTATCTTTATCAACCAGTTGCGCGAGAAGATTGGTGTGATGTTTGGCAACCCTGAGACCACGACTGGTGGTAACGCCCTGAAGTTCTACGCATCGGTACGTCTGGACATCCGCAAGGTGACAGGCATCAAGGATGGCGATCAGGTCATCGGTAATCAGGTGCGCGTGAAGGTGGTGAAGAACAAGGTGGCTCCCCCATTCCGCAAGGCTGAGTTCGAGATTACCTTCGGCGAGGGCATCTCTAAGATTGGCGAGATTGTGGACCTGGGCGTTGACTACGGAATCATCAAGAAGAGCGGTTCGTGGTTCAGCTATGAAGACTCTAAGTTGGCACAGGGTCGCGACGCTACCAAGCAGTTGCTGAAAGACAACCCTGAGTTGTGCGACGAGCTGGAAGCCAAGATTATGGAGGCTATCAAAGACCAGAACAACTAGTCGAGAGCATTCATCAATAGACAATAAAAAACAGATGGCAAAACGATTTGCCATCTGTTTTTTATGCCGAATACGGAAATGATCACTTAACGACGCGAAGCACGGTCTTGGTGGCTGAATCGAAGAACACCTCGCTACGTGACTGACTTGCGGTAGAATTATACGTATAGGTGAAGACACCATTTTTATCAGTACCCTTCACATCGGGCTCGCCTAAAGCCAGCTTAACTTCTTGCTCCGTGAAGCCCTTACGCACGATGCCCTTCTGGATGTCCATATAGTTCTTTTTGCGAATGCCAGGATACTTTGACGGATCACCTTCGGCAAAGAGATTCGAATAGACATCTTCGCGGGGAGCATCCATATCTTCATCCCATGTGACGTTGTTTTCACTATCCATAGTCACCAACTTATAGTATTTACTGCCAGAGCCGGTGCCAGTCAGTGTCAATCTGACATACTTTGAGTTTGGCATCTTCTGAACATCCGTAATGGTGAATACAGAGAGACGAGCCATCCTGACACGCAGTTTGTGGCTGTCTGTCATATCTGTACGCTGAAGCGTATAGACGACCTTACCACGATATTCGCCATACTCCTTGTCGTCTGCCATATTGTCGTTTACGAGTTCGAAACTGCCCTTGAACGTATGGGGAATCTCCTGAATAGCTGTGAACTCATCATCGCGCATACCGCTATTGATACGACTGATGGCTACGTTCTGAAAGAATTCTCTGCCACGTCTATCTGCCACAATAATCTTGACCGGATAGCTGCGACTTCCCACGCCAATAGCCTTTACCGTCACCTCAGTACCAACGGGCACGTCTGTAACTGCCTCTACGTCATTGCCTTCTAACTCTGAATCTACGTAATAGGTATTAGCCTTCGTGCGGAATTTCTTGTCCTTGAAGAGCTCAATGGCTTTATCTACATCGCCTAAATAGGCCAAGGTGGGCACACCCTGTCGGCTATAGCAGTAGTCGTCGAACGAATAGGAAGGTATCTCATAGTAATATACCTTTCCGTCATCTTCACACAAGAAATTGATATGCTCATGAAGACCACTGAGCTTATCATGGCCTTTGTAAACCATGATTTTATGTTTCAGCAAGTTACTGCTCACCATATTACCTGTCAGCGAGTCGGTGAAGGTCTTGATAATTAGATCCTTCTTCTCAGGAACCACCATGAAGCGCATACCTTCCTGCCAACTGCACAGATCACTGAAGACGAAGTTACGACTAATGATATCTAGTTTCTCAGCCTCGTCCTCATCTTCACTAAGGGCTTCCATCTGTTGATTTGTCGTCTTATTGGTGCCCTTGGTCTTTACGATGTACTTATTTTGTGCTGCGACATTGAGCCCCAAAAAGGCTGTCATCAGCACTAGAAAGAATGATTTCTTCATTGTTTCTTACTTTATTGTTACGCATGCAAAATTAAACAAAACTTTTCATACTTATGCCAAAATGGCGCAATAATTATAGCTTTCTTGATAAAATTTATGTTTTTGGCATAACCTTTGCTAAATCCTTAGTGACATTTCATCGAATAATAATAAATAAAAAAGAATATATTATGGGAAAGATTATTGGAATTGACTTAGGTACAACAAACTCTTGTGTATCTGTATTCGAAGGCAACGAGCCCGTTGTTATCGCAAATAGCGAGGGCAAGCGCACAACGCCTTCTGTAGTAGGTTTCGTTGAGGGTGGCGAGCGTAAGATTGGCGACCCCGCCAAGCGTCAGGCTATCACCAACCCCAAGAACACCGTTTATTCTATCAAGCGTTTCATGGGTGAGACATGGCAGCAGACCGAGAAGGAGATTTCTCGCGTACCATTTAACGTTGTTAACGAGGGTGGCTATCCACGTGTTGACATCGATGGTCGTAAGTACACTCCACAGGAAATCTCTGCTATGGTACTTCAGAAGATGAAGAAGACGGCCGAGGACTATCTGGGTCAGGAGGTGACTGAAGCCGTGATCACCGTGCCCGCATACTTCTCTGACTCTCAGCGTCAGGCCACCAAGGAGGCTGGTCAGATTGCAGGTCTCAACGTACGTCGTATCGTCAACGAGCCTACAGCTGCTGCTCTGGCTTACGGTATCGACAAGACCAACAAGGATATGAAGATTGCTGTATTCGACCTCGGTGGCGGTACATTCGATATCTCTATCCTCGACTTCGGTGGCGGTGTGTTCGAGGTTCTTTCTACCAATGGTGACACACACCTGGGTGGTGACGACTTCGACCAGGTTATCATCGACTGGCTCGTTCAGGAGTTCAAGAACGATGAGGGTGCCGACCTGAAGAGCGATCCTATGGCTATGCAGCGCCTGAAGGAGGCTGCTGAGAAGGCAAAGATCGAGCTGTCAAGCACCACATCAACAGAGATTAACCTCCCCTACATCATGCCTGTTGGTGGAGTTCCCAAGCACTTGGTAAAGACTCTTACTCGTGCTAAGTTCGAACAGCTGGCCCACAACCTGATTCAGGCTTGCTTGGTACCTTGCCAGAATGCCGTTCGCGACGCAGGTATCTCTACCTCAGATATCGACGAGGTAATCCTCGTAGGTGGTTCAAGCCGTATTCCTGCTGTGCAGACCCTCGTAAAGAACTACTTTGGCAAGGAGCCTTCAAAGGGTGTTAACCCCGATGAGGTTGTTGCCGTAGGTGCTGCTATCCAGGGTGCTATCCTCAACCAGGAGACTGGTCAGGATATCGTACTGCTCGACGTTACACCTCTGACACTGGGTATCGAGACACTCGGTGGCGTAATGACAAAGCTGATTGAGGCCAACACCACTATTCCTTGCAAGCAGAGCCAGGTATTCTCTACCGCTGCCGACAACCAGACAGAGGTAACCATCCACGTACTGCAGGGTGAGCGTCCTATGGCTGCTCAGAACAAGAGCCTAGGCCAGTTCAACCTCACCGGTATCGCTCCCGCCCGTCGCGGTGTTCCTCAGATTGAGGTTACATTCGATATCGACGCCAACGGTATCGTGAAGGTTTCTGCCAAAGATAAGGCCACAGGCAAGGAGCAGGCCATCCGCATCGAGGCTTCATCTGGTCTGTCACAGGACGAGATCAATCGTATGAAGGCTGAGGCTGAGGCTAACGCAGAAAACGATAAGAAGGAGCGTGAGCGCATCGACAAGATGAACCAGGCTGACTCTATGATTTTCCAGACTGAGACCTTCCTCAACGAGAATGGCGACAAGCTGGGTGCCGACAAAGCCAACGTAGAAGCTGCCGTTAATCAGCTGAAGGATGCTCACAAGGCTGGCGACATCGCAGCCATCGACGCTGCCATGAACAACCTGAATCAGGTAATGAACGCCGCCTCACAGAAGATGTATCAGCAGGCAGGCGCAGGTCAGCCCGGTGCCGACGCTGGTCAGCAGCAACAGCAGCAGACCAACAACACTCAGGACGACATCCAGGATGCCGACTTTGAGGAGGTTAAGTAAAGTGCAAGCCAAGAGCAATGCCATGCTTGCATGAGCATAGCCGAGGCGCAGCCTTTATTCGACGAAGTCAAGTAAGTTTGATAAGCAAATAACAAGCAATTATAGAAATCCCGTATAACTCAAGTGGTTATACGGGATTTTACTTTATATATTCCTTTAACGTTTTAACCCATTTTTATATTTCGTGAGTCCGTAAAACCGTAACACTTTCAGCCTTCAGACCTTAGCCATCAGCCTTCTATATATCAACTGTCCCCATGGCATATGCTATTGTAAAGAGCCAGTCCTTTTACCGTCAGCAGGTATTTCTGGCGAGGGTGACGGGGCGAATCAGGAAATAGCATACGGATATAGCCCTCGTTCATAGAAGGATTAAGAGAGTAGTCAAGGAAGTTTTCTCTATCTTTCAAGCCAATCCTTTCCATCATCACTTTGACGGAGAGTTGCTCTTCCCCCAAAGCCTTCACTAATCTAATAATACTTTTATTATTGGTGTGAATAAAACTTGTCGGGGTACTTGTCGGGGTACTTGTCGGTTGTTTTGAAGGAACAGCAAGGTTTGGCTGTTCTTTCCATTCTGCAGGCGGGTTAATATGCAGCTTCACGCTGCGACGGCTCTCCCTGACGAATATACTCGTCAAAGTTTAAGTATAGCTCCTTATCGTTCTTTTCGCTCATATGTCGTCTTACTTTATTTCAATATTGTTTTCGATTTCTGTTCTATTATTCAATTCCGCATATTTTATCTTCCTTCAGACATCTTATTTCTTCTATCACCTCCAAGTCTGCAGGCAGCCACTTGACGCTATCCAACTCGTCTTTCGACAACCACTTTGCTGCCTCATGCTCATTCAGGTGCAGCGCCTCTGTCACTAGCGAACAAAGATAACAATGCATGGAGAGATGAAACTGCGGATAGTCATACTCTACAGTACAAAGGAACTCATCCACGCTAATCTCCGCAGATAGTTCCTCGCGTATCTCCCTCACGAGCGCTTCTTCTGGTGTCTCTCCTAGTTCAATCTTCCCGCCAGGGAACTCCCACCAGTCCTTCCATTCGCCATATCCACGCTGAGTGGCAAATATCTTATCTCCTTTGCGAATAATCGCTGCTACGACTTCTATCTGTTTCATATTTCTCTACAAGATTATTTACAGACATATTCACCTTTCACTATCCTGCGAGTTTCCTTTCGTGCGTCCCTCCACTTTGGATAGTATTTGTCCATCAACGCATGGAAACGGACATTATGGCTAGGTTCTAACAAGTGACATAGTTCGTGAACCACGACATGCTCGACACACCTATTTGGAAGCAACAGCAGATATGTAGAAAAGCAAATGCTACGTTCTTTCACGTTGCACACACCCCAACGAGATATCATCGGCTTATAACGGATAGAGGACGGTATGACACCAATAACTTCCGAATAATGTTTCATCAGAGGCTCAATCAACGCTCTTACTTTTTCCGTTGCCTCTACCTTTTGAGGTTTCGTGGTCAACGGTAGTTGATTGAAGAAGTCTATTCGTTGTTTCTGCAGCTCAGCTGTCTTCTTTCTTGCCTCCACAATCCATTCCTGATGCTGGCTGACAAACGCTTCTATTTCTTCTTTTGACATACCGATAGGAGCAGACACGTGCACATCGCCATTCTTAACGATGCGCATTGACAACCTGCCAGCCCGTCTGTATTTCAATTGTATATTCATAGTCTTTTTCTTAATTTGTCAAACCAAAATCGTATTGTAGATAGTCTGGTAACTCTTCTTCCATGTGGATATCGAAGATAAAAGTACGTTTACGTTCTTCATTCTGAGATTGCCTTGGATTATCCAAATGGCCAATACCAACGTATGTAAATGGTAGAGTGATGCCGTTTTCACTTTCCATCTTTCGGATAAATAGATAAGCACATTTACTTGTGTTCAGCAAATTCAAATCCCTGTCGCTTATGCTTGCCTTACACTCCCATTGGAACAGATTTGACTCAAGAAATTTATCCTTGTAGTTAAGGTGCTCCAATCCTTCCGCCAAATCCTTTTTGATTGAAGCGAAGATATAAACATCTCCCTCTGTTCCATAAAATGTGCCTGGATTAATATCACCAGGATTTACACATCTTTTTAGTTGAACCTGACTCTTTGTGTAGTCGTTCCAAAGAAGAAACATTCCAGTATTATTAGCATAGTCAGCTTTATATTGGGTTAAGCCATATTCGAGAAGATCTACCAGATAATTATTAAACTCATTGTTTAGTTCACATCCCAAGCTGAGCGTATCGCCATCAGCAATAACTATATGGCTCTTTGCCAAATATTTCAATGCGTGGAAAAATTCTACCTCATTATAATTCTGGACTTCATACTTGACCTTTTCTTCTATCAAACTAATACTGCTATCGCCTTCAAGCAGGAATTTGCAAATCAAATAGTCATGGGGACGTACTAGTTGCAACAACCCTGACAAATAGTTGATGACATTTTCTTGCTCAGCGTTGAACTCCACCAAATTCTCTTCCTCAATGCCTTTCAAAAAACCATAGTAGGAGTTCGTTTTCTTCTTGCCTATCTTAATCTGCATGAACTTTAGCAGGTCTGGAGCGCTGTCACTGTTCAGATAGTCCATGTGTTTGGGATATGTGGGAGAATTGATGTACTTTTTGAAGTTGTTGTAGTCTTGCTTCATGTATTTGAGACTATAGAAATTCTCGTTCTCTACATAGTTCAAAATTTCTTCCTTCGATAGACTGTCAATATTGATTTCCACACCATATTGCTCTAATCCTAAAGGTTTGAAATCATCCCTTACCAATGCCACCAGCAGTCGTTTTTCCATGACAAACTTTTGAGCCAAGCCACCCAAAGCCAGTGCTATCTGCGCGCTGCGTTTATAGTTGTTACCAATAAAGTCCACAACTGGGATATAGTCCTTGTTGTCATACTTTCGCAATCCACGACCCAACTGCTGAATAAAGATGGTTGAAGACTCTGTGGGGCGCAAGAACAATACCATATTCACACCTGGAATATCAACACCCTCATTAAGAATATCAACAGCACAAAGCACCTCCAAAGTGCCTTCTCTGTCACTCTGTAAATCTTCGTAAGCTCTTACGCGTTCTCCTGTATCATTCTTGCCCGTCAGATATGCAGTTTTATAAAATGGTTCTAGGGCCTCGGCCATCATCTTTGCATGTGATACCGTCTTACAGAAAGCCAGTGCCTTAAGTTTTTGGTTGGGTACACGATGCTTCTCGATATGCTCCACAACAAACTCACAATGGTCCTCAGTTACAAACTGTGAAATCATCCTACGCTCGTTTTCTTTGGAGAAGTCCACTCGGTCGTCACGTATACCATAATATTTAAATGGAACAATCAGCTCATTAACCAAAGCATCACGCAATCTCAGTTCATACGGCACATTATTTCCAAATAATTCATAGACATCCTGATTGTCCATACGTTCAGGCGTAGCCGTCAAGCCTAGCAAAAACTCTGGTTCAAAGTAGTCAATGATTTTCTTGTAGGAATCAGCAGCGGCATGATGACATTCGTCAATGATGATATAGTCAAACTGTTTCTTGTCAAACAATTCCAATGACCTACACATCGAAACGTTCGTTGAGAATAGGAACGATGCGTCCAAATCCTTATGCTCGCCAGTGTATTCGCCCATGAAAACATCTCCACCGAATACAGTTTGGAATGTAGAGAGAGAACGTTTAAGTATTGAACCTTCATGGACAATATACAAAAGATGCTCTGGTGAGAAATTCAACGCATCAAAGGCTGCCAGATATGTTTTACCACTACCCGTAGCTGCAACAACGAGTGCTTTGTCTTGTCCCATCGCTCTATAACGATTCAGTTCACGCAGGGCCTTTCTTTGCATAAAGTTGGGCTTAATCTCGTGTGAAGCTAAGTCATAATCCATATCCCAACGTTCAATAGCGAAATTCAGTCGTTGGGCATATTTGTTAATCAAAGCAATATCCAACGGCAGGGTTTTCTCCCACAGAATATCAAATTCCTCTTTGGCTTTCAGAAGAGTTTCATCGTCATTGGAGACTCTAAGCATCATATCCCACTCTATATTCTTCAGCAGTGCAAACCTCGTGATGTTTGAAGAACCAATAATCAACTCCGATTCTACACCATAATCAAATAAATACCCTTTTGAATGGAAGCCATACTTTTCGTAGTTTTTTTCATCGTAGAAACAATCATAATCCAGATGACACTCAAAGTTAGGATGATTAGCCAAACCCAAAAAGAATTTCAAAGACTCAACATCCGTAAAGTTTTGATAGATTGTCGTTATCAGCTTTCCTTTCACACCGCGTTCAATGGCTGCCTTAATATCTTGCGATAATAAAACGAGACCTGCTCTTTTTATGAAACTAACTGAAAAGCAAAATGACTGACACGTTCTCAGACTATTTTTAATTTTGTCCAAAAATGTTTGCTCTGAATAGTTTGTTAAGAACAGCGATTCCATATCTTTTACAAATATTTATTATCCGAATTGAAGGTGTTATTGTTTCTCCTATCTTCTGTTATTTTAGACAAGACTACATTTGCCAAACAAACTGCATATTCTGTTTCTGAGTCTTGAGGTTTCCATGCCAAAGTATAGCTCACTTTTGCACTCGTAACTTCATAGCCCTTATCAGTCCACGCCTTTAGTTTGTCTTTTCCAGACGCAGATAGCGCAATGATGTTGATACTTTGCTCATTCAGCAAATATCCGTCTTTGTATTGCAGGTTATCACCACTTCTTAAACGAAGCACAATGTCCTTTCTTCCCTTGAAGAAATTAAGGATAACATCATGCATGTTTAATGCAATTGATATAGAAGAATACTCAGTGGGAGGATTGGTTACCAGATACAGGTTCCGTTTTGCACGAGTGAGACCTACATAATAGGATCGCATATCATCAACATTTCTTCCATTCGGAATAGCAGACATGAGGTAGACATTATCGAATTCTCGACCTTTGGCCTTGTGAATAGTGCTCACGAACACAGACTTATCATCATTTGCAATGAAATCCTCAATATTCGACTCGAAGATGTATTCAAGTAAATCACTACGATAATAGTAATGATGAGTTATCTCAAAGTCAGAAAAGAAATGCTGCATAATACTGAGACATGTGCTTGACGCATAGGTTTCCAGTGTGCGCTGTTTAGCCTCATTCCACATTTCCTTCGAGATGGTTACTTCGTTTTTTCCACCAAGTTGTTTGAGGAAGTAGCGAATTTCCGCAAGATTCCCAAAACGGAATCCTCCCATTGATTGCGCAATTGTGGCATGTAAACCTCGCTGCTCCAACTCGTAAGCCACTTGCATTGTTTCTTCATTGGTTCGAGTCAAAATAGCTGTATTTCCTTCTACTTTTATTTCTGCGTTCAAAAGCGATTTCAAGGTCATCACCTTGCCATCTTCACCTGTTGCAGACATGATGGAAGTCCGCTTCAGACGACCGGGAATCCGCTGTACAAAGCGGTTGGCGCAATCAACTACAGCTTTCGCAGACCTATAGTTATCTGTCATCTCGTACAACTTTGCACCTTCTTGCTCTACTAGCGATTGCATATATCGTGAGTCAGAACCACGGAAACCATAGATGTTTTGGTCATCATCACCCACTGCAATGACGCGCATTTCTTCATTCTGCCGCATCAGAGCCTGAACTAGTCGGAAGTCATCTTCGCCCATATCTTGAGCCTCGTCAATGACTAGAACGCTCTTGGCTATCTTAGATGCTTCCACCTCTCCATTTTCAATCATCTCTGAAGCAATACGTACCACATCCTTAGCCTCATCCAGACTTCCTTGTTTACCAACAAGGTCAAAACTATACGAGTGAAATGTCTTGATGTCAACATAATGGGCTGCATTGCCCACCAAATCTATGAGTCGTTTCTTGAACTCTGTTGCCGCAGCTCTTGAGAATGTAAGCATCAGTAGTTGCTCGTGTTTTACATCTTCCAGCAACAACAATGAAGCCAGTTTATGCACTAACACGCGCGTCTTACCGCTTCCGGGTCCAGCTGCCACCACAATATATTTCGACTCTTTGTCATCGATAATCTCACATTGGCGATTCGAGAGTTCACCAAAGAGTTTGTTGTATTTGGCTGGAGTGATATTTTGATCTATCTGTGCACGCCGCTCTTCCTTGAAATACTGATTGATGAACTTGCGGAAGTCCATTGTGAAGTAGTCGTTCACAAATCGAAGTGCAGCATTGTAGTCACGAACCATCAAGTTGGCATACTCACCTACGATATGGATCTGGCGTATACGTTGTTTGTAGAATTCATCCAATAAGCGATACTGCTCCTTACCATATCTTGTACGACGGTCGGCGATTCGACCTATCTGCATGGTGTTATAAATTACGATGAACCCACCTTCAATCTTCATCAGTTCCGTCTTGGTAAGATAAAGCAGCGCTTCCTCAATATCAGCAATTACAGGTTTCTCTTGGTCAGCAAACATTGATTCCTGACGACTGGAAATAAATTGTTGAAGCAACTCTACAATAGAGAAGTTCACAAGCGTCATTTCTTTATTGGGGTCTCGACTGACATTGAGCGTATCCAAAATAAAGTGGCATATATCCATACGTCGTTCAAATCGGGCCTTCGTAACTTCTAGCGAAGCTTGCAGACGTATACTCACACTATCGCTGAAACTATGTTCCTGTTTGTGGATATAACCCTTCAATGACAGGAAATGAAGCAACATCCTCAAGCGCTTGACATTTGAATATGTAAGACCAGCCTTTTGAGCTTCCTCATTCAGTTCTTTATAATTTATTCTTTGTGTTTCTCCACCAAATCGTTGAAGAAGGAATTGCTCTAACTTTAAGATGATGTCAAGATTGCGTTGAGAAGTACTCTTGGATATCCATGCTTGCATGTCGCGACTGTCAGCCAACAAGCCATCCTGCCGCATCAGGTTAATATTCCTAATAACGGTTGCCTTGCTCATTCCAAGGATATCTGCCAAATAGTCAACACGACTCTCAGCTTCTGCCCCTCGACCTTCAGCTGTTGCACGTGCACTGATAAGTGATTTGATAATACGGGCAGCTTCTTCACGTGATTGCTCATCAAATAGTGGAGAGATAGTCAACTTTCGACGTGCCTCATCCATATTCTTCACAGCAATACCTGTTGCAAATACGTGAGGCGAGTTACTGCCTCGTTGAATGTACCCTGCATCCTCAAGTGCTGCTGTTGCGGCCTTAACACGAGTCTCAATGTCGTCTATTTCATCTCCCCATCCAGCCTGACGTGCTATATCTAATGGCGAACAGCTTACCTTATCTCGTTTAGCCGTAAGATCCTTGATAGCTTTCCATACTTGCTGAATCTCACTAATGCTGAGTTTCGTCTGATTGAGAAGCATAAAGTGCTTATCAAGGTCACTGTCAGCATACAGTACAAAGCATTCTGCCTGCATTTGTGGATCACGTCCTGCACGGCCAGCCTCTTGCACATAGTTCTCCAGCGAGTCGCTAATATTATAGTGTACTACAAATCCCACATCTTTCTTGTCAACGCCCATACCGAATGCAGAAGTGGCAACAATCACCTGTGCTTCACCACTCATAAAAGCATTCTGGTTCTTCACCTTCTCGGCAGCCTCCATTTTTCCATTGAATGGCAAAGCTCGAATGCCATCGTTGACCAAGTGCTGTGCCAACTCGCGAGTTCTTCGGGTTCGTGATACATATACTATTGAAGGGCAATTGTGCCCAAGAATCAATGAGCGAAGTAGGTTATATTTCTCATCAGCAGTATCGGCATGAAGCACAGAATAACGCAAGTTCTTACGCTCTGCATTGGCAGCAAACACTTTCAGTTCCAAGCCCAACTTTGCTCTGAAGTAATCGCAAATATCGCTAATTACTTTTTGTTTGGCTGTCGCTGTGAAACATGAAACAGCAATGGGCTGTTCCAATTGTTTCTTCTCCTGCAACTGACGAATAAAATCGCCAATATACAGATAATCTACACGAAAGTCATGGCCCCAAGCAGAGAAGCAGTGTGCCTCATCTATCACAAAACGAACAACATGGCGTCCCATCAACAATCGCTCTATAGTTTTACTACGCAGCATTTCTGGAGCGATGTATAGCAAATTGGCAGTTCCATCAGCCACCTGTTCTATAGCTGTAGCACGTTCGATAGGATCTAACAGTCCATTGATGGTCACAGCGTCACTAATACCACGAGCAGCAAGATTATCCACCTGGTCCTTCATCAACGACTGCAAAGGCGAAATGACCACAGTTAGCCCATGCGTATTCCGTCCAGCCATCAAAGCTGGCAGTTGGAATGTGAGACTCTTACCACCACCCGTAGGAAATATCGTTAGCAAAGACTCACCTCGAATAGCAGATTCCACAGCCTGCTGTTGCATAGGAACACCATCGAAGATACGGAACTCATCATAGCCAAAGAACTCTTTTAGCCCGTAATGAGCATCTAAACGCTGATGACAATACTCACAATCACCACAAGATGTGTTGCACAGCATGTTCATCACATTCACCACCTGAGGATAGTTCCGTATCACCCAGGCAGGAGTGATAGAAAAGATATCGTCAGCACCGATTACTGCCAAGCAATACGCCAACTCAATAGGGTACTGTTTGACCAAAGTCTTAAAGTCAGCATGACTGCACACCTTCCCTTCATACTCCTTTAAAATCAATTGCTTCCAATCAGGTTGGGATGAAAAAAATGATGATATCCAACTGACATTTGGCGAATATCCAATATACTTGAAGAACCCTCCGAACTCCTGTGTTTCATTCAATAGATAATAGTAGATTTCTTTTCTGTTATCCGTCAACTGATTCCAAGCCGCCATCTCGTCATTCAGTAAATCGCGAGCCTTCATCGAATCATTCACAGGATTATTCAGTTCATCCACCTGTAACTTATCATCTTTTACCAGATGATGATACGGTCGTTTAGGGAAAAGAAGAGGCGATAGAAACAGCGTATCAACAATAGTCGGGTTACCCCTCAATGAAGTATATTTCAAGTCGAAGTTGATAATATTATGTCCACACAACGTATCGCATTTTGACACAAAGGCATCGAAGTCTGCCTTGGAATGAGAGTGCAACACGGCACCATCCTCCCTAACTGATCCGTAATCCGCCACCTTCTTCGTCTGCGGATTCACCTCCGTATCAATAAATGCAATCATATTTTCATTTTTGTTTTTATTCTTTTGTTTACTTCTTACTGTCTTCTTACAATCTATTTATCAACTAGGGACAAACTGGGGGCAAGACTTGCAACATATCTTGTCGCAATTCGTTTGTGATGATATTTTCGTATGAACCTTCTTGTAGTTTCATTGTACACTATTATAATAATACGTGCACAAAACTAACTATTTTTCCACGAAATAAAGAATAGAAATCCAATTTTCTAAATAAAACTACCCACTTTATTCCTTTTTATTCTCTGCAACGTGCATAATGCCATCTCTCTTTGTTACAAGATGTTCAGGAAGAGGGTGATTATACCGGTGTTGATTAAGTCGGCGAACATAGCACCAATGATTGGTACAATGAGGAAGGGTTTGACTGTGTAACGGTATTTATAACATACCGCGCTCATGTTTGCCATAGCATTGGGAGTAGCACCAAGACCAAAACCACACATGCCGGCACAAAGTACGGCAGCATCATAATCGTGACCTAATATGGGGAATGCCACAAAGTATGCAAACAGTATCATCAACAGTACTTGACATACCAAGATAATGATTAAAGGAAGGGCTAAGCTTTGAAGTTCCCACAACTTGAGGGATATCATAGCCATACCTAAGAACAAAGACAGACAGATGTTGCCTACACTGATGATTCGCTCCATATCCAGTAGCTTTTCAGCCTTTTCCCATTTACCATCTTCCTTATAACTAATAAGCCCTATGGTGTTGCGGACGATGGCTGCTAATATCAAAGCGCCAAAATAAGTTGGGAACGTAATGCCCGTCTTGGCAAGCAACCAACTCAACAAGGTTCCCCCACCCATAACCAGTATTATAAAGTACGAGGCCTTGGCATACTGTTGAAACTCCAGCTCATTCGTGCTGACACGCTTTGTACGTCCTGTTGGCGAAGCCTCATCGCTCTCAATACCAGCCATAGCAGGGTCAATATCTTCATTTTGTTGCTGCATCTGTTCGTCAGTCAGTTTCTTACGGACAATCCGATTGGCCAAGGGGCCTCCAACCATAGAACCAGCAATCAGGCCAAAAGTGGCAGCAGCCATACCTATTGTGCCTGCACCGTGCAGTCCCATACATTCAAGAACATTTGCAAATCCACCAGCCGTACCATGTCCGCCAGTCATGGAAATGCTGCCAGAAGCCATGCCAATCAAAGGATCAACCCCCATAAGCCGGGTTATGCCCATAGGCACTAAGTTCTGCAAAACGATCATAACAACCAATAGAGAGAGCATGATTACCAAGAGCCTACCACCCTGCTTTAATACTTTCAGATCACTTTGAAAGCCAACGCTGGTAAAGAATGCCAGCATAAAGACATTCTCCAGCGTCTCGTCGAACGTCACCTCTACATCGAAACAACAATATAGCAACAGGGTAATCAGAGAAAAGATGATACCACCACTTACAGGCGACGGCACACAGAACCTCTGCAGAAAGCCTACCCTACGTGTTAAGACCATACCGACAAGGAGAGCCAAAGCTCCAATGCCAGCAGTTTGTATCATATCCAGCTCAATACTTATCATACGCTCTTTCTTTTTATCGTTAGAATCTATACTGCAACTTGATATTGGCGGCATGTCTGTTTACCTTCACATCACTACAAACGGCATCAAACATATCATGCCAATCTACGCCCAAGTACCATTTGGAGCCAATTTGCTTGTTGACAGAGACACATCCATACACAGGTTCGCCAGTAACCCTGCGTATAGGCGATTGTTTGGTATAGAACACCGCCTGCAGCCCTATCTGCCACATATGAGGAAGATAAGCCTTCGGTGAGAATCGAGCAGAAGCATAGGATCCGCTCTTTGCCATATATAGATTTGAGCCTCCTGTCAGGGTCAACCAATTCAGTTTCCAGTAAGCCGATGCCCCAAGTTCCGTGAAATTCTCTCCGTCATCCACTGTGATATAACTTGCCTCGCCCTGCACCGTCAACTTCTGCCTGCTGTAGGCATAAGTCATTTTCATCTGATTAATGGTCCGCTCCGCCAGTTGCCCTTTTGTCACAGCCCACTCCTCGTCAGACAAAGTATTATCGCCCACAAAGAGCGCAGCAACAGAAGGATTTATATACTTGCGATAATAGCCACACAATATCTGATGCCGACTATTGGGCACATAAATGGCGCAAAGATAAGAATTATCACGGGTATCTGTATTCTTCCGACTCTCATGTCCATCCTTTAACCTATAATCATAGACCGACACGCGACTTCCCATCGAGAGTTTCCACTTAGGCAACCCGTAGGTTAGCTGCAAATAGAAATCATGGTTAAAGACATCCCAGCTTCTGTTCGTCTGCATCTGTTTCGTCATCAGGAAATCGCTTTCGACGCCCAACATCAGATGCAATTGTTCCGTCAGCAGAGGCGTGTTCAACTCGATGTTAACCAAAGGCAGTGTATTAGATGTCGTTGCATCACTTGCATACTGACAGCCCCCTACCAACAACAGTTCCGTGCCCAGTTCATTGAATGTATGAAAGAATCTTGCCCTACCCATCACCTTACGCGATACGTCTGCAGGCAGTTCAATATATTGCTGTGTGAAGTAGGTCAGCAACCTGTTCCTTCTGTCAAAGCGGTTTGTCATATGCAGTGTCAGAAACTCTTTGTGTCTGTCCTGATAGCGATAGGAAGCATTGGCATAGATGTCCGTCTGCCCATTGCCATACAACACATTGGCATTGCCTATACCTTCTGGATTTCGTCCCATGTCAGCTTGTCCTTCCAAACTTCCTTTCATGGTATCTTTCACCGCCATGTTGATGTCTAGCACCCGTCCCATACCAGAGCTACCTTTAGCGACACCCGTGTTATCGCAAACCTGTATACAAGCAACATCCTTAGCCTTCATACTGCTCAATATCAATCTTGGGTCGCCATTCATCGCACCGTTATCTATACGCAGGTTATAATTAGACACGATATCCTCATATCCCTCAATCATCAGGTCAGGCACCATTTGCAGCACATCCAATAGAGTCTCCTCGCCCACCAGTTCCATTCGCTGTGTGTAGATTACCGTTCTGTCTGGTTTCCTCTCAACGACAGCCAAATTACCCTCAGCCCATGATGTACCACACACGAGCCAACAGAATATCAGTAACTGGCAAAGTCTATTCATATTTATTAGGTTAGTCAACAATACTTATTTTGCAAAGATATAAAATAATAAACAATTATTCCAAATCTTTAGTACGTTTTTTGTGCAAAGCACCACTTTAACATGCCTAAAGTGCCACTATTCCGTAACTAAAGTGCCACTATTCCGTAACTAAAGTGCCACTATTCCGTAAGAAAAAGAACCCCGAAAGCCTTTGTACGACTTTCGGGGTTCGAGTCAATATATATGTTGTCTTTGAACTTATTCTCTGCAGATTACAGGAATGCGTAACGACATACAAAGAGGATGGCCATCAGGATAGTGGCCCAGTTGATGTTGTTACGTTCGTCCTTATCCTTGATAGTACCCGACAGCAGATGGATAAGCACATAAGAGATGACGCCCATCAAGATACCGTCAGAGATACTGTATGTCAGAGGCATCAGGACAATACATACGAAACAGGGAATGCCAGTTACATAGTCGGAGAAGTCAACCTTACGCACATCGTGCATCATCATGACACCCACCAATACCAAGGCTGCTGCCGTGGCCTGACCAGGAATAGCCAAGAAAAGTGGTGCAAAGAGCAGGGCGATAGCGAAACACAGAGCTGTAGTGAAACTTGTCAGACCACTACGACCACCGACATTGACGCCCGATGCACTTTCTACATAAGTAGTCACAGTAGAACTACCAAGCATAGCACCTACCGTAGTACCGATAGCATCGGCCATGAAGGCCTGATTAAGATTTTTCACATTGCCATCGTCGTCCACCATGCCGGCACGGTTAGATACACCAATCAGGGTACCAATGGTATCGAACATATCGATGAACAGGAATGTCAGCACCACAACAACCATATCAACCGAGAGGATGTTGTGCCACTCAAACTGCCAGAAGATGGGCTCGATAGAGGGAGGAGCAGAGAGGATACCACCATAATTGGTGATGCCCAAAGGAATGCCTACGGCAGTTGTAACAAGAATACCTATGAGCAGCGAGCCTGTGATGCCCTTGACAAGCAGAGAGGCTGTTAGCACAATGCCGAAGATACCCAGCAAGACTGCGGGATCGTGCAAATTTCCCAAGGTGATAAAAGTTGCTTCCGACGAGGTTACGATACCAGCACTTTTTAGACCCACAAAGGCAATAAACAATCCGATACCAGGACTAATAGCACGACGCAAAACCAACGGAATGGCATTGACAATGTACTGTCGCAAACCAGTAATGGTGAGTAGAATAAAGATAATACCCTCGATGAGTACAGCTGTAAGTGCGAACTGCCAACTATAACCCATAGTAAGCACTACGGTGTAGGCAAAAAAGGCATTAAGGCCCATGCCTGGTGCCAAGGCGAAAGGCAACTTAGCGTAGAGCGCCATGACCAGTGTGGCTACAACTGCCGAGATACAAGTGGTGGTAAACACAGCACCAGCATCCATGCCAGTGGCAGATAGAATACTAGGATTGACAGCCAGTATATAGGCCATCGTGAGGAATGTGGTAATGCCACCAATTACCTCTTTGCGAAATGTCATTGTGGCGGGATTAAACCCAAAAAGTTTTTGTATCATAATATTTATTTAAATGGTTGCAAGGTTGAGCATTTTCTTACCATAGTGAAAGATTTTGCAAAATTAACACCTTTAGCTGACATTTCCAAATAATCAATATTTTTTTATATTTTATTATTTTACAGCACACCGTCAACAGAGACGAGCCATGACAAAGGAAGGGCCCAAGAAAAAAGAAAAGCAGCCGTAACCACACGGATTACAGCTGCTTATGATATGGAGCGACGACACTACTTAACAGCCGATGGTCCCATATAGGAACGCTTCAGGCCACCAAGGTCGATGACAATTTTCTGGAGCATGGTGCCAGGATCCTGACAGACGATGCGCAAGGTGTGACGTCCAGGGGTCTTGACATAGAGCGTACACTTGTTGATGCGGGCATTGCGCTGCACGCTCTCGTACCACTGCTGAGCGTACTCCCACGAGTTGGTGGCGGGATGCATCTGCACGCCATCATCGATGCGCACGCCATACTGTGTCTCGATGTTAGTGCGCTCATGTCCGGCAAAACCGCGGTCCACACTGGTGGTAAACGTCGGCATCACGTAGGTATAGACATCCACCATGCCCTGTTCCCAGGTGTAGAAATCGTACTCCAGGAAGGGTGCATTGGTAGAACGGCTGTTCTGACGTGGCTGTGTAGGATCGCCCATCATGATGATAGTGTCTTCACAACCCAGGTTAGGCACTTCAATCATCTTCACCTGCTGGTTCTCCTTCTTGCGTGCATAGCCCGCAGCAGGTATCACGATGACGCCATTATCCTCTACATAAAGACTCTTGAGATCATCGACAGAAGGCGAAGCAGGATTAAACGCACTCACGATGACGGTCTGCTCGCTACCTTCATCATCGCGGAACGTAACAAGGCCCGTTTCCTCTGCGCTCTGAGGCACCTTAGTCCAATCTACAGAAACCATGATGCGCTGCTGCAGGTCGGTAGTACCAGCAGTCATGCTGAGACAGATCCACTCCTTGCTGGCTGTGGCAGTCCAGTGCAACTGTCCCTTTCCCTGGTTATACACCTCAATATAATAAGAACGGTTGGGCTGATATTTTGAGAAGACAGGTAACGACTGCATGGTGCGTGGACCGCGAGTGCCATATTCGCCCTCTGCCAGAACGCCCAACGTGGGTCGGTCGGCCAGTTCGGCATCGCGCAGTTCGGGCATATTGTAGTAAGAAGCCGTGACACCCTGAACCATACTCATGATGTGATTCCACTTGCCATTTTCCAATGCGTTGTAGTTCTGGGTGATGACCTGCAGAGAGTCGTAGCAGTTTTTCACCTCTGCCTTCACGCTGGCTGTAGCCGCACGATGCTGAAGGGCGTACCAACGGTTCTTCTGTGCGCCAATAGCCATGCGGTTCATCAGTTCACAACCTTTCACTGGGTAATAGACAGCCTCGTAGAAACAACTGCGCTTCTCGGCTGGCATCTTGGCCAACAGCTCTTCGGCGATGTCTGCAATACGCATATAGTCAGCAAGGCGCTGCTCAGCCTCACGATAGTTGGTGAGCGAGAACTCGGTGTCGGTGGTCTGCTCTACGGCACGATCGTCGGTAGCCCACTCTTGTCCCCACCCCATGCCTTCTGGACGGCGCTGGAAGGCCAGTCGATAGAACGTGCGGAAGATGTCGTGATAGGCCTCCTTATAGTCATCGCCCAGCAGTTGGCAGGTCCACTCAGTGCGATAGTCGGCACAGCGCTGATAGTCGAAAGCATCGATGTCGTAGGCCATAGCCAGGAAGAGGTCGGTGGCAAATTCGCACGACTTGATATCGCCGGCATTCAACAGCCAGATGCGGTCGGCCGTGAGGTCGTAGGCCTTCTTCAGTTCCTCGTACATGTGGCAAGGCGACTGCGTGTTCATCCACAGATGGTCGTGGGGGCGCCCCAGATAAGACGCATGGTAGTACACACCACTGCGGCCCGAGCGTTTCTGTTCGTCGGGACTCGACAGGCGTTTCATATAACCATAGTTATCATCGGGCCAGATGATTGTCACATCATCGGGCAACTGCAGTCCTTTGTCGTAAACATCCAGCACCTCTTTATAGGGGGTAAAAGCCTGTGGAATAGTCTCTTCGGCCTGTCCTGTAGCCTCAGCCACCATTCGGCGCTGGGCCGCCAAGGCTGCCTGCATGGTGTTCTTGCGCTCTATCATGTCATCGCCACCGCTCATGGCCACATCATGCAAGCCACGCAGCGCCAGCGTATAGACATTCTCGAATGGTGCCAGCACCTGTGCACGGGCATTCAGCACACTATCCACACCACGACGATTGTTGTTATAATCCCATGCACCATACTTGCCACGGTCCCACTCACTGGCCGTGTTGAGCAACAGCGGTTCGCAGTGGCTGGAACCCATGACGATGGCAAACGTATCGGCCACCAGCCTGTTTTCAGGCAGGCGATGAAAAGCCAGAGAGGCCTCGTGCATGGCAGGACAAAGGTAGTTGGCATTCAGGCGCAGCAGCAGTTCGCAAACGGCAGCATAGGTGCGGGGTCCGATATTGCCAAGATTCTTTTCATAGTTATGACGCGCCCATTTTAACAAGCCCCAGTCCTCATCATTGATAAACACGCCACGATAGCGCACACTAGGAGTACGCGAAGTGAAAGGCTTCACCTGCAACAGACATGTGCTGCGCTTTGTTGTTGGCGCATCTAGCCACCAACGCCAAGGACTGACACCAATAGCCCTACTGATAGACAGTACGCCATAGGCCGTACCACGACGATCGCTGCCCACCACCACTAAGGCTTTCTTCACACCTTTTACCGGCGATTTGAGCATAGCCACATGATAGCGCTCCCAGGCACCGGTAAGCCCTGTGGTATCTATTCGTCCGGCCTTGACCAACTGATCAATCGTACGACTATGCCCCAGAGTACCAGCTATGATGGCATAGTCGGCCCCAGCCGTTCCCTGCTGTACCTTCAGCGATGTGCCTGTCACGCAAGCCACATCCTCGGCCAGCATCCTGGCACTGCGTTCCACGACCAAGGCATCATTGTTATCATAACAAATCACGGCCTTTTCTTTTCCTTTGACTAAGGGGAAACACTCTCCCTTCTTCCCAGCCAATCTCACTTGGGCTGGAGCTTGGAGAAGGAAACCTCCAAGCGCTACTACTAACAAGCTTTTCTTAAACACTATTACTTAAATACTTTTAGTTTGGTTTTCAGCCTGCAAAGGTAATATTAAGAAATCGAAAAAGCAAAAATAGTTAGTGATAATTTGAATATTATTCGTATCTTTGCACCAAGTTAAGAAATAAGGGATTAAGGTTATGGAAATATACCTAATTATAGCTGTGGTCTTTTGCGGACTGATGGGCGTAGCGGGTTACATCATGGGTAATCGCGGCAAAGAGGCCTATCAGCAAACCATCACCACACTGACTGCTGAACGCGACGTACAGAAAGCTAATGCCGAGAACGCCAACCGACAACTGGAGGCGCTGAAGGCGGAGCAGGAGAAAGCGCTAGGCGGACTGAAGGTGGAGCACGAAAAGGCCATCAGCGCGATGAAGGAAGAACACGAGAAGAGCCTGAAAAGACAACAGGAGGCCTTCGAACAACAGATAGCTGCCCTGAAGCAGATGAACCAGGAACAGGTGAAATCGCAACTGGACCTGATCAAGGAACAGATGCAGACCACCTCGGAACGTGTGCTGAAGTCGCGACAGGAGGAACTGGGAGCGCAGAACCAGGAGCAGGTGTCAAAGATCATTGACCCTCTGCAGAAGAGTCTGAAGGACATGCAAGAGGCCCTGAGCCGCAGCAAGGAGCAGCAGGCCGAGGCGCTGACCCGACTGGACGAAAGCATCAAGCTGAACCTGCAGAAGAGCATGGCTATCGGCGAGACTGCCGACCGCCTGACACGTGCTTTGACTGGCGAGGTGAAGGTGCAAGGCAACTTTGGCGAGCTAAAGCTGAAGCAACTGCTGGAAGACCTGGAACTGAAAGAGGGTGAACAGTTTGATACGCAAGAGACACTGAAAGACAAGGATGGACGCAGCGCCAAGGGTGATGATGGTCGCGGACTGATACCCGACTTCATCCTGCACTTCCCCAACAACCGTCATGTGGTGGTTGACTCGAAGATGTCGCTCACCGACTACGAACGCTACATGAATGCCGAAGACGGCTCACCCGAAAAGAGCCAGTACCTAAAGGCGCACATTGACAGCGTGAGGGCACAGGTGAAACGACTGGCCAAGAAAGAATACACCAAATATCTGCCCAGTGGCTACAACCGCCTGAACTTCGCCATCATGTATGTGCCCATCGAGGGCGCTCTGAACCTGGCGCTGCTGAACGATGCCACATTGTGGCGCGAGGCCTACGACCAAGGCGTCATGATACTGGGCCCGCAAACTATGTATATGAACCTTCGTGTGCTGGAGATGATGTGGACACAGGTGCGCCAACTGAAGAACCAGCAGACCATGATGGATGCTGCCAATACGGTGATAGACCGCGTTCAGGACTTTGGCATTCGCTTTATGGATGTGGAGTCGAGCATGAACGACACCATCAAGAAGATTAGCAAGCTGAAGATAACCACTGCCGAAAGTGGACCCAGCATCATCACAGCTGCCAGAAACCTGTTGAAGGCTGGAGCTATGGAAAACAAGAAGAAAAAGTCACTGACAGAAATGGACGACTCGCTGTTTATTGAAAACAACGAATAAACGAAAAAAAATACGATTTTGAAAAGCAAGGACCTCTTAGCTTATATTCGCGAAGGCCGCACCATGACACAACAGGAGAAGTTGCGCCTCATTGTGCAGTTGTCTATCCCCTCTATCCTGGCGCAGATTTCCGCCACCGTCATGTTCATCATCGACGCTGCCATGGTGGGACATCTGGGTGCTCGTGCTACAGCAGCCATCGGTCTGGTAGAGACCACCACCTGGTTGCTAGGTGGTATCTCGTCGGCTGTGTCGATGGGCTTTTCCGTTCAGGTGGCCCACTTCATTGGTGCCAACGACTTTGAGAGTGCCCGTAGGGTGTTGCGCCAATCGTTGGTATGCGCTTTTTCCTGGAGCGTATGTCTCTCCCTGATATGCGTTGCCATCCACAGCTACCTGCCCTATTGGCTGGGCGGAAGCGAAGAGATAGCGCACGATGCCTCCATGTACTTCATGCTCATTGGCGTGTTTGGCATCTTCTTCCAGATGGAAGGCCTGGCTGGTTCGATGTTGAAATGTTCGGGCAACATGAAGATTCCTTCCATTCTAAACATCACCATGTGCGTGATGGACGTGGTCTTCAACTACCTATTTATATATATACTGCAATTGGGCGTCATGGGTGCAGCACTTGGCACCGGCATGGCCATGCTGATAACTGCCGTGCTGATGCTCTATTTCCTATTGGTGCGTAGCGACATGCTTCGGCTGAAAGGAAATCCCGGCACCTTCAAACCCAATGGCGACACCATTAGAACTGCTATTAAGATTGGTGCCCCCATGGGACTGCAACACCTGTTGATGGGTGGCGCACAGATTGTGAGCACTATCATCGTTGCCCCCTTAGGCACTATCGCCATTGCTGCCAACTCACTGGCCATCACCGTAGAGAGTCTTTGCTACATGCCAGGGTATGGCATTGCCGAGGCCGCCACCACACTGGTCGGTCAAGGCATTGGCGCCGGACAGCGCGTGCTGACCCGCTCATTTGCCAATCTGTCTGTCATGATGGGCATCGGTGTGATGACCGTGATGGGCGTCATGATGTGGATTTTCTCTCCCGAACTGATGGGCATCCTCTCACCTGTCGAGGAAATCATCAACGAAGGAACACGTGCCCTGCGCATCGAGGCGTGGGCAGAACCAATGTTTGCAGCAGCCATCGTGTGCAATGGTGTGTTTATAGGCGCTGGCGATACCTTAAAGCCTGCCATCATGAGTCTCTGCTCTATGTGGGGCGTCCGCCTGACACTGGCATGGTGGTTGGCACGCGACTATGGTTTGCGAGGCTTCTGGACAGCCATGGCCATCGAACTGACCTTCCGTGGCAGCATCTTCCTGGCCCGCATGCGATATGGCAAATGGAACACCAAGAAGCTGACTCGCTAGAAATCATAAAAGAGAAGTGCAGCCTTCGGGTCACTACCCTGAGGCTGCACTTCACAGATATTAATAACTAAAAACCTTTTCTAACTTGTTACCCTTTCTTACAATCTTTCTATTTACCTTTACTAATACCTTCTTGAAAACCTTACTAACAATCTATTTACTAACCTTAATCAAACTAAACTACTGAATTTCTTTTTTCTTTGCTTTCTCTACGCCTTTCACAAGGCCCCTGATTAATCTTTTTTACCTTAACTAATTACCTTATTGAAGATCTCTTTGTTTTCTTTTGACGATGCAAAGGTAGGCATTATTCCAATATGTTGTATCAAAAATAATGCGATAAAAAGAAAAAAAGGGCTTCTTATTGACACAAATCAAGCATTTGTGTTCGCACACAATGCTTTTTCCACCAAATTAGTCAATTCCACAAACTGTGAAATGGTTAACTGTTCGGGGCGCAAAGTTGCAAACTCAGATGCGTTAATGATAGACATATCTGGCAACATCTGCTTCAGCGAAACGCGCAGCATCTTACGACGCTGGTTGAACGATGTCTTTACCACACGCTTAAACAAGTTCTCGTCGCATCCCAATCGTTGCACCTTATTGCGTGTCATACGGATTACGGCACTTTGCACTTTGGGAGGCGGATTGAACACACCGGGTTCTACGGTGAAGAGGTATTCTACATCGTACCAAGCCTGAATCAGTACCGAAAGAATGCCATACTGCTTATTGCCAGGCTCTGAAGCAATGCGCAATGCCACCTCTCGCTGTATCATACCAGTACAACAGGGGATGAGATCGCGGTTGTCTATCATCTTAAAGAATATCTGCGATGAGATATCGTAGGGATAGTTGCCCGTCAGCACAAACTGGTTGCCGCCAAACACCTCTCGCAAGTCCATACGAAGGAAGTCCTCGCCAAGGATGTTCTCGCGCAACTTGGGGAAATGCTCGTTCAAATATTCCACCGATTCGCGGTCTATCTCCACCACTTTAAAGGGACGTGGCTTCTCTACCAGGTACTGCGTCATGACGCCCATACCCGGGCCAACTTCCAAAACGGGAATATCAGGACAAGCATCTACCGTGTCGGCGATGCGCTTAGCTATCGAGAGGTCAGTTAGGAAATGCTGACCAAGATTCTTTTTGGGTCTTACTTGCTTCATTTGTATGCAAAGATAGTGCAAATTGAGCGAAAAACCAAATGTTTTTGAGTTTTTCCGAAATGCAGCCTATCTTCGAGCGCAGCTCAGAGATAGTGCAAATTGAGTGAAAATCCAAATGAAAACAAAAAAACTCTCATGCACCGTGTTGGTACATGAGAGTGTATTGTTACTCTTGATAAGAGACTATTTGCTAAATTTTTCTTCCAACAGCTGTACAAGAACTCTCCTAGCATCCTGAGGAGTATCACAACGTACCATCTCCATCACGTCGCTATTGCCCTCTTCCAGATAACGTCTGATTTTGAGCGAATTTCCATTGAGGCTCAGAATATCTGCCTTCATCTGTTGTTCCTCGCCCTCGTATCCATCAAGTGTCATAACTATAGTACCTTTAGACAATACCCAAGTCATATCATAGCCTTCTTCCTCTATTTGCCAGTTATTCTTCGACTTAGCCTTGTATTGATCAAACATACAATAGCCATTAGGCTCAAAGTTGATAGAGAATACGTTAATCTTCGTGTCGTTGTTCTCATCAATACCGTACCAACAGCCAATGATTTGATCGGCAGTGATAGATGCATTGCCGCCACCTTCTTCGTCATCATCGTCACAAGCAACGAAAGCCATTGAACCAAATACCATGCAGAGCATGAGACCCATTAAATAGAAATACTTCTTCATAATGATTAAATTGATTAAGTTAATAAAAATAAATTTAAGTTTTGTAGTGCAAATATAAGCAGAAGAAAGGAAATGGCAAAATAAAAAAGGAACTTTTTTCAACTTTTCCTCAAAAAAGCGGGTTTTCACGCTTTTTTGCATGAAAACCCACCCAAAACATTTAATCCATCTTATCATTTCACTATAACCTTTTCCATTCTACCGTCAGCACGACGAACAATGTTCAAGCCCTGTTGAACACCGCCGAGACGACGACCATCAGCAGAGAAGGCCTCCTGAACTGCGGCAGCTGACTGCTGCTGAACACTGATGCCATTCACCTGGATAGGTGCTACCTGCATACTATAGATGAATATGCTGTTCTCTGCTTTCTGTTCTGGAACCATGCGTTTCACATAGCGACGGGCATTGGGACCCTGTGAGAATTCCTCCTCGTCGTAGCCATTGATAGCCTCACCTACAGAGTAAATATATAAATAGGTGGAAGCATCGATGTCGTAATTGACAGTAATCTCACCCTTGTTGGCCTGTTTGAAGAGCTCTGCGGCATTAGCGCCAACCTTCACAGCCAACTGACGGTCACCTGTAGTCTTGGTGGTAACAGTTACCTTGCCATTACCAGCAGCCAACTCTACTACTAGACCATTGAAGTTATTGGCAAGAGCAGCAGACAGGTCGGATGCTTGAGCAATGTTCTCCATAGCCAAATCGGTGATGACAGACTGCAGCACGATGGCTTGTTCATCAGCATCGAAGTGGTCACCGCTCAAAGTATCGAGTGTCACATAGATGTTATCAATAACCGCATTAGTAAGGTCGGTCTCCTCTGTTACCTCAGCAAAGGTTGTCGTAGTAGCCTCAACCACGGGTTCTACCTTTTCTACAGTAATAGGCTCTTCCTCGATGATGTTCTTAAAGAGGCTCCAAACGGCATCTGCCTGATACTTAGCCTTTGTTCCTGCAGGCACATAAAGTTTGGTATTCTCGAACATATCCTCATTGAACGCATAGACATCATTCTCCTCATCTTTCCAATTCTTCACCTGCTCCTTCTTGGCAATGCCGGCAGGTTCCGTAATCTCAGAAATGATACTTCCCACCTGAACCGGCATTCCGGTGAACGGATTTTGGAAAGCGTCAACCTCAATAGATTTCAGATCCTTGGGCAAAGTGATACTCTTCAGCTGAACACCTTGGATGGCAGAGCTAGCAATCACTTTTGTTGAAGCAGGAATGGTAGAGATGTCACAACCGTAAACCAGAGTATCGCCTACTGTAGTCATAATGACATTACAATTGTCGCGAGAATCATAGCGCGGGTTATTCTTGGAAACAGCAATACGCTTCAGAGTGCTTGAAGAAGGATTACCCCACTCTAAGTCCATGCGACCTACGCCATTAAGACACTGAGAGTCAAACTCCTTGATACCTCCAGGCAGAGTGAAACTCTCCAATGGATTGAAAGCGAGAGCGTTAACACGCATTTCCTCCAAACCATCAGGCAGTTCAACGCGTGAGAGTTGCAGGTTGCGAGCAATAGCTGCCGCATCAAGCAGTTTCACGTTTGAAGGCAATATCAACTCCTTCACGTTAGGGCAACCAAACCAGCAGTAACCTCCGATAGAGTCGAGCTGGCATCCCTCGGCAAATTCGAACTCATCAATTTGAGAATAGCGGAAAGCCGTCCAGTCAATATAGCGTACAGTGCTTGGAATCACCATCTTACCCTTCAGCGAAGAATTATCGGCGAAACAGTTAGAACCGATATACTTCAATCCTTCCGGCAGATCGATATGCTCCAACGAGCCTGTCGACATGAAGGCCTGCTGCATAAGACTATCAATGGTATTGGGCAGGTAGATATTGGTGAGTTCCATATCGCTGTCAAAAGCCCATCCGTCAACACCTGTGACAGTATAGGTTCCCCAATCCGTATGCGTTACAGTCTGTGGCACGCGAATCGTCTCACGGTCGTAGTTGCCATGATAAATCCATCCACCATTCAGCACGGGTACGCCTGTGAGGAAGACACTTCCTGGACGATGAACCTTATAGTAGAGCCAGATACCATCATCGTTCTTCACACGGAAATCTACCCAATCCAAATAGTCAAGATTTTCATAGACCGTCTTACCAAACATATCATAATCGGAAACCTCCATCATCGTTGGGAAGTCTTTCCACACGTCGGCAGCCTGGAAGCGATTAGTAAAGGTCTCAGGAATCTCGAGAATCACATTGGTCTTGTCGAAGCCAAGCGAAGAAGCGTCCATACATACTGGCGGACGACGGCGAGCAACCTTTACATTCATCATAGCATCGCAACCATTGAACATATTAACTTCGAGTGTATCAACATTGCCCAGACGAATATGTTCCTGTTTCTTCATACCAGCAAAAGCGCCAGCCTTGTCCTGATAGATGCGGCCAGACAGTTCCATCGTGGCCAGATTCGTTGCGCCTGCGAAGCTGCTAAGTCCCTGTGCGTTATCTGTAAGATGTACATAGCCACCAATAACTAGGCGGGTAAGGGCGGTACACCCCTCAAAGACATCCTTTCCAATGGTTGTGACACCACTTGGAATTGAGACCGACGTCAGATTTGTACAATTATAGAAAGCCTTATCGCCAATAGCGCTCAAGAAGAAATAGGTATCGTACTCATCTTCCTCGTTTACTTTGAAATAGAAGTAATCGGGCAAGGCTATACTTCCGGAATATTCTGGTGAAACCAAGTTTCCGGAACCGTCAGTTGGGCATATCAGTGTAGCTTGCTTGGTATCAGGATCAAGTTCGTAGTAGAATCCCTGATATTCTTTCTGAAAAGCCCAAGCTGTGCTACTGGCCATCAAGGCCAGTAGCGACAGAATGGATCTATTGAACGTTTTCATAGGTGTCAATAAATTAAGATTCGATATTATTATTTCTTATAGAAGGGACCTTCCTCATTCCAACCCTGTCGGCCGCCGCCTGCGTCATAATAACGTTTGATGAACATGCCAACATTACCCTCTTCAGGATACATAATCTCACACTCATCAATCTCTGGATCTTCCATTGTATCTTCAAAAGTCTCACCATGTTCTTTCATGATGCGAGTAGTCCAGGTGATAGTCAGCTTCAGACCGTCCAGGACAAAAGTGCCCTTTTCTATGTCCTCGAATACCTGATCGTCCCAGCTATCGCGATTATAATGGGTGCAGGTTCCATTAGCATTGAAAATATATCCAGCTGCATGGTGTCCCTCTTCATGCTGGGGCATATCAGGCTCACCCCAAATCCACTCACCAATCAGACGGTTGCCGGCATACTTTCCTTCTGTAATCACACCTGTACCATTGTCATCATCATCATCGCCACAAGCCACAAAAGCCATCGATCCAATAATCATGCAAAACATGATACTCATTAGGTAGAAATACTTCTTCACAATCTTACTATTTTAGAATTAAACATAAATAAAGATTTTCTACTGCAAAGTCAAAAACATTTAATCAATATCACTATAACGTATTCGCAGAACGTTTTCCCATATTCAAAGAGATACAATTCATAATCTCAAAAATACATTGCATTTCACATTTTTCCCGATAAAGACATTGTTTCTTCATTCATTTTATCTAACTTTGCATGTATGAAAGCTATGATATTCACAATTATGCCAATGTTCGTTTGCCTCTTCTGGAGTTTCATGCTGGCATTCGAACTTCACCGTGACGGCAAGAACCGTACGCGTCTGCACTTGCTTGCCTTCATGCTGACAGCAACGGTGCTCTACATGGGTCATTGTGTATTCTTCAACCACAAAACGTCAATCATACCTCTGACAAACACATTGTATTGTGCCAGCAATCTGGCTGTTTACCCCTTGTACTATTTATATATCTGTTCGCTAACCACCAGAAGGAATCATCACAGATTTCGCTATATCATGATAATCCCGGCTATCTTGGCTTTCTTTGGCGTGGGATTACTATATATATTAATGTCGCCCGAGGAAACCGCACAGTTTATAGACATCTATCTATACCAGGGCATGCACGAAGGACTCACAGGCTTAGCCATCCAACAAGGCGTCCTACACGACATTTGCAAAGGCATGTTCGGCTTATTACTCATCCCTGTTTTATTGTTGGGGCGCAACCACCTGAAGCAATACGAGAAACAAGTAGCGGAAGCCTATGCCGATGTGGAAGACAAATCGCTGGGCATCATTCATGCCATGCTGATAGCTTTCGTCGTGACATCTGTCTTCTCATTTGTGTTCAACATCATTGGCAGACACCACTTCAACGAGTCTATCTGGCTGCTTGCCATCCCTTCTACCCTTTTCTCCGTCCTGCTTTTTGTGATAGGCTACGTGGGGATACATCAGAATTTCAGTGTGGAGGATATTGAGAAAGACGAAGAGGAAGCCGACGAGACCGTATCGGAGCTACCTGCCATCAAAGAGTTACGCGGTCGTATTGAACAACTGATGGAGCAGGAGCTGCTGTATCGCCAGCCCAACCTGAAGATTGCCGATGTCGTATCGCGTTTAGGCACCAACCGCAACTATATCTATATTGCCATCAATCGTGAGATGGGCATGTCATTCAATGAGTATATCAACCGCATGCGCATTGATTATGCAACGATGCTCATCAGTCAACATCCCACCAAGTTGCTGACCGAGATTTCAGAGGAATCTGGCTTCACCAGCACTACATCGTTCTACAGAAACTTCAAACTATACAAAGGCGTTGGTCCGCGCGAATATCAAAAAATGCAGAACCATCAATAGAAAATCATCGTTTTTCTTTTTGCATTTCGCTCATTTATTCGTTTAACTTTGGATAAACCGAAGTTACTTACATTCGGAAATGAAAAAGAAAATGCGGTTTTCTTTTTGCATTTCGCTCATTTATTCGTAACTCTGACTGTGTCTTAGTTACTAGCATTCGGAAATGAAAAAGAAAATGCGGTTTTCTTTTTGCATTTCGCTCATTTATTCGTAACTTTGCGAAATCTATGAAGTACGTTCAAGCCATCGCAAAAATCATACTACCACTCCTTCTGGGTGGCGCCATTCTTTATTGGATGTACCGCGGCTTTGATTTTCAAGGTATTAAGCAAGTGGTGCTCCACGAAATGAACTGGACCTGGATGCTGCTTTCCTTTCCTTTTGGCATACTGGCACAGGCCTTTCGTGGCTGGCGCTGGCGTCAGACGCTTGAGCCAATGGGCGAGAAAACAAGAAATTCGGTTGTTGTCAACACGATATTCACAAGCTACGCCGTCTCGCTGCTCATCCCGCGTGTGGGCGAGTTCACCCGCTGTGGACTGTTGAAGCGCTGGGAGGGAGTGTCGTTTGCGAAAGCACTTGGCACCGTGGTTACCGAGCGTGCCGTTGACACGCTGATGGTGCTACTCTACTCCGGTCTCATTCTGCTTTTCGAGATGAGCGTCTTTGGCTCTTTCTTCAAAAAGACAGGCACGTCGCTCGACCATATACTGACCAGTTTCTCACTGACAGGATGGCTCGTGACAGGCATCTGCGGCATAGCCGTCATGCTGTTGCTTCACATGCTGCTGCGCCGCCTATCTATATATAATAAGGTAAAGATGACATTGCACAGTATATGGGAAGGCGTGCTGTCACTGAAGGACATTAAGAACCTTCCACTCTATTTGCTCTTCTCCGTTGGCATCTGGGTGATGTACTTCCTGCATTTCTACCTGACATTCTTCTGTTTCGACTTCACCAAGGCATTGGGCATTGGCTGCGCACTGGTATGTTTCGTGGTGGGCAACTTTGCCGTCATCGTTCCCACACCCAACGGAGCCGGTCCTTGGCATTTTGCCGTTAAGACCATGTTGATTCTCTATGGCGTGGCCGACGAGCGTGCCCTGTATTTCGTGCTTATCGTACACACCGTACAGACCCTGTTAGTCATCCTCTTGGGCGTATGGGCTTCAATTAGACTCTCGTTTGTATCGAGAAACGGGAATGGGTCTCTAGAAAGGGACGAGGTACGAGGTGCAAGGGACGAGGTACGAGGTGCGAGGTACGAGGTACGAGAATAGTTTTACTTACAATGATTTAAGCGTAATATGAATGATTTTTATTATCGCAATGTCGATGCATACAAACTGGCCAAGGAACTAACCAAACTGACATATAGTTTATTATTTCAGTTTCCTGAATACGAAAGATATGCCCTTTGCGATCAAATAAGAAGAGCTGCCATTTCTATTCCTTCAAACATAGCAGAAGGACTTGGACGTTTTGCAATAAGAGAGAGAATACATTTCTTGGACATTGCCTACGGATCCCTCACTGAATTAGTCTGTCAAATGGAGATAGCACACGATAATAATTATATATCCGATTCAGATTTCAACAAGATTGACACACTTGCATCAAGAGTATCAATGACAATCTGGGGATTAAAGAAATCGCTAACAGAGAAATTAAAAGTACAAGACAACATTAATAACCAAGAGTAAGAGTTACAACGGGAAAAGGTATTCTCGTACCTCGCACCTCGTACCTCGCACCTCGAATAAAAGTACAAGACAACATTAATAACCAAGAGTAAGAGTTACAACGGGAAAAGGTATTCTCGTACCTCGCACCTCGTACCTCGCACCTCGTACCTCGCACCTCGAATAAAAAATCAAAACACTATGAATGAAATTCAGAACCTAAACCCCACGTGCATCTGGAAGAACTTCTATGCACTAACACAAGTACCACGTCCTAGCGGACATTTGGAAAAGATTCAGCAGTTCCTGCTTGACTTCGGCAAACAGGCTGGTGTAGAAACGTTCAAGGATCCCGCCGGCAATATCGTATTCCGCAAACCAGCTACCGCTGGCTACGAGAATAAGAAGGGCATCATCCTGCAGGCACACATGGACATGGTGCCACAGAAGACTCCCGAATCTACACATAACTTCGAGACCGACCCCATCCAGCCATGGATTGACGGTGAATGGGTGAAAGCCAAGGGCACCACACTGGGTGCAGACAATGGTCTTGGCGTGGCTGCCATCATGGCCATCATGGAAGACAAGACCCTGAAGCATGGTCCTATCGACGCCCTGGTGACTGCCGATGAGGAAACTGGCATGTATGGAGCTAACGACCTGCCCGAGGGCGAGCTGCAGGGCGACATTCTGCTGAACCTCGACTCAGAGCATTGGGGCAAGTTTGTCATCGGATCGGCTGGTGGTATCGACATCACAGCCACGCTCGACTATAAAGAGGTGGACACCGATGCCGAGGATGCAGCCGTACGTCTGACGGTGAAGAACCTGCGTGGCGGACACTCTGGTCTGGAGATCCATGAAGGCAGAGGCAACGCCAACAAGTTGATGGTGCAGATGGTTCGCGAGGCTATCGAAGAGCTGGACGCACGTCTGGCTTGCTGGCAGGGTGGCAACATGCGCAATGCCATTCCATTCAAGGCTGAGACCATCCTCACACTGCCTAAAGAGAATGTTGAAGCCATCAAGGAACTGGCCAACGATTGGAAAGAGACCTTCAACGACGAATACAAGCTCATCGAGCCACAGGGCATCGAGGTGCTGGTGGAAGAGGTTGAGACACCAAAGACAGAGATTCCCGTAGAGATTCAAGACAACCTCATCGATGCCATCTATGCTTGTCATGACGGCGTGGTTCGTTTTATCCCTGCCTACCCCAACGTGGTTGAGACATCGAGCAACCTGGCTATCATCAACATTGGTGGCGGACATGCCGACATCAAGATTCTGGCACGTAGCAGTCGTGAGGATATGAAAGACTATGTGGTGAAGACACTGGAGAGCTGCTTCTCGATGGCAGGCATGAAGGTAGAGACAGCCGGTTCGTATGGCGGTTGGGATCCCAATCCTGACTCAGAGATTCTGCACCTGTTGCTGAAGGAGTACAAGGAACTGTTTGGCGCCGATGGCATCATTCAGGTGGACCACGCTGGTCTGGAGTGCTCTGTCATCCTGGGCAAATACCCCTGGCTGGATGTTGTCAGCCTCGGCCCCACAATGAAGTCGCCCCACACCACCACCGAGCGTGCGCTGATTGAGACCGTTGAACCATTCTGGAAACTCCTGAAGAAGACTCTTGAGGACGTACCCGAGAAATAAATAACGCCCCATGAAGAAGCTGTTATTTTCACTCCTACTGTCTGTGCCTGCACTCCTGTCGGCACAGACAGTTTCTTTATCCAAAGAGCGCATGGACACGCTCCTTATGGACAAGATGTTCAACACGTCGAGTGTTGGACTGATGGTTTGGGACCTAACGGCCGATACACTGGTATACCGCTTCAACGAGCGACAACTGATGCGCCCTGCCTCCACCATGAAACTGCTCACGGCCATTGCGGCCTGCGATCAGCTGGGGCCTACGTATCAGTTCACCACGCGTTTTCTTTATACAGGAAAGATAGAGAACCGCCGACTAAAAGGCGACATCTACTGCGTGGGCGGCATGGACCCCATGTTTTCCGATACTGACATTGAGGCTGCCGTGAAAGCCTTAAAAGAGCTGGGTATAGATACCTTCGAAGGTAACATCTTTGCCGACCTCTCGGCCAAAGACGAGCTTAAATGGGGCGAAGGATGGTGCTGGGACGACGACAACCCATCGCTCTCGCCTCTGTTGGTGGAGCGCAACGAGGCTTTCACCGACCACCTTGTCGAGGCGCTGCTCGACGATAGTGTGGCGTTTGTCAACGTGGGGGTGGGCCACTGGTCGTGTCCCGAGGATGCGATCCCCTTCTGCACACGCACTCACAGCATCAATGCCGTGATGAAGAAAATGATGAAAGACAGCGACAACCTGTACGCCGAGTCCATGTTCTACCAGTTGGCAATGGCCGATGGCAATCGTCCTGCCAATGCCGATGAGGCCAAAGACTGTCAGCGCAGGGTGATGCGAAAAGCCGGTCTGAACCCCGACAACTACCGTTTGGCCGACGGCAGCGGCCTGTCGCTCTATAACTACCTGTCGGCAGAGGCGGAAGTGAAGTTGCTGCGCTATGTGTGGAACAACAAGCCGGTGTACAACCAACTGTTGCCATCGCTGCCCATCGCTGGCGTGGATGGCACGCTGAAGAACCGCATGAAGGAGACAACCGCCGAGGGTAATGTGATGGCAAAGACGGGTACCGTCACGGGCATCTCAGCATTGGCGGGCTACTGCACGGCACCCAATGGCAACCGTCTCTGTTTTGCCATCATCAACCAGGGCGTCATGCGTGCCACCACCGGTCGCGACTTCCAAGATCGTGTGTGCGAGCTGCTGACCAGCGGTGAACTGCCTAAGGCAAAGGTTCAGCCAAAGCCTGCAGCCAAGAAAAAGACCAAACGCAGAAGGTAGATGATTGCTTTCAAAATACGAAAGAGGGGCATCGCTTTACGAAGTGAATGCCCCTCTTTTTGAAATATCTAAAGTATCAACTTTCTTAGAAATTCACACCAATGTTGATAAAGAAGTTACCAGTGTGAGCACCGTCATCTGTAGGATTATCCTTGGCGATATCCATCACACCAAACTGATAACCAAGCTCGGCATAGAGCTTATTGTACTCAGCACCACAACCCAGCTTGAAACCCATATCAGAGTGCTTCACCCAGTTGTATGAACTACGCTTGCCCTCCAAGGTCTTATACTTACCACCAATACCATAAGAGAAGTAAGGACCGATATAAGGCAGGATAGCAATATCGTCGGTAGCCTGAATGCCATACTTAATCAGTACAGGAATCTCGAGGTAGTTCAAGTTGAAGTCCTTGGCACCACGTGCAGAGTAGTACAAGCCACTCTCAACGAAGATAGGTGTGGTATCGCTGACGCGCAGACCGATAACACCACCCAGGGTCATGCCTGCCTTTGAATCCAGATCCAGAAGATCACCAGTGATGGTTGACACATTCAGACCCATACGGAGACCGTAATATACTGTGCTCTCGTTCAAAGAGAAACCGCCACTACCCATCTGAGCAAACGAAGGTGCTGCGAAAAGCACTGCTACAATAGCTGCAAAAAACTTTTTCATAATACTTTTTATTAGTTAATGTTTAATGTTATTAACTGCAAAGTAACACATTTTTTTTAATATATGCAAGCGTTTTCCTTAAAAAGTGTTTTTATTTTAACAGCGTCAATGTGAAAAGATAGACTACAGCCGCAGGAATGGCAAGAAGTGAGGAGTCGAAACGATCCAACATTCCGCCATGTCCGGGCAGCACGTTGCCACTATCCTTTATGCCCAGCGTGCGCTTGAAAAGGCTCTCTACCAGGTCGCCCCACGTACCAAAGACCGCCACCGTGATGCCCAGTCCGGCCCAGTGCAGCGCATTCATCTTCGACTCACCGGGGAAATACATCTCCAGCAGATACCATATCAGCACGGCTACGCCTACCACCAAGATGCCGCCACCGATGCTTCCCTCCCAGCTCTTGCCGGGAGAAACGCGAGGGAACAACTTATGGCGCCCCAGCAGCGAACCGCAGAGATAAGCGCCCGAGTCGTTCATCCACAGGAAAACGAACACACTGAGTGGCAATACAAAAGAATAGGCACCTGCCTGTGGGAATGCCAACACGTTGAGCATGGAGAAAGGCAGAGCGATATACATCTGTGGCAACATGGTGTAAGCCCAGTTGTTGATGGGGTCTTTTGCTTTCAGATAGAGTTCGGCCACCATCAGGTAGATGATGGTGATGAGATAAGGGATGAAGACCGTATCGCTATCCACCCTGCCACTGCAGTGACCTGCCATGGCCAGAAACAGATAGACACCAGCCACGGTAGAGATGAAACGGTTCACCTGCACATCCTCGCGCTCGTTCACCAATCCACAGAACTCCCAGATGGTCATGCCTGTCACCAGAGCAAACAGGAACACCATGGCCAGCGGGTTCAAAAAGCTAATCACAATGGCAGCAACAAAAATGACGCCAGTGATCGTTCTCACAATAAAGTTCTTCATAGTCTTCTATTTTTAAGCATTCTCAGAATCTTTCACGTCTTCTGAGTTCTCAGCATTCTGCTTTGCCTCGAGCTGCTTGGTGCGCTCGGCAGCCATCTTCTCGGCCTCCTCGCGCATCTGTGCCTCCAGAAGTTCGTCGGCACGCGAGGTCCAAGGACGCTTGCCAAAGATATTCTCCACATCCTCGGCAAAGATCACCTCACGCTCAACCAGCAGCTGTGCCAGACGTGCATGTCCATCGGCATGTTCGGTCAGTATCTTCTTGGCACGCTCATATTGCTCGTTGACCATCTTCAGCACCTCGTCGTCTATGATCTTGGCTGTGGTCTCGCTGTAAGGACGCTGGAACTGATATTCTGCATTGTTATAGTAGCAGAGGTTGGGCAACTTCTCGCTCATACCGGCATAGGCCACCATGCCATAGGCCTGCTTGGTGGTGCGCTCCAGGTCGTTCATGGCGCCTGTAGAGATATGGCCCACGAAGAGTTCTTCGGCAGCACGTCCGCCCAGCAGCGAGCACATCTCGTCGAGCATGGCCTCTTTGGTCTGCAGCACGCGCTCCTCGGGCAGATACCAAGCAGCACCCAGCGCCTGTCCACGAGGCACGATGCTCACCTTCACCAAGGGGTTGGCAAATTCCGTGAACCAAGAGATCGTGGCATGACCAGCCTCATGAATGGCTATAGAGCGCTTCTCGGCTTGGGTCATCACCTTGGTCTTCTTCTCCAGTCCGCCGATGATGCGGTCCACGGCATCCAGGAAGTCCTGTTTGCCCACGTTCAGGCTGTTATGGCGAGCAGCGATCAGGGCTGCCTCATTACATACGTTGGCGATGTCGGCACCAGAGAAGCCGGGAGTCTGACGGGCCAGGAAGTCAACATCTACGGTGTTGTCGAGCTTCAGCGGTTTCAGGTGAACCATAAAGATCTCCTTACGCTCGCTGAGGTCTGGCAGGTCCACATGTATCTGACGGTCGAAACGTCCAGCACGCAACAAGGCCGAGTCGAGCATGTCCACACGGTTGGTAGCAGCCAGGATGATGACACCACTGTTGGTGCCAAAGCCGTCCATCTCGGTGAGCAGAGCATTCAGTGTGTTCTCACGTTCGTCATTGCCCCCCATGGCTGGGTTCTTACTGCGGGCACGTCCCACAGCATCGATCTCGTCGATGAAGATGATGCAAGGCGACTTAGCCTTAGCCTGCTGGAACAGGTCGCGCACACGACTGGCACCCACGCCCACAAACATCTCTACGAAGTCGCTACCCGACATCGAGAAGAAAGGTACGCCAGCTTCGCCAGCCACAGCTTTGGCCAGCAAGGTCTTACCTGTTCCTGGAGGGCCTACGAGCAGTGCGCCCTTGGGAATCTTACCTCCCAGGTCGGTATATTTCTGTGGGTTCTTCAGAAACTCTACAATCTCCTGTATCTCCTGCTTGGCGCCGGCCTGACCAGCCACATCCTTGAACGTGATGCCCAGTTCGCCACCCTTCTCATACATCTTGGCCTTCGACTTGCCAACCGAGAAGATGCCGCCACCCATCGAACCGCCACCGCCGCGATTCATGAAGCGCAGGAAAATCAGCCATGCACCGATAAACAGGATGATGGGGAGCATCATGCTGATCAAGTTGCCCAGGAAACCGCCATCGCTATCACGCTCGTAGCTGAGACGACCGGTGAATGCGTGGTGAGCACGGGCACTGTCCACAAACTGCTCCAGGCGGTCGATGCTACCAAACTCAACATTCAGATAGGGGTCGGTGCCCACCTGGTCGGCCGTCTTGTTAAGAACCGAGCGGATGCTGTCGGGCTTCACATACATCTTCAGCGTGTTGTGGCTCTTGTTGACCACAATACGTGATGCATTGCCCTGGTTCACCAGTGTCTTGAACTCAGAATATGACACTTCGCTAATGGCGCTCTGTTGCTGAGCCAAGCCCTGTTCGCCAGTGAAATAAAAGAAAAACAATGCCGCAATAGCCACCAGATAAATCCAGTTCATATTGAACTTTGGCATTTTCGGCTGATTATTAGTATTCTGTTCCATATGATGTTTAGTCCAAATCAGGTATAGCTGTCAGAGGTGCGTCTGCCCAAAGGTGCTCCAGGTCATAATAAGCACGCACATCGGGCAAGAACACATGCACCAGCACGTCTGTATAGTCCATGGCCACCCACTGAGCATTCTCAAGACCCACCACGTGAGCAGGCTTTTCGCCCAGCTCCTTGCGAGCCATATCGCCTATTGACTCGGCAATCGCCTCTACCTGCGCAGGCGAGTTACCCTGACAAATAATAAAGTTCTTACATATCGTGCCGTCAATGCCGCTCAAATCAGCAATCACGATACCACTTCCTTTTTTCTCTTGTATTCCTTCAACAATAGTCTGAACCAGTTTTGATGTTTGTTCCATTTATAATATTAATAATGTGAAATTACTATGCAAAGGTAGCGCTTTTATCCGTAAAACGCATATAAAAACATTTTTTTTGATGATTTTTATAAAAAAGTGCCCAAAAGTTTTGGTAGTTCACAAAAAAGTCGTACCTTTGCACCCGCAAAACAGAACAAGAGAGTTCTACAGCAAACAACATTTTGGGGTATGGTGTAATGGTAACACTGCAGATTCTGGTCCTGCCTTTCCTGGTTCGAGTCCGGGTACCCCAACTTAAAAATCCGCTAGGTCACTGAAAAGTACTTAGCGGATTTTTCTTTTATCCAATTACGCCCTCGTCGTCCTTTTCATAAATCCTGAATACGAGAAAGCCCACATAAAACAAGTCTTTTTCCCACGCTATAGTGGCGCATTACCAACAGAAAAGCGTTACTTTGGTAATTCACGACTTAAGTCGAAAGATCTCACGACTTAAGTCAACAGATCTCACGACTTAAGTCAACAGATCTCACGACTGGAGTCAAAAGATCTCACGACTTAAGTCGTAAGACACAAAAGTGCCACTATTAGCATATAATAGCGACACTATTAGCATATAACAGCAGCACTATTAGCATATAATAGCGGCACTATTGACTTATAAAAAGAACTGAAACAACAAACAAAAAGGGCCCTCTGACTGCCAAGTTGTTTGCTTGACAAGCCAAAGGGCCCTATCTGTAATCCGGGAAAACTACCCGACTTTATTCTTTATTCTCGGCATCGATAGCCTTGATCTTATCTTTTACCAGCTGCATATCGTCCTTGAGCTTCTGCACCTTGCGGTTCATCTCGTCAATGAGCGAGTTGCCCTTCTTTGAGCTGACGCTGAGGAAGCCCAGGTTGTTCTCGTAGGTAGCGATATCCTGCTTCAGGCTTTCGTACTGACGCATCAGGCGAGCACGCTCGCTGTCGAGTGCAGCCTCGCCACGCTCGGCCACCTGCTTGAGGTTGTCCTTGAACTTATTGAGGCGCTTCTTGGCCACAGACACGTTGAGCTCCTTATACAGCTTGTCGAGCACAGCGTGATATTCCTCGTAGAGCTTGTCCTTCTCTTTATAGGGAACATGACCGATGGCATTGTATTCTTCAACAAGCTTCTGAACCTTTGACTGCAGGTCTTCGCCAGCCTCTTCGGCAGCAGCCTTCAGGCGTGCAATGACATCCTGCTTCTTCTCCAGGTTCTGATGCTCCTCGCTGCGCTGACCAGCGCCAGCAGCATTGCGAGCCTCGAAGAACTTGTTGCAGGCTGCCAGGAACTCTTCCCACAGCTGGTCGCCCAACTTCTTAGGCACCATACCGATGGTCTTCCACTCCTTCTGCAGGGCAATCAGCTTATCGCTGGTAGAGCGCCACTCGGTGCTATCCTGCAGAGCCTTAGCCTTCTCGATGAGTGCACGCTTCTTGTCGGCATTTTCCTTGAAAGCATCCTTGAGGGCTTTGAAGTGCTCGGCCTTAGCTGCGAAGAACGCATCGCAGGCGGCACGGAAGCGCTCGAAGATCTTCACGTTCATCTTCTGAGGAGCAAAACCGATGCTCTTCCACTCCTGCTGGATGGCGATGATCTCCTGAGTCAGGCGTTCCCAATCTGCACTACCCTTCTTCTCTTCGGCAACGATGGCCTCCACCTTCTCGCAAAGCACGGTCTTCTTCTGCAGGTTCTCCTCCTCGCGGGCACGGATATCCTCGAAATGCTGCTGATGGCGCTTGTTGATAACAGTAGAAGCAGCCTTGAAGCGCTGCCAGATTTCCTCGCGCAGCTCCTTGGCCACGGGACCAGTCTCACGGAACTCCTGATGGAGCTTCTGCAACTGATGGAAAGCGCTAATCACGTCTTCCTCATCGGCCAGCTTCTCTGCTGCCTCGCAGAGGTGCGTCTTCAGCTCCAGGTTTTTCTTGAAATCGTACTCGCGGGCTTCGCTGTTCAGCTTCAGCAGGTCGTAGAACTGCTCTACGTAGAGCTGATAGCTGCGCCACAACTCGTTGGCCTTATCGGCAGGCACGCTCTTGATTTCCTTCCACTCTGCCTGCAGAGCTTTGAAGTCCTGGTATGATTTATTGGCTTCCTCGGGCGAGGTCACCATATTCTTTATCTTTTCAATGATTTCGAGTTTCTTCTTCAGATTCTCCTCCTTTTCAGCTTCCTGCTGACGGAACTGTTCGGCACGACGCTCTTTGATGACGCCCATCTCGGCCTTGAACACCTCCTCGAGTTCATCGGGGGTCACTTGATAGGTGGCAGGATCGCCTCCAGCATCAACATATGCTTTCTGCTGGGCATCACGCTCGGCAATGTGAAGTTTGTAGAACACGGTCTTCAGGTATTCCACCTCATCCTTTTGAGGAACCTCTTCGCCATGGGCAATTTCTTTTACCCTGTCGAGTACTTCCTTCTTAGAGGTATAGACCTTACGCTCTTCAACTGCGGCTTCTTGAGCCATTACTTCTTCCTGTGTCCCCTGTTCGAGGATGTTTTCTTGAGAGTCCATCATTTAACTTTTTAGTTACTGATTCGATTAGTACACACAAAATTAGGCCTCAAAATTACGGAAAATAATTTTAACAGCCTAATTTTCTGTGATTTTTTTTCATTTTTGGGGTTTAAATAAGCCTTTTATACCTAAAAAACCACCAGGCAAGGGCCGAAACGCCCCCTGAAATAGCCATAGCAAAGAGGAAACCAAAGTGGCTAGACTCCATGCCATTGATGAGGTTCATACCGAAAAGAGAGGCTATCAGCGTGGGGAACATCATGATAATGGTCACTGAAGTCAGCGTACGCATCACGGTGTTCATATTGTTATTAATAATCGACTGATAGGTATCCATCGTCGATTCGAGGATGTTCGAATAGATATTGGTGGTTTCGCGGGCCTGCGTCATCTCGATGTTAACGTCCTCAATCAGGTCGGCATCGAGTTCGTCGATCTGCAGTTTGAACTTCAGTTTAGACAGCAGGGTCTCGTTGCCACGAATAGATGTCTGAAAATAAGTGAGCGAATCCTGCAGACGGCTCAGGCCGATCAGGCTTTCATTGTTCACCTCCTTGTCAAGATTGCGCTTGGCTTTATCTATCAGCAGATTGATTTGCTTCAGGCGCTTCAGATACCACACGGCGCTGGAAAGGAACAAACGGAAAATCATGTCCACATGATCGGTGAATCCATCATTGCGCTTCTGCTGATACGAGACGAAGTCAATCATCATGTTGGTCTCGTAGTAGCACACGGTAATCGTGACGTCGCGCTTGTGGATAATACCCAGAGGCACCGTGGTATAGGGTGTGCGCGAACGCACCTCCTTGACGTAGGGAATACGCAAGATGATGAGCATCCATCCGTCATCGTATTCATAACGGGCACGCTCGTCGGTATCGCTGATGTCTGAAATAAAATAATCGGGAATGCCAAAGCGCTCTTCGAGTTCGCGCTGATCTTCGTCGGTTGGACACGTCACCTGTATCCAGCAATTAGGCTGCCACTCCTGCAGTTGGCTCAGCCCCTCTGTTGTGTTCCAATAGGTCTTCATGATGCTAATCCGTTTGATAATACCACAAGTACGTAAGTGCTCAAACACTCGTGAACATGGATAGTTTTACGAAAATAATTTAGCGGCAAAGGGATTAGCAGCCTTGTCGCTATCCCCCGCCATTACGAATTGTAATTGTCCGCCGGGTAATCGTCCATAATTTTGTTGATAATTGGTTTAACGGCTGCAAAGTTACGAGAAAAAAAGTAAAAAACATAGAAATTGAGGAAATTATTTGCCTTTTTTTTTATGAAACAATTGATTCTCGATTATTATGCGTACCTTTGCAGTGTTTTAAAACAAAGAAGAGCATGGTCTATAAATACGACTTTCTTATTATTGGTTCAGGAGTAGCGGGCATGAGTTATGCCCTAAAGGTGGCACGCGCCAACAAAGGCAAAGTGTGCATGATTTGCAAAACAACACTTGACGAAGCCAACACATCGTTTGCACAAGGCGGTGTGGCATCGGTTACCAACCTATTGGTGGACAACTTTGACAAGCACATAGAGGACACCATGATTGCAGGCGACTATATTTCGGATCGCACTGCCGTGGAACAGGTAGTTAGAAACGCACCCGAACAGATCAAAGAACTGGTGAACTGGGGCGTAAACTTCGATAAGAAGGAAGATGGCAACTTCGACCTGCACCGCGAAGGCGGACACTCGGAATTCCGCATTCTGCACCATGCCGACGATACCGGAGCTGAGATTCAGCGCGGACTGATGGAAGCCGTGCGCAACAATCCTAACATAGACATCAAGGAAAACCACTTTGCCGTTGAGATTATCACGCAGCACCACCTGGGTGCCAAGGTGACACGACGCACACCATATATTAACTGTTATGGTGCATACGTGCTGAATCCCGAGACCGAGAAGGTGGACACCTATCTGGCAAAGGTCACCGTGATGTGTACTGGCGGATGTGGTGCCGTCTATCAGACGACCACCAACCCTGTGATTGCTACAGGCGACGGCGAGGCGATGGTCTATCGTGCCAAAGGTACGGTGGCCGACATGGAGTTTGTGCAGTTTCACCCCACCGCCCTCTACTCGCCCGGAGAGACCCACCCTGCCTTCCTCATCACCGAGGCTATGCGCGGCTATGGCGGCATATTGCGTCTGCCTAATGGCGAGAGTTTCATGGAGAAATACGACGAACGCCTGTCGTTGGCACCACGCGACATTGTGGCTCGTGCCATCGATAAAGAGATGAAGATTCACGGACTGGACCACGTCTGTCTGGACGTGACACATAAGGATCCTGCCGAGACGCGCCGTCACTTCCCCAATATCTATCAAAAGTGTCTGTCGATGGGCATCGACATCACGACCGACTACATCCCCGTGCGCCCCGCAGCCCACTACATGTGCGGTGGTATCAAGGTGGATCTGAACGGTTGCTCAAGCATTGAGCGCCTCTATGCCATCGGCGAGTGTTCTTGCACTGGTCTGCACGGTGGCAACCGTCTGGCGTCTAACTCACTTATCGAGGCTGTGGTCTATGCCGATGCGGCTGCCAAACACTCACTGGAGCATGTGGACCTTTACGACTTCAACGAGAAAGTGCCCGAATGGAACGACGAGGGTACGCTGACCAACGAAGAGAAGGTGCTCATCACTCAATCTGTAAAAGAGGTTGGAGAAATCATGTCTAACTACGTAGGCATCGTGCGTTCAGACCTTCGTCTGCATCGTGCCTGGGTGCGCCTTGACACGCTTTATGAAGAGACCGAGAACCTGTTCAAGCGCGTAAAAGCCACAAAGGACATCTGTGAGTTGCGCAACATGATCAACGTGGGCTACCTGATCACCCGTTTTGCCCTGGAGCGCAAAGAGAGTCGAGGACTGCACTACACCATCGACTATCCGGCTCATGCCTACGACAAGGAATAAGAAAAGTTTCGAGCAGAATCAGAAATGATTCTAAAGAAAAGGAAAACAAGTCTGAGAAATCAGAAATAGAACATAAAAGAAAGAGCGACAACCATCATGGTGTGTCGCTCTTTCACGTTATTTATTCAATCTTTTTACCCTTGTAAAATACATCATAGGAGTCTTCACCATAGCCATCACCCGTATATTTAAAGGTTAACGCCATGGCTCCATCGACCTTCTGGCCATAGTAGAACACAGTGAAGGAGTCCTTTGCATAGCCTCCACCCAACTCTTCAAATGATTGTGCATGCGCATCCAACTTCTTGTTGCCATAATAGACGTTGAACTTTGTCTTATAGTAACCGCGATGCGATGGCGGAAGTTCTTCGTTACGCCCTTGATTACGCCAGCTGCTGGGCTCTTTCAATCGGAACGAAGAAGGGTCTACATTCTCCAACACACGGCCATCCATATAGACATTGTACTTATCCTTGGCATAGCCACAGCCCAAATCACGGAAGGTACGAGCATCGGCATACTTCAACAACGCATGACCAAAATAGACGTGTCCGCGGTCTATCTCATAGCGCTGAGCACTGGCAAACAAGCAAAAGCCTGTCATTACTAACAGCAAAAGCGATTTGCGAAAAACAGATGTTTGAGTCATAATCTTATAGTCTTAAATGGTTGATGGTGCAAAGATAAGGAATATCAACAAAAAAAGAATAGGAATTTCCGCATTACTTTGGAGGAAATCCCTATTCTTTAGAATATTTAACTAGGCTGTTTTAGAGGTTTGCCAGTTCAACAACCTTATCAACAGCAGCACTGAGTCCGTCAACGCTCTTACCGCCAGCCTGTGCAAAGTGAGGCTGACCACCGCCACCACCCTGGATGAGCTTAGCAGCTTCGCGAACCATCTGACCTGCATTCAACTTGTGGTCGGCCACCATGTCGTCGCTCATCATGATAGAAAGCTGTGGCTTATTGTCAGCATGCGTTCCAAGTACACAAAGCAGAGAACCCTCGACTGCGGCACGAACCTTGAAGGCCAAGTCCTTGGCAGCAGCAGGAGCCATGGGCAGAACGGCAGAAACTACCTTCACGCCATTGATCTCACGAGCTTTCTCAACCAGTTGCTTGGCTGCACGCTCTACTGCCTGAGCCTGGAAGCCCTCAATTTCTTTCTTCATAGCGTCGTGCTCCTCGATATACTTACGGATGACGCCTTGCAGGTCCTTAGCATTGTTGAAGAATGACTTCACGGCACGGAGCATATCCTCGGTCTGATACAGCAGTTCCTCGCACTCCTTACCAGTCTTGGCCTCGATACGACGGATACCAGCAGCAACGCTGCTCTCAGAAATAATCTTGAAGAAACCGATACGACCGGTGCTGCTGGCGTGAACACCACCACAGAACTCGCATGAAGGTCCGAAACGAACGACGCGAACCTTGTCGCCATACTTCTCGCCAAAGAGGGCGATAGCACCAAGTTTCTTAGCCTCATCAAAAGGCATATCGCGATGCTCGTCGAGCTGTATGTCCTGACGAATCATATCGTTGACCATGCGCTCTACCTCACGAATCTGCTCATCGGTCACCTTCTCGAAGTGAGAGAAGTCGAAACGCAGCGTGTCGGGGCTTACATAAGAACCCTTCTGCTCTACGTGGTCGCCCAGAACCTGCTTCAAAGCATAGTCAAGCAGGTGAGTGGCAGTGTGATTAGCGGCAGAAGCATCACGCTTGTCGGTATCGACACAAGCCATAAACTGTGCTGCAGTGTCCTTTGGCAACTGCTTCACGATATGTACGCTCTGACCATTCTCGCGCTTGGTATCGATGATCTCGATGGTCTCATTCTCGGAAACTAGAACACCCTGGTCGCCTACCTGTCCACCCATCTCACCATAGAAAGGTGTGTTGTCGAGAACCAGCTCATAGAACTCGTTCTTTTTCTGTGTCACCTTACGATAGCGCAGGATGCGGCACTCATATTCGGTAAAGTCGTAACCAACGAACTGTTGTTCGCCTGCAGCCAGCTCAACCCAGTCTGAGTTCTCAACAGCGGCGGCATTACGAGCGCGGTCCTTCTGCTTCTGCATCTCGGCATTGAACTGCTCTTCGTTGACGGTAAATCCGTTCTCGCGGCAAATCAGCTCTGTCAGGTCGAGAGGGAAGCCATAGGTATCGAACAGGCGGAAGGCCTGAACGCCATCCAGTTCTTTCTTGCCCTCAGCCTTCAACTGCTCCATAGCATCGTTGAGCATGCCAATACCCTTTTCGAGTGTACGAAGGAAAGAATCTTCTTCTTCCTTCATCACCTTGGCAATCAGTGTCTGCTGTGCCTTCAATTCGGGGAAGGCATCGCCCATCTCCTGAACGAGTGTAGGCAGGAGCTTATAGAGGAAGGCCTCTTTCTGTCCGAGGAAGGTGTAAGCATAGCGTACGGCACGACGCAAGATACGACGAATAACGTAGCCGGCCTTAGCATTTGAAGGCAACTGGCCATCAGCAATAGAGAAAGCTACAGCACGCAGATGGTCGGCGCAAACACGCATGGCCACGTTGATACTGTCCTGCTCCTTGCTGATAGGATTCTCTGTCTCTTCCTCGAAAGTGTAGTATTTCAGTCCTGTAATCTGCTGCTCAGCCTTGATGATGGGCTGGAACACGTCAGTATCATAGTTAGAATGCTTGCCCTGCATCATGCGAACCAGACGTTCGAAGCCCATACCGGTGTCGATCACATTCATTGACAGGGGCTCCAGAGAACCATCGGCCTTGCGGTTGAACTGCATGAACACGATGTTCCAGATCTCGATAACCTGAGGGTCGTCCTGGTTCACCAGCTCACGGCCACTCTTACCACTGGCCTTGCGCTGCTCGGGGGTGCGAGAGTCAACATGGATCTCAGAGCAGGGACCACAAGGACCCGTGTCACCCATTTCCCAGAAGTTGTCGTGCTTATTACCATTGATAATATGGTCGGCAGGCACGTGCTTGGCCCAATACTTGGCAGCCTCATCATCACGAGGAATATTCTCCTCTGGAGAGCCTTCGAACACGGTGACATAAAGATCCTCTGGGTTCAACTTCAGGACATCTACAAGATATTCCCATGCCATGTCAATAGCACCCTCCTTGAAGTAGTCACCGAAGCTCCAGTTGCCCAGCATCTCGAACATGGTGTGGTGGTAGGTGTCATGACCTACTTCCTCCAGGTCATTGTGCTTACCAGAGACACGCAAGCACTTCTGTGTATCCGCTCGACGGCGAGGTTCTGGGTCGCGAGTACCCAGGATAATATCTTTCCACTGGTTCATACCAGCGTTGGTAAACATCAACGTTGGGTCATCCTTAATCACCATTGGTGCAGAAGGCACAATGGCATGCTGTTTCGACTCAAAAAATTTCTTAAACGAGTCGCGAATCTCTTTAGCGGTCATCATTGTTTCTATACTTTATATACAATTTGGGTGCAAAATTACAAAAAAATGGCGAATAAACGATGACGAATTAAGAATTATTTCGTATCTTTGCAAACAAATGAAGATGTATTATGGCACTGAATCTTAATAAAAACCTAAAGTTGTACTATTCCATTAAGGAAGTGGCAGAAATGTTCGACCTTAACGAGAGTACACTACGCTATTGGGAAACCGAGTTCCCCCATTTGAAACCAAAGACGATGGGGCCTAACAAAATTCGCCAATATTCAGAAAAAGACATCAAACAGGTCAAGTTGATTTACAACCTGGTTAAAGAGCGCGGATTCAAGATCTCTGCTGCCAAAAGCATCATCAACAACAACCGTGACGGTGCAGACAAAACGGCCGATGTCCTGGCACGTCTTGTCAATGTAAGAGACAATCTGCAAGCCCTGAAAAAACAATTGGACGGACTCCAATAGAGTTCGCCCAATTATTTATTTTGCCATTACATAATCTGTGAAATTTCTTTCAAGTCTTCTATTTCTTTCAGACTGACTATAATCGACTTCACATCATCTCGATCGTGAACCTTCAAGTCTATCCATCCTTCAAATATACCATCTTCTGTAGTGAAGGTCAGTTTGCGAATATCAACGTTTAACTGATTGGAAATGACCTGAGTAACTTCGTTTACCAATCCGCGACGATCAATACCGCCCAAGCGAATCGTTGCATCGAAGAACAGGTTCTTGTGCATATCCCATTTAGCATCCAGGATGCGGTTGCCATAGCTGGCTTTCAGCTTGTTGGCCACAGGACAGGCACGCTTATGAATCTCGATGCGATTCTGATTATCAATATATCCCAAAGCATCATCGCCCGGAATGGGATGACAACATGTGGGGAAGATATATTGTTTGATATTCTGAGCAGTGATATAAATGGGTTTCTTTCTGTTGAACTTCTCGGGAACGATAAAGAGTTCAGGCTGGTCATTAACAGCCTTCTTGGCCTTAACGAAAGGCACATACTTACGCCATCCACCGTTACTTTCGCTCTTTGCCTTATGTTTACCATTGAGCTCGTCAACATCCTCGTCACCAAGAATAATGCGTTTCTCGCCCATGGCCAGGAAGAACGGTTCACGACGGGTAAAGTCGTGCAAGTGCATCAACTGGTCGATGTGACTCTGGTTAGACTCAAAGCCATTCTTCTGCAACCAGTCGTCCAGCAGTTCTTCGCCTTTCTTCTGCACCTCGCGATTGTCTCTTCGCAGGATAGCCTGTATTTTGGCCTTTGCCTTAGCTGTGGATGCAAAGTTAATCCATGAAGGTTGCACCCGTTGTGACTTAGAGGTCAAGATCTCAACCTGATCGCCACTGTTCAGGCGATGACTCAGAGGCACCAACTTATGGTTGACCTTTGCACCAATACAATGGGAACCTAAGAACGTGTGGATAGAGAAAGCAAAGTCAAGCACCGTGCATTCAGCAGGCATGGTCTTGATTTCGCCCTTCGGAGTAAATACAAAAATCTCGCTTGCAAACAGATTCAATTTGATAGAATCTATGAAGTCCATGGCGTCTGGCTGTGGGTCGTCGAGTATCTCCTTGATGGTTCGAAGCCACTGGTTCAACTCATTCTCGTCCTCACTATACTCACCATCCTCCTGTTCACCTTCTTTGTATTTCCAATGAGCCGCCAAACCCTGTTCAGCTATCTCGTCCATGCGCTCCGAACGAATCTGCACTTCAATCCAGTGGCCCTCCTTTGACATCAGTGTGACATGCAGTGCCTGATAGCCGTTTGCCTTAGGATGGCTCACCCAGTCGCGCAAACGATCGGGATGACTCTCGTAGATCTTGCCAAGTTCCACATAGATATTAAAGCACTCGCGAGCTTCAGCTTCTTTGCTTGTTGCTTTGAAGATGATACGCACAGCCAGGATGTCATAGACCTCCTCGAACGTAACATGCTTCTTCTGCATCTTGTTCCAGATGGAATAAGGCGTCTTGATGCGCTCCTTAATCTGGTACTGCACGCCCATACGTTTGAGCATATCCTCAATGGGAGCCGTAAAGAGGTCGAACGACTGATGGCGCGTCTTATAAGTCTCGGCCAACTTATGCTCTATGGTAGCATATTCCTCTGGGTGTTCAAACTTAAAACTGAGATTCTCGAGTTCCGACTTTATCTTATAGAGTCCCAATCGATGGGCCAATGGTGCATAGAGATAGAGCGTCTCACCAGCAATCTTATACTGCTTGTTGGCTGGCTGAGAGTCCAACGTACGCATATTGTGAAGACGGTCGGCAATCTTAATGAGGATAACACGAATGTCCTCACTCATCGTGAGCAGCAGTTTCTTGAAGTTCTCTGCCTGTGCCGACGCTTTCTCACCAAAGATACCACCACTGATTTTGGTCAGTCCATCAACAATCTGGGCAATCTTTGGACCAAACATGTTGGAGATATCCTCCACAGTATAGTCGGTATCCTCTACCACATCGTGCAGCAAGGCGGCACAGATACTGGTAGAACCCAATCCAATCTCCGAACACACAATCTGTGCAACGGCAATTGGATGCATAATATAAGGTTCGCCCGACAAACGACGTACGCCCTTATGAGCCTGACGTGCAAAGTTGAATGCTTTTGCAATCAGGTCAACCTTCTTGCGATGGCGTGAATTTAAATAATCATTTATCAGTCGGTCATAGGCCTCATTAATCATCTGATCATCGGCCTCTTCGCGTCGCATCATCTCTTCATCGTCCATAGTATTCCTCCTTAACCTTATACCTTATATATTATAATAGCAATATTATCTCACCTTCAACTTCTGTCCGGCACGGATATTGTTACCACGAATGCCGTTCAGTCGCTTCAACTTAGCCACCGTCGTACCGTTTCTACGAGCAATGGTAGAAAGAGACTCACCCTTTCTCACCGTCACTTGTCGTCCGCCACGTGAACTCTTACGTCCGCTGCGTTTGCTCGACACCGATTTAGAAGGTACGAATGTATTGTCTATCTCCACCTCAGCACGTTTCAGCGGGGTCGCAGAAGCATAGACCGAGTCCTGCATGGTGATAAACGTGTTCACATCGTTCAAGGGCAGGCGGATAGGCATAGGCTTTGAACCACCGGGCACCACATCACGACGATAAACAGGGTTGAGAGCGCGTAGCATCTGAATATCGAGATTGCATACTGAAGCAATCTGAGACAAAGTCAGATCACGGTTCACCATCACTGTATCTGTTTGTGAGGGCAACTGCGTTCTCATAGGGCAGATGCCGTGTTCACAGTAATAAGTCATCACGTAGTTGGCAGCAATAAAGGCTGGCACATAACCGCGTGTTTCCTTGGGAAGATAAGGATAAATCTTCCAATAATCGCGTTCGCCACCAGCGCGTGCTATAGCCTTATTGATATTACCTGGACCACAGTTATAGGCTGCAATCACCAGATTCCAGTCGCCATAAACCTTATATAAATCACTCAGCAGGTGAGCAGCAGCATAGCTAGCCTTCACCGGATCACGACGTTCATCAATCAAACTATTGATTTCGAGGTTATACATCTTTCCCGTAGATACCATAAACTGCCAAAGACCTGTTGCTCCAACACGAGAGACAGCAGTGGGATTAAGGGCAGACTCAATGACGGGCAGATATTTCAATTCCAAGGGAACCTGATAAGCTTCGAGTGCTTCCTCAAAGATAGGCATATAGAAGTTAGAGGCGCCAAGCATAAAACCCACCTGGCGGCGCAGACGTCCGGCATAGCGATCGATACAAGAGCGCACCACCTCGTTATACGACATCTCCATAACGGTAGGCATGCGCATCAGGCGCTCGATGTATTCCTCTTTTGAAAACAGCGGGTTCTCGCCTGTTGTTCTGCAATCTTCATCTACAGTCAGATAACTCTTAGACTCATAGAGGTTCATCAAGCTATCCATCATATTATCGGCCATGGCTTCGGGGAAGTCTATTTCTTCCACATCGCCATATTCATCAGATACAATGATTTCTTCGTCTTCTACCTCCACCTCTATCTGCGCCTGTGTGTTGACCACACAAGTCAGAAGCATTGCGGAAAGTATTATCAGTTTTCTCTTCATAAAATCTTCTTTAGAAATTAATGCTGCAGTTCACGCCAATCGACGTTGCTGACAGCGATCTGCTATTCAGGCCGTTGCCCATGACTGTTGGGCGCACCTTCATGCTCAGGTCTTTTGAGATATCAAACTCAGACAGCTCTGCATCTACATAGGCATCAATCACCGAAACGACATAGACGCCCACCATACAGAAGAAACTCAAGTCGCGCCAACGGCGATAGCGGTCCTTACGACTCTTAAACACCGACTTATAGCGCTCTTCATTCTCAGGCGTAATGGTACGTCCCAGATGCAGAAACTTATTATAGCTGGCTGTTGTAGGATCATCATCCATGATGTCCAGATAAGCCTGCTGATAGTCCTTGTACATCATGTTGTTCCACATCAGTGCATAGACACATCCCACAAAACCTCCATACACTATTGGCAACTTCCAGTACTTACGGTTGTAAATCTGTCCACCGCCAGGAATGACCATAGCCATCCAAAGGGCTCGTTGGGGGTCAGGACGCCACGTGCTCCAGTCCTTCTTGGGTTTTGAAGCCTTCAACGTCTGATGGACCACTGTCTGCACCGCGGTTGTATCAATGACAGCAGCTGTATCTATTGGCAGAGCAGCATACATAGAGTCGATGACCTGCATGATAGAGTCAGCCACCACGGTCTGGGCTTTTGTCTCGGTCAACGGCAGACACAGCGACAGTACTATAAGCACTATTGCCTTTCGCAATCCCCGTATCATGTCAAAGCCCCATTTCTTCATTTGCTCAATGTCCTGCATTCAGCACTTTTAATATACGTTCCAGATCGCCCTCGTTGTCGAAAGGAATGCTAATCTTTCCTTTACCACTAGGAGAGCAAGTCATTTGAATCTTTGTCTGGAAGAAGGTTGTCAGACGTTTTTTCACTGCGTCATACTCTGCAGGCAACTTAGCCTTTGCAGCAATCTTTCTATTGGCACCTTGTACGTCTTCACCATTCTTCAGCATCTGAACCATCTCCTCCACCTTTCTCACGGAGTACTGGTTCTTGAGCACCTCCTTGAACAACTTCAACTGCATGGAAGGAGAATCGAGCGACAGCAGGGCACGGGCATGTCCCATGTCTATTTCGCGATTCTTCAGTGCCATCTGAATCTGGGCAGGCAACTTCAGCAGACGCATATAGTTGGTCACAGCCGTACGGCTCTTGCCCACTCGTTCAGAAATCTTCTCCTGCGTCATACCGCTGGTTTCTGCCAGGTGTTCATAGGCCAACGCAATTTCAATGGCGTTCAGGTCCTCACGCTGAATATTCTCCACGAGGGCCAACTCCATCACGCTCTCATCATTAGCCGTGCGGATATAGGCAGGTATCGATGTGAGTCCAGCTTGTTGAGAAGCTCTCCATCGGCGCTCACCTGCAATGATCTGATAGCGATCGGGCGCTACCTGACGCAAAGTGATGGGTGCAATGATACCCATGGTTGCAATACTTGTAGCCAGCTCCTGCATAGCCGTCTCGTCAAACTCACGACGAGGCTGATCAGGATTTGGTTCAATCTGTTCGATAGGAATCTCATTCAAGTTTGACGAACCTTGAGTTTTCACCTCGCTTGTATCAATGAGTGCATCCAGTCCGCGGCCGTTTCCGATATCATCGAGTCCGCGTCCAAGCACATTCCGGTCAAATTTCTTTCTTACAGCCATTACTATTTATTCTTACTAATGATTTCTTTTGCCAATGCCAAATGGTTTTTACTTCCAGTAGAATCTGCGTCATAAAGAATGACTGGCAGACCGTGAGAGGGACTCTCTGAGAGTTTCACATTACGCTGAATCACTGTCTTGAACACCAGTTCCTGGAAATGACGCTTCACCTCGTCATAGATCTGGTTAGCCAGACGCAGACGTGAGTCGTACATCGTCAGCAAGAAACCTTCAATCTCCAGTTTCGGATTCAGCTTACTCTTAATAATCTTAATGGTGTTAAGCAGTTTAGAGATACCCTCCAACGCAAAGTATTCGCACTGCACGGGTATGATTACCGAGTCGGCTGCCGTCAATGAGTTCACGGTGATAAGACCCAATGAAGGTGAGCAGTCAATGAGTATATAGTCATATTCTGCACGAATTGGATCAAGCAGTTTCTTAATAACCTTCTCGCGATTGTCTAGGTTCAACATCTCGATCTCGGCACCAACCAGGTCGATATGACTAGGTATGATATCAAGTCCTTCAATGTCGGTTGTGTAGATAGCCTCGCGTACATCGGCCTTATCAATGATACATTCGTAAATAGAACAGTCCACCTGCTTGATATCCACACCCAATCCACTTGAGGCATTGGCCTGTGGATCAGCATCGACGACGAGCACCGTCTTCTCAAGGGTAGCCAGCGAAGCTGCCAGATTGATTGTAGTGGTGGTCTTTCCTACGCCACCCTTTTGGTTAGCTAATGCAATAATCTTTCCCATTTCAATCTTTTCTCCTTTATAGTTTTGAACTGCAAAGATACAACTTTTCTGTGAAACAATGAATGTTTCACTGATATTATTTCAATAATTTTAGAATTATTCTCCGCCCGTCTTTACTTTTTCTCAAAAAGAATAGTTACCTTTGCAAGAAATTTTTTTAGGAGTAATGAACAGCAAAAAACCACTCATACTTATTTCCAATGACGATGGCTATCAGGCCAAAGGTATCAACTGTCTGGTGGATATGTTAAGACACCTGGGCGACATCATTGTTTGTGCTCCCGACTCGGCACGCTCTGGTTTCTCGTGTGCTTTTTCAGCCACCACGCCTCTGCGCCTCAACCTGCGTCACGAAGAGGAGGGACTACAGATATGGTCGAGCAATGGCACACCCGTTGACTGTGTCAAACTGGCCCTATCGCAAATCGTTGACCGACGTCCAGACATTGTTATCGGCGGTATCAACCATGGTGACAATGCATCTGTCAACACACACTACAGCGGCACGATGGGTGTGACGCTCGAGGGATGCATGAAGTACATTCCGTCTATCGCCTTTTCTCTGTGCGACAATCGCGACGATGCAGATTTCGAGCCTTTACGCCCCTACGTCGTTTCGATGACAGAGAAAGTTCTGACCAAAGGACTTCCCAAGGGTATCTGCCTGAATGTCAACTTCCCTCGCACGCCTAAATACAACGGTGTAAAGGTGTGCCGCATGTCACAGGGCACCTGGGGCCAGGAGGTTACGCGCTGTCATCATCCTCGTGGCTACGACTATTTCTGGATGGTGGGACACTATCAGAACGACGAGCCTGATATGCAAGACACCGACCGCTGGGCTTTGGACAATGGCTATGTGGCCATCACCCCCACTCAAGTTGACGTCACCGCCTACGAATTTATGAACCAGAAAAAGGACTGGGAAGAATAACTCTCAACTCATTATGAAGTACTACCTGATAGCTGGAGAAGCCAGCGGCGACCTGCACGCTTCAAGACTGATGCAAGAACTGAAAAGAAACGATGCCAAGGCTTCTTTTCGCTTCATCGGAGGCGACCTGATGGCACAGGTCGGAGGTGAGATGGTGAAACACTATCGCGAACTGGCATACATGGGATTCATCCCCGTATTACTGCATCTGCCCACCATACTAAAGAACATGAAGCGCTGTAAGGAGGATATTCTGCAGTGGAATCCCGACGTTGTCATTCTTGTTGATTATCCAGGTTTCAACCTCGACATCGCTGCGTTCGCTCACCTTCTGGGCTTTAGAGTGTTCTATTACATCTCGCCAAAGATATGGGCATGGAAAGAATACCGTATCAAAAACATCAAACGCGATGTTGACGAGCTGTTCTCCATCCTACCTTTCGAGGTTGACTTCTTTGAGAACAAGCACCACTACCCCATCCACTATGTGGGCAATCCCACTGCCGACGAGGTAAAAGAGTACCTGGAAAACAAGCAGAAGGGTGAGCACCACAACGAGATCAAAGGCGACAAACCCATCATCGCCCTGCTGGCTGGCTCCAGAAAACAGGAGATCAAGGACAACCTGCCCATGATGATCCGCACCACAAAGAAATTCGAAAACGACTATGACATCGTGCTGGCCGGCGCACCAAGCATTGACGAAGCTTACTACCAGCAATTCCTGGAGGGTAGCCAAGTCAGACTGATCAAGAACCAAACTTACGCTTTACTCTCGGAAGCACATGCCGCCTTGGTTACAAGTGGAACAGCAACCCTCGAGACGGCCCTTTTCAACGTGCCTCAGGTGGTTTGCTATGAGACGCCCCTCCCCCGACTTATCGGTTGGCTGAGAAAGAAAATCCTGAAGGTGAAGTATATCTCACTTGTCAACCTGGTGGCCAATCGCGAGGTCGTACGCGAACTTGTTGCCGACTCATTCACGTTCGACAACATACAACACGAGCTGGAAATCATCCTTGATGGTCCAGCCCGCGAGAAAATGCTTGAAGGTTATCAGGAGGTTTGGAGCAAACTGGGCAAAGAGCATGCGCCCGCCAATGCTGCCAAGACTATGCTTCGACTGCTGAACGGCGACGCTCCTGCCATATCTCAATAGAATTGATGATGTTTTGCCACAGGATGTAGCAGCCTGGTCCTACACTGGCCAAAGGCGTCAGATAAGTATAAGCCATCCAAATAGCAAAAGCTGTATTTTTCTGACCCAGGCCCTGTCCTGCCTCTTGCGCACGACCGAAATAATGACCGATAAAGCGTCCTACAGCAAACTGTATGACGCACAGCAACAATCCCAACATCGCGATAGACCCCAGCAACAGCAATGATGCCTGAGCGTGAACGATATTCTTGACCGTCGTTCCCGTCACAATCATCAGCGAACAGCCCCAAAGATAGAAAGACAAGTCACGCACCGAGACCACCTTTCTGTGCAGGCTCTGCCAGTAGTGCTTCACCAGGTAGGCCAGCAACATCGGAACCACCAGCAGGGTCACCACCTGATAAAATATTTTTGTGAAAGCCGACATAAATGAAATATCGGCCGACTTCTCTATCAAGGGGAAGCAAACAGGCACCAGCAGCACCGTCAGGAAGTTTGACAGAAACGTATAGGTAGTCATCTCTTCCAGCGATCCGCCCAACTTTTGCGTCACCACGGCAGCAGCCGTAGCTGTGGGAGCAATGATACACATCAGGAGCGCTTCCATCAACACCAGTTTGTCGCCAGTGAAATGAAAGAACAAGACAATAGCCATCACGATGCCCACAAACAGAAGGTTAAAGATGCTCACCCACAAATGCCAACCTACAGGAAGCATCTTATGGAAGTCAACCTTGCAAAAGGTCACAAAGAGTATCAAAAACATAAATAGTGGCAGAATGGTGTTAAACACAGGTTCCATCACCTCTGCAGCACTTTCCAGTGCAGGAACGAAGGCAAATATCAGATAGACAATCGTTCCCATTCCCATTGACACAGGAAGTGTCCAATCCTTTAAAAACTTTATCAATTTCATTCTTCTACTTGAGCTTTTGGCCAATTGACGAGGAACACCTTTTCCGTGGCACGTGTCAGGGCCGTATAGAGCCAGTGCACATAGTCTGGCGTCAACATGTCATCCGTCATATAACCTTGATCTATATATATGTGTGCCCACTGTCCGCCCTGCGCCTTATGGCAGGTGACAGCATAGCCATATTTCACCTGGAGAGCATTATAGTAAACATCCGTCTTTAGTTTCTTCAATCTGTCAGACTTCAAAGGGATGTCTGCATAATCCTCCATCACCTTATTATACAGTTGTTCGTGTTGCTCACGTGTTAAGGCCGGAGCCTCGGATGTCAGCGTGTCGAGTACCACGGTCGATGTCAGTTCCAAGACAGGGTCAAAGTCGGGGAACTGCAGTGTCACGTCGGCAAAACGAAAGCCATACTCTTTGCGTGTATTTCTCACTCGCTGCACCACGCAGCGGTCACCATTGGCCAGAAACAAGCCATTCTCACCATAGTGGTTCTTCACAATCATCAGTTGATCACCTCGACACAGTTCCTCTTCACGATCAAGAACAGTGTTGCGGATGCCCTGATTGTAGATGTTTGCCCGCTTATTACTGCGCGTCACCACCATGGTCTCATCGAGTCCCACCCGGCTATAGCTTGTTGCCAGCGACTCAATCAGTTCGTCGCCGGGCACAATCTGTATGTCAGGAAAACCAGCAATGCGCAACTTCGGCAGCGCCCACACATCCACACTGTGTCGAATCTCTGTGGCATTGTATAAGATGCCCGACTCCTGACTCTGTCGCAGCACCTCGTCCAGCTCCATCTCATACACCCTCATGCCATAGCCGCGAAGCACATCTGACATCAGTGCCGGACTATCCTCCTCGCCCACTGGTGGCAACTGTGCCTTGTCGCCAATCAGCATCAGCCTGCAGTTATGTCCATTATACACAAACTGCATCAAATCATCAAGCAAGCATCCCGAACCAAAGGTATCGCCCATGCCAGCATTACTGATCATCGAAGCCTCATCAACGAGAAACAGCGTGTCGCTATTCAGATTAGCGTTCAGACTGAATGCCGACAAGTCGGCAGCCGTCTTCTGTCGATAGATACGTCGATGAATGGTGAAAGCAGGATGATGAGCATAACCAGAAAAGACCTTAGCCGCCCTACCCGTAGGAGCCATCAGCACCAGTTTCTGCTTCATGTCCAACAGGGCACGAACAATGGCTGCCGCCAGTGTTGTCTTACCCGTACCGGCAGCACCACGCAGAATCATCACGCACTCTGGGTTCCTATCAAAAAGAAAATCAGCAAAGACGTTCATTGCCTGTCGCTGCTGATTGGTAGGTGTCAGCCCCATGTGCTGTTCAATCTTTATCTTTAGCTCATCGCTTAACATCCCTGCAAAGGTACGATTAAGTGAGCGAAAATGCAAATTTATTTGCAATTTTTCGAACGTGAGTACCTTGGACGAAGTCAAAGGTACGAATAAGCGAGAACAAAACAAAGAGTTTTACTCTTTTTTTGTCGAGCGGAAGTACCTTCGACGAAGTCAAAGGTACGAATAAGTGAGTAAAGAACAAAATGAAAATATATTTTTTATTTTTTCTTTCGAACGCAAGTACCTTCGACGAAGTCAAAGGTACGAATAAGCGAGAACAAAAAACAAATACAAAAAAAAAGATGCGCCAAATTGGTACATCTTTTTTTGTGTTTCTTGTTAGCAATTAATTTAAGGATAAAGATTGGCCTTTGCTTTTTATGTCCTTTATCTTTTCGTTATATTGCAAAGATAGAACATTTTTCGATTCCCTCCAAAAAATTTTGCAACTATTTTTAAGGAAACTTCGTAATTATTTTCTGTTTCCGAGCACAGCACGAACTTCCTCATACAACAGCTCCACCAAACGGGGCACGCCATACTTTTCAAGGTCTTGTTCTTGCACCCAAATATAGTCTTCGGCCAATTCGGGTCGCACCGCTGTCTCCAGTAAATAGAAATCAGCCAACAAGATACGATGTGTCAACACGTGGCGCACGTCCTTTTTCAGCAACAGGCACTGCTGCAGGTCAATCCCATTATTATCTTCTGCTACAAGATACGGCTCATAGAGTCCTTGCCATATATCTCCGGCTCCACGTCGATGGATGGCAACATAGCCCTTACACCTTATATATACATAAGAGAGACGACGTTCTTTCACCTTCAGCGTTTTCAGTTTCACCGGCAGTGTCCCTACCCTGTCCTCACGAAACGCCACACACGACTCCTGCAGCGGACAAGCCCCGCATTGCGGCGACTGTGGTGTGCACTGTATAGCACCGAAATCCATTATTGCCTGGTTGTAGGCAGAAGCCTCTTTGGGTGGAAGTAGCGACTGGGCCAAGGCCGTAAACGTCTTTTTCCCCTCAGTAGTATTGATAGGAGTCTCCACACCGAAATAGCGACTCAGCACCCTATACACATTGCCATCCACCACTGCAGCTGGCAGTCCGAAAGCGATGCTTCCGATGGCCGCAGCGGTATAATCGCCCACACCCTTCAGCGACTTAATCTCGACGAGTGTATGAGGAAATCCCCCCATTGTCACAATCTGCTTTGCAGCAAAGTGAAGATTGCGAGCCCTACTGTAATACCCCAGTCCTTGCCACTCGCGCAGCACCTCATCCTCGGAGGCAGCAGCCAGAGCATCTACCGTGGGCCAGCGCCGCATGAAGCGCTCCCAGTAGCTCCATCCCTGCTTCACTTGTGTCTGCTGAAGGATGATTTCCGAAAGCCAGATGGCATAAGGATCGTGTGTTTCGCGCCAAGGCAGTTCTCTGCCGTTTTCACGAAACCATGTCAGAAGAATAGGTGTAAAAGAGGTCATCGGGTCAAAGAGAATTTAAGTGATACACCAAAATCGTGCGTCGTGGTGGGATAGCTGCTCGAAGACAACAGCGGTTTGTTGGTCTGACGATCGTAGTAAGCCGTGATGGTGAGCATCTTCGACAGCGTATAGTCTGCAGCAAATGAAATCTTCAGTGCTGAGTTGCCACTCGATGCCGAACTAACGCCGCTGGCAATATCACGTGTGATGGCAGCCTGATCGCGGAACGAGATATCGACACGAGTATTCAGGTCGTGGTTCACACCCTTGCTGTTCGACGATTGCTGCTTTTTGTTTTTGCTGTCATCCTCTTTCTGATTGCCCTTCGCGTTCTTCACCTTTCGGTGGTTGCCGTTGCCAAAGAGCTTGAAGTTCGAAATCTTATAACCCAAACCAATCACCCAGTCGTTTGAGCGCGACTCGTTGATCTGCACACTCGTCATCGACAGGTTCAGCACGCGCGAGGTCTTGTATTCCACCTTACAAGTCAGGTTGTTGGGGAACGTCACATCGACACCCAACAATGGTGAGAAGGCCTCGTTGATGCTCACCGAAGAGACGTTATAGCGAGACGACGGCGTGTAGGAACCATCGGCAGCCTGCACATAGCCAAGGTCGCCCATATACTCTAGCCAACTGCTATACGACGCATACGAGCCAACGCTGTAGATGCTCTTATACGAGTGGTTCAGGTTGACGCTCTTCAGGTGATCGCGCAACCATGGCAACTTCGACAGTCCGCCATACTTGATTGTCCAGTTAGGCAACAGTCGGGTCAGCGCGGGGAAGATGTCCAGCGAGTTGCCGGCACCCATCGTGTAGGTGGAGAGGAACGCCGGAATCATCACGTCAGCACTGTAGGGATCAACAGGGTTCACTGTGGCATTGCCTACGCCTGCAGAACCAGCAGGATACTGTGCCTGCACACGTTCACGGAAGGCATCCAGACGGTTGCAGAACCTGTCAAACGAAGCAGAATGATAACCATTATTTGCATTGCCCATTCCCTCCAGCGCACTGCGCAGCGAGATGGTAGTCATCGTGAACGAACCGCTGTAGGTGGTGGGTGTGCCTGCATACATAAACTGCACGCTCTTCGACTTGTTGACCGTACGCGTAGCGGTGAGGTCAATCTTCAAGTCGCGCACGGGTTCCAGCGTAGCACGCAGTTGCAGGTCCTCAGTGGCACTGCTTGTAGAAGGTGTAGCCACGCTGTCGGCGCACAACAGCCATCCACGCTCCAATGCCTTGTCCACATAGCCATCGCCTGTCAGACCGAATGCGAAATCCAGACCTGGTGCCAGCACGCTACCCGTGTTCTGACCGAAAGCATCACCCACATTAGGAATAAATCCGGGCAATGTCATCGCATACTGGTTGCGGTAGCTCAGGTTGATGGTGCGCACCATCATCAGCACACGCGACACCTGCTGAGCGGGGTTGTACCACCACTGTTTGTCCAGAGGTTCCTTGGCCATCACGCTCAACTTCAGTGTGTCGGGCGTGGCTCCCTTTGGCAACCACACCTTGATCTTATTCTCATCCACCGTCTTCCACTTCACGGTGACAGCCTTGCCTTTCGCATTCTTTGCACTTACAATCAGTCGCTTCGACTTCTTGCCGTGCTGCACCTCAATGGTCGTGTCGCTCTGCAGCGTCAGTTCCTTCTGGAACGTATTCTTGTTTTTCGGCAGTGCTTTCTCCTCCTTGTCGTCTGCCTTATTATCCTTCTGGTTGTTGCGGTTCTGCGCAGCCTTGTTGGGCTTGGTGGTCGTCTTGCGAGCTGCCGAGCTCTGCTTCTTGAATCGCTCGTTGGTCTTCTTCAGGAAGGGGATGTGATTATAGAGCGTCTCCATGTTGAAGCTACCGTTGACGTTCAGGTTGCGATTGTTAGAGATGGTGTTACCCAGCGAGGTACCATCGTCCAACTCCGTACCGCGCAACCAAGAATACGTTGCCGAATAGCTGGCATCAGCCTTCAACCAGTCGAAGATGGGCAACTTGTCCAGTGGCACCTGATAGCTGGCCGTGAAGTTCTGCTGATAGTCCAGCGGTGTGCCCCAGTGCTTCAGGCTCTGCCATACCGAGTCTTTCCACGCTGTATAGCGATCGGCATAGAGGTCTTTGTTAAGCGGAGTATAGGGCTCTTCAATCTCGGCATGTGTGGCACTCTGGAAGTTCATGTGCAGATTCTTGGTCAGGTCCCATCGCAACTGGAAGTCACGGTTCCACAAGAACTGCTCGCTGAAGGTCAGTGGCAGGTTCGGGTTGACCGTATTTTCCAAATCGCGCTCCTGCAGTTCGTAGTAGCTGCGCGTCCATTCCGAGTTAAACGAGATGGTCTGTGGCAGATAGTTCAGTCCCAGAGCCTTCGGGAACTGCATCCACTTCGACTTGCTCTTCGACGATTTAAACGGCTCCCAGGTCTTATATACCGGTGTGTAGCTATAGTTCAGCGAGCCACGCCACTGGTCGTCGGTCTCCCAAACAGTTGTCTCGCCAGTTGTGCGACGATGCGAGTGACTATAGGTAAACGAGAAGTTAGCGGGATCGTAGGGCATCGGGTGACGTTTGTTCTTGATGCCGACGCGCGCATTCGACAGTGAGAAGTTGCGCATCACGTTCTTTGTCACAGCCAGCGACTCGATAGAGTCCTTTTCATGCTGGTTGGCAGCCGACTCCAGAGCGTCGTCGAGCTCCATGTCCGTGTCCAGCGGGTTGTATTTAGGACTGACAATCTCCTTTGTATATGAATAGTAGAGCGGAGCGGTGACCTTCGCCTTGTCGGGGAACAGCTTACCCAGTTCCAGGTTGGCCGTCACCGAGTATGACTTCTGAGTGTCTGTAGAACGCTGCATCACGGTCTCCTCCAGTCCGCCGAAGCCGTCGCTGACATAGCGGCCAGTGAGGTTCACCGTTCCGAAGTCAGACAGCTGCACATTCATGGCTCCCGATGCGGCCCAACCACCTTCGTTGTTGGTCTCGCGCAGACGAAGCTCGTTCACCCACACCTCGCCCGACTTCATCGTGCTGCTCAGGTTGCGCACACCGATGATCATGGTCTTCACCTCGCCCAGCGACGGGTTACCCACAATACTGATTTTGTTGTTGGGCTTCTCAGGATCATAGTCGGTGAACAGCTGTGTATAGGAAGCGAGTCCCTGTGCACGTGCCTTGTTGCGTGCCTTCTTCAACTGTGTGAATACAGACATGTTGATGTCGAGCATGTTTTCCAGCGGCCATACCAGCGGACGGTCCGACGGCACGTTCCAGCGATAGTTACCCTCGGGGGTGAGCTTCAACGGAATCAGATACTCGTAGTAGTTGCTCTTATAGTCAGAACCCAGACGGATGAACACAGCCAACTGGTTGTCTTCCAGTTGCGTGTTGTTAGGTATCAAGGCGTTTGCATGCACAAACATCTGCAGACGCTTATACTGACGCAGGTCCAGGTTGGTGTTCTTATAAACAGCCTTCGACTCGTTCTGCGACAGGTTCTTCACCGTCAAGCAGAGCGACTGCTCGTTGTTCTCGGTGAGCTGTGGCTGAGCGGGATCGGTGGCACGCGAGATGCCTGGAGGCAGCACATAGGCCACAGGCTTGCGGTCGGTGTTCTCTTCGATGTTCACAGCACTCATCTCCAGCACACCCGTTTCGGCACCTGCCGACGTCTGCAGGTTCTGTTTGTACTGGCGCCATTCTCCGCGCACCAGGTCCAGCGAACCGAAGCGCAGCACTACGGGCTCTTCGAAACCGGTCAGGAACATACGCATGAAGCGGATGCTGGTGAAATCGTTGATGGCACCCACCTTGCTGTCGAACTCTGCCAAGGGGATACGATACTGATACCAACGCACGGTGAGCGAGTCGCCATTGCGCAACTTTGCATTGTAGTCGCGATGGTCCACAATATAGCTATCTTCCGACTTCACGCCACGGTTGTAGGCCTGCAGCTCATCGTCGCTGATGGGGATGCGATACTGATAGTAACGCTCGTATTCGTTCAACGTGTAGTCCTGGTTGATATCCTCCACGTCAGGACCGGTCTTGTACGATGTGTCGTAGCCCTCGGTCTGGTTGTCGTTGGCGGGCGAGTTGCCCTGAGGGTTGTTGATGCGCTTATAGCGATCCATGATGCTGGTGCGCGCTGCGTCCAAATCTGTGCCACGATAGTAGTGATAGTCGTCGCCGGCGGGGTCTTTGCGCCAAGCCTGCAGCACGCTGTCGTTGGTCACCACACCGCCAATGGCATTCAGCCAATCCATATAGGCGCCATACTGCTGCTCCTCATCATCGGTCAATCCGTTCAAACCCACATCCTGCAACTGGCGTGAGCCTGAGGTGGTGGCAAAGGCATAGGTCTGTGTGGCCTGCACGGGAATCTTACCCCACTGTGTGGTTTCGTATGATGACGTGCCGTCAACGGCCATACCGCTCTCGTAGAATTTCTTACCATCGCGAAGCACATCTTCCGACACCTCGCCCAGGTTCAGGTACAGTTCACCTTTATGTCGGCCTGCCGTACCATCCTTACGGGTGTAGATGTAGGGGTCGAGCAGCCAGAACTCCACATATTCTATATTAGCCTGTTCGAAGTCGGTGGTCTCCAGTCGGCGCATCATTCCACCAAACATCTTGCTGGGGTTCTTCAGCGTACCGTCGGCATTCAATTGGGTGGTCAGGTTGTAAGGACCACGCTCCTGAGGGTAATAGGCCAGGTTCAGCACCGGCAACGTAGAAACGGCGCCGTTGTACGAAGACTGGTCGCGGTTGGGATAGAGTTCCTTCACATAGACCTCGCGCACATAGTGGTTGGACAGCTGTTCCAGGTCGCTCTTGATGTGAGCCGGCGTCAACGACGAAGAACGGCGCGTGAAGATAGGATCCACGTTATACCAAGCCAGCAAGGCGCGGTTGTAGCCGCTCTTCACAGACGTCTTGTCGGTGGCATCGGGAAACATGCTAGGCACGCTCGACAGCACCCAAGCCTTCGGGTCGCTCACGTCCAGCAGGTTCTTGGTGTTCTCGAAGTCGTCCAAATACGATGCGTTATCCTGAGTGCCGGTAGGCGTATGGGCAATGAGTTGTGCAAACTCACCCGTGAAGGTGATCTGCGAAGGCTGCGTACAGTGGAGCAAGGGCAGTCGGTCAAGCACGTTGGTCAACCACTGCGACTCTTGTTTCCAGTTGACGTTTAGTCCCCACAACGTGTTGTTCAGGGGCTCCTCGCCCATCGACACTTTCGACGTGAGTGCCTGTTCCTTCAGGTGCAACAGCGTACCGCCCAACGAGAAGTTCTTGCTGAAGTCATACTCCCAGTTCATGCCCAGCATGGTCTTGCGCTGCATGCCGTAGCTGGTATTGTCCTCCAACGACACGTTGACATTCGTGCCGGCATCGATGATGCTCTGATTCAGGATGGTCACCTCGCCGGCCGAATAGTCCACCGAGTAGTCGCTACCCTCCTGCAGGGTCACACCACCTGCCGTCACCACCACCGAACCCTGAGGCACGTAGGCAGCACCCAGCGAGATGACATTGGCGCTAGTGCCTTTATACTGTCCGGAGAGCACAAACTTATCCTTCTCGGCATTCTGTTTGGCCACCGTCTTGGTCGAGTCATAGAGCTGGTCGAAGCAGTATTTCTCAGCCACCTGGCCCATACCCTTCTGCTTCAGGTAGTTACGCAGATAATTGCCGAATGGCTCTGCAGCCGGCAAGAACACGCGTCCGTTGACCACGGTATAGCCTTGAACAAAGTCAAACTGGCCATTGGAATGAGGCTTCATGTTGGCATCCAGTCGGTCCAGTCCCATCACGCGCAACAGGGGCACTGACTTCAGGCTCTCCTCGGGCAGATAGGTCAGGTAGGTACCTGTGGTGTCGCTTTGGTACTTGATGTCCATGCGGAATTTCTCTTTCTCTACCGAAGAGGCCAGGTAATAGACGTTCTTCATCATCAGGCGCCAGTTGGCCTGCGATGGGTTGTTGGAGGTGTTCTTCAGGGCCTTCACAAACAGGCAGCGGTTGGTCTGAGTGATGTCGGTCGAGAACTCACCCACCTGATAGGTCTGTCCGCCGTAGGTATATTCGTAGGCCACAGCCAGCACCTGGTCGGTCTGCAACCCCGTCTTCAGCGAGATAAAGCCCAGCGCCGTGTTGACCGTGTATTCACTGGAACTCAGCAGGCGGGCGCTCGACAACTTTTCGTAGTCGGCACCACCCACCAACTGGCGGTTAGTCTCAAGGATGGCCGTCACGCGGTCCATGGAGCGCGAAGCCGAGTCTATCTGGCTCACCAGCTGTGCATACTCTGTGTTGGCCAGGTTACTGGGCACATTATAGCCCGTGGTCTGCCACATCGAGTTCTTGATCACGTCATTCTCACCCAAATCGCTGAAAGCCACGATGTTGCGAGAGTTAGAAGTAGTACCACTCTTGTTGGTCACCCACACCTCGATGCGGTTAATCTTCACACCCGTTGTCATGTTGGGCAACGACTGCATTGAGCGGTCGTAGTTCTGGCGGAAATAATGTGAAAGGAAGAAGTGGCGATTTTCCTCATAGTCGGCCACATCAATTTCGTAGGGGGTGGTCTGCGTGCCGCCTTTCGAACTGACGCTCTTGGAGGTAGATTTCTTCTGCGACACCACCGTCTGCAGTTTCAGTTTGCCAAACTGCATGTCTGTGCGAATACCAAACAGCGACGAGGCGCCGTGCACCAGCGAGTTGTTCGAGGGGAACGACACGTTGCCGGCCTCCACCAGTTTGATGATCTCGTCCTCCTTGCCGTCGTACTTCAACTTCAGGTTCTTCGTGTCGAAGTCGAAGGTAGCGTCGGTGTTGTAGTTCAGGTTCATGTTCAACTTGTCGCCCACCTTACCATTCACGTTCAGGTTGATTTTCTCGTCGAAATCAAAAGCCGTGGTCTTGCGGTTGCGTATAGGCAGCGACGGGTTCTCGATGTTCTTGTGCGTAGCGCCAATCTTCAGCTCTGCCGTACCCTGTGTCTTCACGCGCACGCCGCCAGGACCGAAGATTTTCTCGGCAGGTCCCAGATCGAAGTGCATGTCAGAGAAATCGAACTTATCCTTTCCGGCAGCCTTTGCCGTCTCAGCATCCTTCTTTCTGAAATACTGTTCGCGCGCCTTTCGCTCGCTCCAACGCATATACTCCTCTGGCGTCATCACCACCGGAGCATTCAGGTAGCTGTCGCCTATTTTTGAGCCAATGCGATAAACATTCAGGGAGTCGTCATATTCCACCTGCAGCTTGATATTGTCAGGCATTCTCAGATCCAATGCGCTGGAATCCAGGTCCTCTACCACCACAGGTGCCGTGTGCTGAATACGCCAGCGGGCATGCAACAAAGAGTCGGGAATGCTCTCATCCTCGACCCTAGCCTTGGGTTGTGCCTTGGGCGCTGTCTTATTGTCTTTCTTGTTGTCGTCTTGTTGCAGCACCTGAGCCGATGCCAGGCCCACCATCAAAACGAGCAACAACATATATATTACGCGTTTCAAAGTGTTCTATGTTGTCGTATTACAATAATGATAACGCAGAACACACCTATTTATTATAAATAGAACGCTTTTTTACATCAAAAAGCAATGGTTTTGACTCGTGAAATGCGTACTATTACAAGGCAATAGCATAAGTATTGCAATGCAATAGTTACGCTTTTAAGTCGAATCTAGCCCCTAGAAAGCTCAATTCTAGCCCCTAGACTACTCCATTTTAGCCCCTAGATTACCCAATTCTAGCCCCTAGATTACTCAATTCTAGACTCTAGAATGATGTGATCTAGACTTTAGAATCATGCATTCTAGACTCTAGAATCGTGCTTTCTAGACTCTAGAATGACACCAAAACCTATACTTTTGCAAGTCAAAACCTATACTTTTGCGTCTTCAAACCTATCGTTTTGGCAGTCGAAAGTACTTGTTTTGCCACACTCCGCGACCAATTTGGCAATGCCACTTGCGCACACCAAGAATCTCACAGCCCGTGGCAAAAAATTTTTTTCCAATGAATTACTTTGAAAGTTCAGAATTTCTTTCTACCTTTGCACTTAATCACTGGCACATGGCTTCGGTGGAAGTCGCCGGTGGGACTTTTGAGGGTAAAAACAATAACAGCATTAGCTATTATTCGGAATATATAGGAATCTCGCAAATTCAATATTATGTTCAACTGAAGAATAAGTCGTTAATGTCTGCGCGATAGCGTGGACGAGATTTATCAGTTGGACAAGGCGTGCGAGAGCCTCTATATATGATAAGTGGAGTCCCGCTTTTTTATATATAGTTAGGTCCTTTCGCAGTCTTGTTTCTCCGATAATGTCTTTCTGCTGTCCTTTAACTATCGTATTATGCCAAACCAACAAGAACGTGCAGAATTGCACAAGACGATTTGGAAGATAGCCAACGATCTGCGTGGCAGCGTGGATGGTTGGGAGTTTAAGGCGTATGTGCTTGGCTCTATCTTCTATCGCTTTATCTCTGAAAACATTTGTGACTATATCCACCAGCTGATGAAAGAGGCTGGTCAGCCCGACTTTGATTACGCTACAATCGCCGACGAGATGGCTGAGCGCATCCGTCAGAAGATGGTAGAGGAAAAGGGCTATTTCATTCTGCCTTCACAACTTTTCCAGAACGTGGTGAAGACTGCCGAGAAAGACGAGAACCTGAACGAGCGTCTGACTAATATCTTCCGCAGCATAGAGGCCTCGGCTATTGGCACACCATCAGAAGACGACCTGCGAGGTTTGTTCTCTGACTTCACGGTGGATAGTGCCTCGCTTGGTTCTACGGTTATCAAGCGCAACCAACTGCTGGCTAAAGTGTTACAGACCGTAGCACAAATGGACTTAGGTTCGAAGTACAACGACACCAACAACGATACGTTTGGCGACACCTACGAGTTCCTGATGCAAATGTATGCCTCGCAAGCAGGCAAGAGCGGTGGTGAGTTCTTCACCCCTCAGCAGGTCAGCGAGCTGCTGGCTCAACTGGCTTCTTGGAACAATCCTAATATCCAGAAGGTCTATGACCCTGCTTGCGGATCGGGCTCGTTGCTTCTAAAGTTTGCCAAGACCATCGGCAAGCAGAATCCAGATCTGAAATACTATGGTCAGGAGGTGAACCCCACCACCTACAACCTCTGTCGCATCAATATGTTCCTGCACAATGTGAACTTCGACAACTTCGACATTCGTCTGGAGGACACCCTGCTGAAGCCTCAACATATGCAGGATGCACCCTTCGATGCCATTGTTTCCAATCCGCCTTACTCGCTGAAGTGGGAAGGCAAAGACAATCCCATCTTGATTAACGACGAGCGCTATGCTCCTGCTGGCGTACTGGCACCTAAGAGCGCAGCCGACCTGGCATTCACCATGCATATGCTCTGGCACCTGTCAGAGAAAGGTACTGCTGCCATCGTAGAGTTCCCCGGTGTATTGTATCGTGGAGGCGACGAGAAGAAGATTCGCCAGTACCTTATCAAAAACAACTATGTGGATACCGTTATCCAGTTGCCTGCCAACCTGTTCTTTGGCGTGGGTATCGCTACCTGTATCATCGTGCTGAAGAAGAGCGCCAAGACTGATAGTTCTGTGCTCTTCATCGACGCTAGCAAACTATTCCAGAAGGATGGCAACAAGAATGTTCTCCTGCCTGAACATCAGCAGAAGATCATGGAGCTGTTTACCAACCGTAAGGACGAGCAGTATCTGGCTAAGCTGGTGAAGAACGACGACATCCTGGAGAACGATGCCAACCTCAGCGTATCGAGCTATGTAGAGCAGGAAGATACGCGTGAGGTCATCAATATCACGGAGGTCAACGCTAAGCTGGAAACGCTGATTGCCGAAGGCGATGAGCTGAATAAGAAGATTGAGGCGATTGTTAAAGAGTTGGGAGAGTAGAGTATGGTGGAGTGGAAGAAATTAGGAGAGGTGTGTGCTTTTAACAGAGGTAGAACCATCACAGCAAAGGATGCTGTTGATGGTGATATTCCTGTTATTGCAGGAGGACAAACTCCTTCTTATTATCATAACGAATCTAATAGAGAAGGTGAATCTATAACAGTTGCTGGTTCAGGAGCCTATGCTGGATTTGTTTCTTATTGGAACAAGCCTATATTTGTATCAGATGCGTTTACTGTTGACCCATCACAAAGCATTAAACACAAATATCTTTTTCAATGGCTCAAAATGAACCAAAATAGGATATTTGAAACACAAAAGGGAGCTGGAGTTCCCCATGTTCACGGAAAAGATATTGCGAACATCCTCATCCCCATCCCTTCTCTTGAAGAACAGACTCGGATAGTGGGAATTCTTGATACCTTCACTTCTGCAATAGACAACCTAAAGGAGCAGATAGCCCAGCGAAGAAAACAATATGAATATTATCGTGACCAACTCCTCGACCTTGAAGGAAAGCCTGGGGTGGAAATGAAGAGGTTGGGGGAATCTTGCCTTATTAGGACTGGTTCAAAGCCGGCCGAAATATTAGACAAAGGTAGATATTATTATATAAACGCAGGAACTACAGAGTCTGGATATGTAGATAAAAGTAACTGTGATTGTGATGTTGTTACTACTCCTTCACGAGGGCAAGGAGGTATAGGTTTTGTTGGTTATCAGCGAAATGCTTTTTGGCTTGGTCCTTTATGTTATCAAATTCGACCTATTAAAAAAGAAAATTTCAAATCAAAATTTTTATATTACTACCTCTCCTCTAATACAGAAGAGATTCTAAAGTATAAAAGCGAAGGGGGAACGCCTGCTGTTAACGCTGTTGATTTAAAAAAGATAATAATCCCTCTCCCTCCCCTCTCCGAGCAGCAGCGCATCGTCTCTATCCTTGATACCTTCGAGGCCTCTATCCGCAACTTAGAGCAGCAACTCGCACAACGCGAGAAGCAATATGAATATTATCGTAATAAACTATTAGCTTTCTAAAACAATGAGCAATACAACCAATATTTTAACCACAGAAGAAAAAGCCTTTATCAAAGCTCAAGGCTTAGATACTTCGGATTTTATTGATGTTCGTGGTATGGGCGGTCCAAAGAATTACCACGATATGGTAAAGGCAAAGGGCTATATGTATGTAATAAGCAATTATTGTACACAGGGACATCGGCTAAAAACTAGAAGTGGTCGTTGCATAATCTGTGATACTAGAAATATTGCTTTCCAAAAAAGAGACAGCATTGGAGGAACAATTTATATAGCTATAAGTGGAAAATATTGTAAAGTAGGGATTATTGACAACAAGAGAAATAGTCAAGATGTACTGTCTCATCGTGAATTCCAGATGAATAGTGAAGGAGGCTATGGTGGACGAGAGGGCTGGAAAATGATTAAATCATGGAACGTAGAACGTGATTTAGGTAAAGTAGAAAGAGAAGCTCATCGATTGTTGGCAAAGTATAAAGTTGATGGAAAATCATACATGTATAGTTATGAAAGGCGAAACGCACAAGAGTTATTTGAGTGTTCGATACAAGAGGCTCTTGATGCAGTAAAACAAGCAATGAAGACAACTCTCTGAATAGAACACAATTTATGGACGAATCTAAAATTATACAGAATATGAAAAAGACTTTTATGTTGATAGTAATTGTTGCGAGTGCGCTTATTACTGCTTGCGGTAATAAAAGCAACAACTCGGAAACAGAGGATTCTTTCTTGACTGAAGAGGTTGAGGAAGAGTGGGTAGAATGCGAAAATTGTAATGGCAGAGGTTATTTTACTCATACTTGTTCTTATTGTCAAGGAAAGGGGAAATTATATAATACATATAAGTCTACCGGGAGTTGTCCCACCTGTGTAGGAACGGGCATAGCGCCATGTAATAACTGCGAGAATATGGGGTATTTTACCTGTTCTACCTGTTCTGGTAGTGGTGGATTACGCTGTACAGCGTGTAATGGGGCAGGAGTCCGCACGTTCTCTTATAATGGTCAAGTTGAATATGTAAAATGTGGAGGATGCTCTGGTACCGGTTATTGTACATGTTTAAGTTGTAATGGAATAGGACATGTAAAATGTAGATCTTGCCATGGAGAAGGACATATAAAATGCCCGACTTGTGGAGGTACAGGAGGAAATTATACAACAACAGTAACAGAAGAGAGTGGAGTATGCCTCAACTGTAATGGTAGTGGCAAAATAAAAGAGGAATGCGAAGAATGTGATGGATCAGGGGTTGTCTTGGCAGAATAAAGACGCTTAAAGACATTTTTATTAAATGAGTATTATCGTAATAAACTGTTGACGTTTGAATGAATAAGAAAAGGAATCTTTTAAGGTTTACCTGCTGTAAGAACTTGGGCAGTCTCCTCAAAGTATGGGGATTTTGCGTTGATAAGCTTAAGGGGAAGTTTTATCATAACGAAACGATAGTCCCTTTCAACCCCATTTGTTTAAACTCTTCTTTCATACGTTTTTCGGCGGCTCGATTAATCTCTAATGAGCGTTTAAAACGAGCTAAAGCTTCTTCGTATGTAACTTTCTTCACATCCATCTTTCTTACCTACTTCCATAGATCGTCAATTGCAACAGGTTGGAAGTTTCCTTCTTTGATGTCTTTCTCGCCTTCGCTAACGATATCCTCCAACTCTGCCATAGAAATCAGGTTCTCATCTTTTGCCTGCTTTTGTGAGGCAATACGCTTAAGAGATCTGACGGCTTTCTTCATCAGACCTTCATCACCTGATATTGTTTGGAGAGCAGCGAAAAGCTCTGAGTTAAGTTGCATTTGCATGGAAGTCATATCTTCTGGTGTATTTTAGTTTTGCATGCAAATATACACATACTTTCTGAAACAGCAAGCATAAAGATATAATTATTTGCCTTATGGACGAATTTAAAATCATACTTGAAGAAAAGCAAACGGTGATGGCCCGCTATGATGTGGAGCCAAAACAAAGTGAGGGCTATCAGAGTGAGGCGCAACTGGAAAATGCGCTCATCAAGCAACTGGCAGACCAAGGGTATGAGTACGCCAAGATAAAGGACGAGGCCGCCCTGCTGGAAAATCTGCGCCAGCAGCTGCAAACGCTCAACGGTATCAGGCTGAGCGACAACGAGTGGGCCCGCCTGCTGCCCATGATAAGCAACGAGCAGATGACCATCCTCGACAAGACGGAGATGCTGCAAGGCAAGGGCTATATACTGGACCTGAAACTGGACAATGGGCAGACGAAGAACATCAAACTGATAGACAAGCAGAACATATATAATAATAGGTTGCAGGTGATTAACCAGTATGAGGAGAATCGCGGCACCTACAAGAATCGCTACGACGTGACGATACTGGTGAACGGTCTGCCAATGGTACACATAGAGCTGAAGAAGCGCGGTGTGCCCATCAAAGAGGCTTTCAACCAGATAGACCGCTACCTGAGAGATTCGTTCTGGGCAGGCAGGGCAATGTTTGACTTTGTGCAGATTTTTGTTATATCGAATGGCACAGAGACGAAATACTATTCTAATACCACTCGCTACGCCAAAGAGAAACAGGCCGTGGATGCCTCGCGAAAGAAAAAGACGGAGGGAAACACGTTTGAGTTTACGTCGTACTGGACCGACCAGCGGAACAACCGACTGACGGATTTGCGTGACTTCACCACTTCGTTTTTTGCGAAGCACACCATTCTGAACCTGCTGACAAAATACTGTGTGTTCAACGTAGATAAGCAGCTTCTGGTGATGCGCCCCTACCAGATAGCAGCAACAGAAAAGATACTGCTGCGCATCAAGACGGCTATCAACAATCGCTGGCAGGGCACGACAAGGGCTGGTGGATATATCTGGCATACCACGGGTAGCGGCAAGACGCTGACTTCTTTTAAGACTGCCCAGCTGGCATCGCAGATGGAGGAGGTGAAGAAGGTGCTGTTTGTGGTAGATAGAAAGGACTTGGACTATCAGACCATGAAGGAGTATAACAACTTCGAACCTGAGTGCGCCAACTCAAACACGTCGGCAAAGGTGCTGCAGCGCCAGATGAAAGACGACAACTGCCATATCATCATTACTACGATACAGAAGTTGTCGAACCTGATGAAGCCGGGCATCTACGACAAGGACGAGAAGTTGCGCGAGATATTGCAGAAGGAGAACATCGTGCTGATATTCGACGAGTGCCACAGAAGCCAGTTTGGCGACATGCACAAGCTGATCGTGAAGCGCATGAAGATGTACATGATGTTTGGCTTCACTGGCACACCCATCAAGGCACAGAATGCCAGCGCCAGCAGTAAGTATCAGACCACGGCACAGCTGTTTGGTGGAGAGCCCGACGAGGACGGACATCCCACCCTACCCTTGCATACCTATACGATTATCAATGCCATTGGCGATAACAACGTGTTGCGCTTCCATGTGGACTACGACTCGACAATGAAGATGAAAAACGACGTGGAGCGTAAACAGGTGTGGGGCATCAATACGGAAGAGGCGCTGCACGACCACCGTCGCATCAGCATCGTGACAGGCTACATCATCAACAGCTTCAGCGAGAAGACCAAACAAAGTAAATTCAACAGTATCTTTGCCGTTGATTCTGTGAAGAGCGCCATTTTATATTACAACGAGTTCAAGAAGCAACTAGCAGAACCTGGCACGCCAAACCTGCGCATTGCCACCATCTATACTTACTCGGCCAACGAGGCGGAGGAGGATGAATGGGGGTTTGAAAACGACGAGAACCCTGAGGGTACGGAAGGCTTGGACATGCAGAGCCGTGATGCACTGGAGAATGCTATTAAAGACTATAACGAGATGTTTGGGTGTAACTACTCGACAGATGGCGACAACTTCCAGAGCTATTACAAAGATGTGTCGCTCCGCATGAAAAACAAGGAGATTGACATTCTGATAGTGGTGGGCATGTTCCTGACAGGTTTCGATGCGAAGACGCTGAACACGCTGTGGGTGGACAAGAACCTGAAACTGCACGGACTGTTGCAGGCCTATAGTCGTACGAACCGCATACTGAACTCTGTAAAGGACTGTGGCAACATTGTCTGCTTCCGCAACCTGAAAGAGGCAACAGACGAGAGTCTGCGTATTTTTGGCGACCCCAATGCCAAGGGTATGGTGTTTATGAAATCGTATGAGGAATACTATAGTGAGGGCTATGACGATGTGAAAGGAAGACATCACGAGCCTTATACGGAACTGATAGATCGTTTGCTGAGGGAGTTCCCGCTGGAGCAGATGGGCAACATCATGGACGAAGAGCAGAAGAAGGAATTTATCCGTCTGCTAGGTGAGATTCTGCGACTGAGAAACGTGCTGAACGTTTTTGATGCTTTTGACGAGAGTGCCAAGATTGTCAGCGAGATGGACTACCAGGACTATAAGGGATGGTACTACACCTACTACGAGGAGTTCCGTAAGCCTAATAACAACAATAAAGAGACCATCAACGATGACATCATCTTTGAGATAGAACTGGTTCGTCATGACCAGGTGAACATTCACTATATACTGCAATTGGTTCAGCAGTATCACGATGCAGACTGCACGGACAAGGAGATTATCGTGCAGATTAGGAAGCAGATTGAAGCTAGCCCCGACATGCGCGACAAGCGAGAACTGATTGAGAAATTCATAGACCAGATGACACCAGAAAAGGGTGCCGATGTGGGCGAGGAATGGAATGAGTTTATAGAGCGCGAGAAGAAGGCTGAGCTGGATGCGATTATCAACGAGGAACACCTGAAACCTGTAGAGACGACGGCCTTTATGGAGCGTGCTTTTATGGATGGCTATGTCACTGAGACGGGTACGGGGATAGCCAAGATACTGCCCCCAGCGAATCCTTTCCTGCCGGAAAGCGGCGAGAAGAAACAGACGGTGTTGGAGAAACTGAAAACGTATCTCTTGAAATTCTTAGGTACTACGGAAGAGGTTTATATCAAGCCTAGTGTGGTCGAGATATCACCAATGACAACTCATCTTTCTGGCACATCTGAAACGGATAGGAAAAGACAGAAAGCCGAGACAAAGGAAATCCGCTTAAGACCGGCAGACTCTGTGCTCGACGATGTTGAGAAGGACGATGATGTGCGCCGGCTTGTGCACAACCTGATGGAGTTGGAAAGTGGCACAACCATAGAAACCATTTACATGAAGTGCATTCGTGAATTTCAGGAGAAGTATTTCAGCATGAAACCCAATGAATGGCGACATTTGATACGTGACTACGTAAGAATGGTGACAGAACGACCTGAACTGCAAGAAACTGAAGTATTCCGTTTCTCAATGGCTGGATGATTTGCTTCAGGCTTACAACTTGATGCCATATTTAACGATGTGTTCTTCCATCATTCCCTTGGGCATGAAGCGGGGGAAGTTTCTATTAATGGATATCGTTCATTGCATTGCAAAACTCCTCGGCCATATTATTCTGGTTCACGCAGTCGGCGCGACTGATGTGACGTTTACTGGCGTCATAAGGCCAAGGACTTAGAATCAGCACCCTACCAGCTGCACAAGCATCGAAGAGGGCATCGGATGGCTTGTAATAATCACGGAAGCCATTGTCGGCAAGCAAGATGAAAGGGTGCAGCTCGCTTATCAGCACTTGCATCACCTGCTTTTCCTGTGGCGAGATGAAGGGCGACACCATCAGCACTCCTTTACGAGCCTTTAGCACGCGGCTGTTCATATAGTCACGAAGGGTCTGAGTGTCGCCATGCTCCGCTGCCTTCACCCATGCGCTGCGCACATGTACCACATCATAAGACTCAGCATGGAGCAAGGCTACGTTACCCACACAGTCAAAGCTGCAGCCACCAATCACGATGCCTTTTTGCACTCTGAAGAAGCCTGGCATCAGGCGCTTCGTGGCTAAGCGCTGAGGGTTCATCCGCACGTAGTGCATCATCGTATGCAGCTGACCGCAGCGTGATAAAGGACGAATAAATGGCCGCTCTGTGAAAATTGGAAAAGCCCAGCCGCTTTCTTCCGCTGTGGTTTTTCTTTGGGGGGTTGTACCCGAATTAAATTCGGGGGGAACTGCCGAAGTGCTTAACTCGCTGGGAAATGCCAAAGTGCTTGATTCGGGGGGAACTGCCGAAGTGCTTAACTCGCTGGGAAAAGCCGAAGTGCTGGCTTCTGTGGAAACTGCCAAAGTGTATGCGCGGCCCAGTTTTTTCACCCCTTGCCAGTATCCGCGAATCACGCTGCGTATGCTTGCATCCATGACCTTTGTCACCCGAATGATGGCATGCAGGTGGTCTGGCATTAGGCAAAACTGGTAAATGCGGATGGCGGGATAGTGCTTGCACATCACATATAGCTCATCAATAACGGCATTGCCCAATGCTGTGCGCTCCACCCGTGCCTGCGAAGGGTCATTCTGAGGTATCACCAATGTGCCCAACAACGGCTGGCGTGACGGAACCGTCAACGTTACATGATAAGTACAAACGCCTTTCCATGCCGTGCCTGGCTCCTGCCATTGCCACTGGGCTTCTTTCATATAATAATCTTTTTACCTCCTTGATGTTTGAAGCGCAAAGGTACAAAAAATCCCGCTCATTTCAGCAACGAGCGGGGAAAGTTTCTTTTAATAGTTCCTGCGTCAACGAATTTATTGCGAGTCAGGATCCTTTTCTTTAAGCACATCCCATTGGCGCTGATAGGCTTCTTCTTTTTCACGGAGTTCCTTTTGTGCTTTAGCCATATCACCATGCCTGCAAAACGTCTGTTTATTTTATTTTCAGTTCTGCCGGCAAAGATAAAACATTAAATTTTTGTTTTCATCGTTCTTTCTTGTTCTTTTGTTAAACCGTTAGTTTTATATGTATTAAAGTTGTATGATATATCTTAGGACTACAAATTACAACTTGATGCCATATTTAACGATGTGTTCTTCCATCATTCCCTTGGGCATGAAGCGGAGAAGGGTGTTGGTGATGGTGTTGAGCATGGACTGACGGATATAGTCTTCGCGGATGTAGAGCGACACACGGCGCTGGGAGAGGTAGTCGCCCTCGATGCGACGGACATTCTCGCGCTGACGCTCGGTAAGGAAAGGCAGATGCATCTCGGGGATGATGGTGAAACCTCCATTCTCGTCGACAATACGGATGAGTGTCTCGATGCTGCCTGCCTCGTAGATGCGGTTGCCCTTGGTGCGCGCCTTGCAAAAGCTGAAAGCGCTATCGCGCAAGCACTGGGCTTCTTTCATGATCCACATCTTCTCGTGCTCAAGGTTCTCGGGTTTGAAGACGGGAAGCTTGCGCCAGCAGTTTTCTGAGAGATAGACCATGAAGCGCTCGGTGTAGAGGGGCACCTCGAGAATGCCTGCACGAGCATTGCCACAAATGGCGATGCCGGCATCGAGATGGCCCAACATCAGTTCGGCCATCATAGGCTCGGCTTTCATCTCCTTGATGCTGAGCTTCACCTGCGGATAGTCTTCCATGTAGTGGCGTATGAACTGGGGCAAGACATACGGTGCAATGGTGGGACCAACACTCAGGTTGAGACTGCCGGCAATGGCTCCCTTGTCCTCTTCTACCAGTTCGGACACGCGCTCGGCTTCGGCAATGGCTCGCTCGGCCTGACGGATAATCTTCTCGCCAACGATGGTGGGAACGACACTCTTGTTGCTACGGTCGAAGATGCGCACATCCAGTTCTTCTTCGAGTTTCACAAGCATCGCACTCAGCGTAGGTTGGGAAATGGCACAGGCCTCGGCAGCTTTGGCAAAACTACGATAGCGATCGATTGCTACGATATAGCGGAGTTGTTGAAGCGTCATGATGATTGGTGCTTTAATAGATAATTTCGATGCAAAGATAGATAAAATAATTCATACGTCTATCAAATTCTATGTAATTTTGCACCTGAAACACAGAACAAAGATTATTAAAGAACCAAAAGATTGAGAATTATGGAGAATATTAAAGACTACAAGCAGTATCTGAGAGGATACGATTTTGAAGATAATACGCCGGTAGTGATTGACTTCTACGCCACATGGTGCGGACCCTGTCAGGCTATGGCACCACTGTTGCAGCGACTGGCCAAGGAGAACGAAGGACGACTCAAGGTACTGAAGATAGATGTGGACAAGAACCAAGGCATTGCCCTTGCTGCCAAAATCATGTCGATACCCACCCTGTTCTTCATTGACAAGGATGGCAACATCAATCGCCACGTAGGCGGCATGCCTTATCAGAACCTGACAAAGCTTGCCGAAGAGATAATGGGATAATGATTATATAGCTAGCATTACTTTATCTGTTTTAATGCTAATTTGACAACCTGCTCTACTGGTAGAGTGGGTTGTTCTTGTAATATCTGTACCACAACCTTCTGAGTGGGAGCAGGTGCGAAGCCAAGCATGGTGAGCGCAGAGACTGCCTCGTCGCGAACTTCATTGTTAACGGGAGCGGCAATCTGTCCGCCAGCGGGAATCTCGCTGGTGATACCCAGAGCCACAATCTTATCGCGCAAATCAACGATAATGCGCTGGGCTGTCATCTTGCCAATGCCCTTGATGCTCTGAATGAGCTTGGCATTGCCCGTAGAGATGGCTGCACACAACTCGCTAACGCTCATGCCTGAGAGCATCATGCGTGCGGTGTTGGCACCAACGCCACTGACGGTGATGAGGAGCTGGAACATCTCGCGCTCTTTCTTGGTGGCGAAGCCGTAAAGCACATAGGCATCCTCGCGAATGGCCTCATAGACATAGAGCTTTACCTCTTTCTTTCCCTGGATGGCACTAAATGTATTGAGCGAAATATTCATGCCGTAGCCTACGCCTGCTGCCTCGACGGTGGCCAAGGCGGGCGTCAGGTCGGTCAACTCTCCCTTGATATATTCAATCATATACTGAAATACTAATTTATAATCTACAAAAAATAAACGGGCACCAAGGCCCGTTTATTGTGTTTCTGCACGCAAAAGTGCGTGAATTTATTCTTTAGAAGTCGGTGTAGAACCAATCTCTGGGCACGCTCTGTTTCTCGGGCATCCAATTCCAGGTGTCTGATGTGGCGATAATCATAGGAGCCTCACCAGCCTTGGGGAATGGAATGACAAAGACAGAGACGTTGTCTTGCTGTCTAACCTTGACAGAGATGTTGTTGGTATAGGGATCCCAGCCTTCAACCTCGTACTCTTCTTCCAAATCTACATCCAGAACGCCCTTACGCTCAGGCAGTTCGGTAGAACCGATGGTCAGCTGGAAAGGCAGCACGCCACCCAGGTGACGAAGAACGGCCTTTTGTTTCTTCTCGGTGCCAACCAGCTCGTTGGAAGTTACCACACCGTTGGTCAGTGTTCTCTTATAGGTTGACTTGACAGTCTCGGTTACATCGACTACGATGTCGTTGAAGTCGAAGTCGCCAATGCTACCCAGGTCTTCAATCATATAACGCTTGGTGATGCTGGAAGTGACATCGTACTGATCGTCGGTCACCTTGATTTCCTCGGGAACTTCAGGATTGCCCACGATGGCCAGAACCACATCGTTGTAGTCGTGGTCCGAGCCATTGCCGTTGTTGTCCTCAATACCGATATACTTGACAATAGCATTGTCGTGCATCTCTACGCCTTCAGGCTTTGCAGTGGTTTCTACGTAGATGGCCTGACCGTTGAAGGTACCAACCGTTGGCTTAGAGTTTTTGCCATCTTTCACATTGGCCAGATAGATCTCGATGGGTGTACCAACGGGAGCCTCGATGCGCAAACCTGGCATGTCTGTATATTGGGTCAGATAGAAGCCAACGAGCGTATAGACGCCCTTCAAGCCTTCGCCATTGACAAAGCCATGTGAATAGTCGGTCCAGTTCTTAGAATAGACCTTAACAGGTGCGGCATCGCCAACCTTCACATAGAGGTCGTGAGTCCAAGCACCCTGAACACTCACAGGATAGATCGTAAACGAATTGCTGGGAGCTGTCAGCACAACGGGAACACCAGTGTGCTGACGACCATCGGGAAGAGAAGTCTTAATAGCATCATAGAGTGCTTTGTTCTGAGAGCGGGCAGCCATAGAACTAAACAACCTGCCATTTGTAACAGAATAGTTCAGGTAAAAGCTCAGACCGTCAACCAGCGTGGCATGGGTGCCTGTAGAGGCAGCACGAGTCTGTGATGCAGAAAAATCGGTCAGATCCCATGTTTTGTCAGGGCTGATTTCTCCATACTTAGTTTCGAACTGGTCTGCATACGACATCTTTTGTTTTTGTTCGATGTTAGCCGGATCAAAAAGGTCCTTCTCATTTGAGCAAGCCGTAAATGAAAGGATTGCTGCACATGCTATAAAAAAATTTTTCATCTTAAAAAAAACTATATACAATCGAAGTAATTAATAATCACTAGGTTTGGTTTACGAAATTAACGGGTGCAAAGTTACTACTTTTACTTTGAATACGAAACTTTTTTCGACATTATTTTTTTTATAAGTATACATTATTATTGTAATAAACAGCGACTGAGCGTGCTTTTCAAGACGTGCGTCCAAAAGAATTTTAATATTTTTTTTATCCACAAGTCGCGCTATTCAAGAAAAAAGTAGTACTTTTGCACCCAGTTTTATACTCACAACACAAAAGAACAATGAAAAAAATCAGAGCAGCCGTAGTTGGTTACGGCAACATTGGTCGCTACGCCTTGGAGGCACTCGAAGCAGCCCCCGATTTCGAAGTAGCAGGTATCGTGCGCAGAAATGGTGCACAAGATAAGCCAGCCGAACTGGCACAGTATGAAGTCGTTAAGGACATCAAAGAACTGAAAGACGTAGATGTAGCCATCCTGGCCACTCCTACACGTTCGTGCGAGGAATATGCCAAACAAATTCTGCCACTGGGCATCAACACAGTGGACTCATTTGACATACACACCATGATTCGCGACTATCGTCGCAACCTGATGGAACTGAACAAAAAGACGGGCACCGTGAGCGTCATCGCTGCCGGATGGGACCCAGGTTCAGACTCTATCGTTCGCACACTGATGCAGAGCTTGGCTCCTAAAGGTCTGAGCTACACCAACTTTGGTCCTGGTATGTCTATGGGACACAGCGTATGCGTGCGCTCAAAGGCTGGCGTTAAGAATGCCCTTTCAATGACCATCCCCTTGGGTGAGGGCATCCACCGCCGCATGGTATATGTTGAGCTGGAAGATGGTGCAAGCCTGGACGAGGTGACAGCTGCTATCAAGGCTGACCCCTACTTTGCCAGCGACGAGACTCACGTGTTCCAGGTTGAGAGCGTTGACGACGTTCGCGACATGGGTCACGGCGTGAACTTGGTGCGCAAGGGCGTGAGCGGCAAGACTCAGAACCAGCGCCTGGAGTTCAACATGAGCATCAACAACCCTGCCCTGACTGGTCAGGTGTTGGTCAACGTGGCTCGCGCTTCTATGAAACAGGAGCCAGGATGCTACACGATGATTGAAATTCCTGTCATCGACATGCTGCCAGGCGACCGCGAAGACCTGATTGCACATCTGGTATAAGGGTAAGCGTTTTTAATATTTATACAAGAGAGAGGTGTAGTAATACATCTCTCTTTTTTTTGCACAAAACCCCTAAAATGTGCACGATAAAGGAACGTTTGTGCAATTTTTATACTTTTTACTTTGTTAAATGATAGAAATAACGTATCTTTGCACCCGCAAAATTTTGAACAAATAGTTTTATATACATTAATATATTATGGCTTTAAAGATTGTTGTACTGGCCAAACAAGTGCCAGACACCCGAAACGTGGGTAAGGATGCAATGACCGCAGAAGGAACCGTAAACCGTGCCGCCTTGCCCGCCATCTTCAATCCAGAAGATTTAAATGCCTTGGAGCAGGCCCTTCGCCTGAAGGAGCAGAACCCAGGCTCAACAGTTGGAATCCTCACCATGGGTCCTCCACGTGCAGGCGAAATTATCCGTCAGGGTCTTTATCGTGGCGCTGACACGGGTTGGTTGCTGACCGACCGTCTGTTTGCTGGAGCCGACACCCTTGCTACATCATATGCACTGGCTACTGCCATCAAGAAGATAGGCGATGTAGATATCGTTATCGGTGGTCGTCAGGCTATCGATGGTGATACCGCTCAGGTAGGTCCTCAGGTGGCTCAGAAGCTGGGCCTCAACCAGGTGACTTATGCTGAGGAGGTGCTCTCAGTGAAAGATGGCAAAGCTACTATCAAGCGCGTGATCGACGGTGGTGTAGAGACTGTAGAGGCTCCGCTGCCAGTGGTTATCACCGTGAACGGAAGTGCAGCTCCCTGTCGTCCTCAGAACGCTAAGCTGGTGATGAAGTACAAGCGCGCTACCTGTCCTATGGAGCGTCCTGCCGAGGGTACTGCCTACGACAACCTTTACGAGGAGCGTCCCTACCTGACACTGAACCAGTGGAGCGTAGCCGATGTGGATGGCGATGTAGCCCAGTGCGGTCTGAGTGGTTCGCCCACTAAGGTGAAGGCCATCAAGAACATCGTGTTCCAGGCTAAGGAGTCGAAGACTTTGACGGCTTCTGATGCTGATATCGAGGGTATGATCAAAGAATTGTTGGACGAAAAAATCATTGGCTGATATGAATTTCTGGAGCAGCGAATGCCATCAAGCTTGCTTGAATGGCTGAGTCGCGACAGAAATCTATAATTCGAAGAATTATGAACAACGTATTTGTATATTGCGAAATTGAAGGTACTCAGGTACAGGAAGTATCTCAGGAGCTGCTGACCAAGGGTCGTAAGCTCGCCAATGAACTGAACGTAGAGCTCCACGCCATTGTTGCCGGTACCGACATCAAGGGTAAGGTGGAGGATCAGATTCTACCTTACGGTGTTGACAAGCTGTTTGTTTTCGACGCCAAGGACCTGTTCCCCTACACCTCAGCTCCCCACACTGATATTCTGGTGAACCTCTTCAAGGAGGAGCAGCCACAGATCTGCCTGATGGGTGCTACCGTCATCGGTCGTGACCTCGGTCCACGTGTATCGTCATCACTGACTTCAGGTCTGACTGCCGACTGCACAGAGCTGGAGATTGGTCCTTTCGAGGATAAGAAGAATAACAAGGTATATGAGAATCTGCTCTATCAGATTCGTCCTGCCTTCGGTGGTAACATCGTGGCTACCATCGTGAACCCCGACCACCGTCCTCAGATGGCTACTGTACGCTCTGGCGTGATGCAGAAGGCTATCTATGATGGTAAGGCTAAGAACGAGGTTGTTTACCCTGAGGTAAGCAAGTACGTAAGCCCCGAGGCTTTCGTAGTGAAGGTGCTCGACCACCACGTAGAGGCTGCCAAGCACAACCTGAAGGGTGCTCCTATCGTAGTAGCTGGTGGTTACGGCGTAGGCTCTAAGGAGAACTTCGACATGCTGTTCGAGCTCGCTAAGGTGCTCCATGGTGAGGTAGGTGGTAGCCGTGCTGCTGTAGATGCTGGCTGGCTCGACCACGACCGTCAGATTGGTCAGACTGGTGTTACCGTTCACCCCAAGGTATACATCGCCTGTGGTATCTCTGGTCAGATTCAGCACATCGCTGGTATGCAGGACTCTGGTATCATCATCAGCGTTAACTCTGATCCCGATGCACCTATCAACCGCATCGCCGACTACGTGATTGTTGGTACTGTGGAAGAGGTAGTTCCCAAACTCATTAAGTATTACAAGCAAAATTCGAAATAAATCATGGCAAACTATTATAGTGATCACCCAGAGATTGGGTTCTATCTGAACCATCCTCTGATGAAGCGCATCGTTGAGCTCAAGGAACGCAACTTTGAAGATGCCAAGAAGTACGATTACGCTCCCGTTGACTTGGCTGATGCCATCGAGAACTACAAGCAGATTCTCGACATCACAGGCGACGTGGCTGCCAATATCATCGAACCAAACTCTGAGAGCGTTGACCTCGAAGGTCCACACCTCGAGAACGGCCGTATGATCTACGCCTCTAAGACTTACGAGAACATCGACGCCACCCGCAAGGCTGGTCTGTGGGGTGTTTCTATGCCTCGTCGTTACGGCGGTCTGAACCTGCCTAACACTGTGTTCTCTATGCTGTCTGAGATGATTTCTTCTGCCGATGCCGGTTTCCAGAACATCTGGAGCTTGCAGAGCTGTATCGATACCCTCTATGAGTTTGGTAGCGAGGAGCAGCGTCAGAAGTATATCCCCCGCGTTTGCGCTGGTGAGGGTATGTCTATGGACTTGACCGAGCCTGATGCTGGTTCTGACCTGCAGCGCGTGATGCTGAAGGCCACCTTCGACGAGAAGGAGAACTGCTGGCGTCTGAACGGTGTGAAGCGTTTCATCACCAATGGTGATAGCGACATCCACCTCGTGCTGGCTCGTTCTGAGGAAGGCACCAAGGACGGACGTGGTTTGTCTATGTTCATCTACGACAAGCGCCAGGGCGGTGTTGACGTTCGTCACATCGAGCACAAGCTGGGTATCCATGGTTCACCCACCTGTGAGCTGACCTATAAGAACGCGAAGGCAGAGCTCTGCGGTAGCACTCGTCTGGGTCTGATCAAGTACGTGATGGCTCTGATGAACGGTGCCCGTCTGGGTATCGCTGCTCAGAGTGTAGGCGTTGAACAGGAGGCTTACAACGAGGGTCTGGCTTACGCTAAAGAGCGTCAGCAGTTTGGTGAGGCTATCATCAACTTCCCCGCTGTTTACGATATGCTCTCTCGCATGAAGGCTAAGCTCGATGCTGGTCGTTCACTGCTGTACGAGACAGCCGCATATGTAGATATCTACAAGTGCCTCGAGGATATCGAGCGCGACCGCAAGCTCACTCCCGAGGAGAAGCAGGAGTTGAAGAAGTACCAGCGCTTGGCTGATGCCTTCACACCTCTGGCTAAGGGTATGAACTCTGAGTATGCCAACCAGAACGCTTACGATGCTATCAGCATCCATGGTGGTTCAGGTTTCATCATGGAGTACAAGAGCCAGCGTCTGTTCCGCGACGCACGTATCTTCTCTATATACGAGGGTACCACTCAGTTGCAGGTTGTAGCTGCTATCCGTTACATCACCAACGGCACCATGCTCCAGAACATCAAGGAGATGGCTGCAAGCATCGAGTGCTGCGACTGCGTAGCTGGTCTGAAGGCTCGCGTTGAGAAGCTCATCCCCGTTTACGAGGAGGCTTTGGCCAACGTGAAGGCTCTCGACAATCAGGATGCACACGACTTCCTGGCTCGTCGTCTCTACGATATGACTGCCGAGTTGGTAATGAGTCTGCTCATTATCCGCGATGCCAGCAAGGCTCCCGAGCTCTTCAAGAAGAGTGCCAACGTCTATGTTCGCATGACCGAGGAGAACGTTTGCGGTAAGGCTGCCTACATCAAGAACTTCCGCGTAGAAGACCTTGAGAGCTTCCGCGCTGCAGAGAAAGAGGCTGAGTAAAAGCAATAACCTATCCGCATCCCGCGGATAAGCATTCCATATCAAAAAGGAGCATGTTCTATTTCGAGCATGCTCCTCTTTTTACAACAATAAAGGCGTCATCTTCCATTCGGATGATGACGCCTTTATTTAAGACTGATTGGTCTTATTCTCCGTAAACCTTGGTGGTATGATTGATAACAAGACCTAAAAGGATGCTCTTGTCCACATATTCCACCTGATGGATCTTGGTAATGCCACCGTTCTGTGCGGCTTTTTTGATATCATTCTGCTCACCCTTAGACGACCAAAGACCAAGAATGATGCTCGACTTTGCTTCGCCTACTTTGGAACCGATGGTATCGTTAGAGATACTTGCGCCTGAATTAATAGTAACACAACTTGTAAGAGTAGTAGCAAACAGAGCAGATACTGCCATTTTTAGTACATTTTTCTTCATTGTCTCAATTAGGTTTGATGTTAAAACTATGTTGATTGATATATCTACAAAAGTATCATGCTGTTTACAGCACCTTTGGCTCGGCTACCTCTTGACCACGACAGAAGCGGTGAACAATCTGGCGATCATCGCCTACGTAGATGAAACGCTCAAGACGATGTAGTAAAGAATACTCGGAAGGATAGAGCACGGCATCGTCGATGACTAGAGCATCGAATTCATAGCCGGGCTCGAAACTACCCACCTTCCCGAAGAAGGAACCTGCCGACTTGGTGGCAATCCAGAACACTTCGGGCAATGTGAGGAATGCCTTGCTGTGGTCTTGCTGATAATGCATCTTGCTGACCTGGATGGCATAGACCAACATGCGGAACATGTTGAGGTCGTGACCACCGCTGATGTCACTGCCAAGGCCGATGCGCAGACCTTCGTCGAGCAACGAACGGATGGGCGCCAAACCCGACGACAAGTTGAAGTTGGACGTAGGACAATGAGCCACCATCACGCCATTACGCTTCATCAGTTCCAGTTCCTTTCCATGCGTCCACACGCAGTGGGCCATGATGGTGGGCGTCTGTCCGAAGAGGCCATAGCGGTTGTAGGCATCGCCATAGCTTTCGCTTTCAGGCTCCAGTTCCTGCACCCAGGCAATCTCGGAGGTATTCTCTGACAGGTGCGACTGCACCGGCAACTGGTACTGCTGCGCCAGTTGGCCACAGGCGCGAAGCAACTCGGGCGTGCACGAAGGCACAAATCGGGGCGTGATGATGGGACGGACAAGAGATGGTACCTCACCCCCGGCCTCTCTCCCAGAGGCGAGGGGAGAAAAGTCCTTAATCAGCTGTTCCATGCCCTCGATATAGGCATCGACATCCTCAGAGAGATTGTCGGGACAATTACGATTCATGGCTACCTTACCCACCATGGCGCCCATGCCTGCCTCCTGATAGAGCTGCATCAGACAGCGGGTGCTCTCGGTATGAATGGTGCCGAAGACCACGCTGCGCATGGTGCCAAAGAGCCATTGTGTGTGGAGGAAGCGGCGATACATACGCTCGGCATATTCCACATCGGCATACTTGGCTTCTTCGGGGAAGGTGTAGTTCTGCAACCAGGGCAGTAGCTCCAAGTCCATGGCCACAGCCTGATTGTGCACCTGGGGTGCATGGACATGCATATCGTTCATGGCAGGGATGAGCAGCTTGTCGCCAAAATCGATGACCTCGGCATCGGGACAGTTCAGGTCCTTCAAGTGGCTTGCCACGCCCAGCACGTAACCATCTTCCACTGCTATATAACCGTTTTCATAGACTTCGAAACGGTCTTTTTCCTTTGTAAAAAGGATGTGTGCCTTATATACTTTTTTCATTGTGAAAAGACATTATGTATTATTAGTTCTCGGTTGCAAAGATACGAAAAAAACTGATTAATGACATGGTTAGTCGAAAAAAATTAGTACCTTTGCAGCCTATACAATCATATTATTACAAGCTACAATGACAACGAAACTACTTTCTACGATGACAGCCCTGCTGCTGGGTCTTTCGGCCTCGGCGCAAGGCTTCGACAACCTACCCGACCCTATTGAAGATGTCAACAAGGTGGTGGACAACACCCCCGACTCTATCGCCAAAGCGCTGATGTCGCGCCCCGCGCCCGGCAGCAGCCGCAAAGGCCATAACCCCGTGCTGTATCTCATCGGTAATTCTACGATGCGCAATGGCACCAAGGGCGATGGCTCTAACGGTCAGTGGGGCTGGGGCTACTATGCCAACAAATATTTTGACGAGACCAAGATTACGGTAGAGAACCAGGCACTGGGCGGCATGTCCACACGTACGTTCTATACCGACCTGTGGCCCGCCGTTCGCGAGGCACTGAAACCAGGCGACTGGGTCATCGTGTCTATCGGCCACAACGACAATGGCGAGTTCTTCGACAAGAAGCGTGCACGCGCCGTGATTCCCGGCGTTGACCCCGACACACTGTACATCGGCTTCAACCAGCGCACGCAGAAAACAGATACCGTCTATTCGTACGGTGCTTACCTGCATCGCTACATCTCGGAAATCAGAGCCAAGGGTGCCAATCCCATTCTGATGTCGCTGACGCCTCGCGATGCCTACGATGATAAAGGCAAGATTGTACGCAAGCCCCACTCTATGTGGGCTGCCTACATGGCTGCCGTTGAAGGTGTGCCCTACGTCGATCTGAACGAGATCAGCGGACAGAAGCTAGACAGCTATAGTCACTGGAAAGAGCAGTACCACTTCCTGGGCGACAAGATACACACCTCGAAGTTTGGCGCAGAGATGAATGCCCGCTCAGCAGCAGAGGGCCTATGGCAGAGCCTGAACCCACAGCTGAAGCCTCTGCAGGCCATGATGAAAAACGTAGAGCCCGAGGTCTATCGCGTGGATCGCAGCAGCGGAAAGCCAGCTGTCTTCTTCACGGGCGACTCTACCGTGAAGAATGCCGACAAGGAGGAAGACGGCATGTGGGGATGGGCCGCACAGGCCGCCACCGTGTTCGACGAGTCGAAGATTACGCTTGTCAACGCTGCACGTGCCGGACGCTCCACCCGTTCGTTCATTCGCGAAGGTCTGTGGGATAAGGTTTACAATTCGCTGCAGCCAGGCGACTTCGTGACCATCCAGTTTGGCCACAACGACATCTGTCCCATCACCGACGTCAAAGCTCGTGGCGTGATTCCCGGCACTAAAGACACCCTGCACGTCTATCATCTGGACAACGACACCTACGAGGTGGTTTACTCGTTTGGCTGGTATCTGAAGAAGATGATTGACGATGCTCGCGAGAAGGGCGCCACGCCTATCCTGGTATCGCTGACGCCACGCAACGAGTGGCCCGGCGGAAAGGTGGAGCGCCGCGATGACTCCTATGGCAAGTGGTATCGCGAGGTGGTAGCTGAAACCGGCGTGGAGTTTGTGGATATGCACAACATCTCGGCCAACTTCCTCGACAAGAAGTTCAGCGTGAAGAAACTGCCTGCCGACAAAGAGAAGGCTAAGGCCAAGATAGCACAGATCAAGGAGAAGGCTGGCGCCAAATACTTCAAGAAAGACCACACGCATGCCTCAAAACTGGGTGCACAGATGAACGCCCAGTCGATGGCCAAGGGACTTCGCGCCAATGGTTCGGAACTGGCAAAATACTTAAAGAAAAAGTAAGGTTACGGCAAACCCTTAGTTGGGTTACGGAAAACCTTAGGTTTGGTTACGGCAAAGTGGCACTTTAGTTACGGCAAACCATAGGTTTAGTTACGGGAAACTATAGGTTTGGCAGCACCAAACAAATCGCTTCATACCGAGTGGGGAAAAAACTAAAAATACTTTTGGTTTTTTTCCCACTTATTATTATCTTTGCAGCATGATAGACAGAGCGACCGTCGAGAAGATTGTTGACGCAGCAAAAATCGTTGATGTGGTTGGAGAGTTCGTAACGCTGAAGAAAAGCGGTGTGAACTATAAGGGACTTTGTCCTTTCCATGATGACCGTAACCCTTCGTTCATGGTGTCACCAACGAAGAACATCTGTCACTGTTTCGTGTGTGGAAAGGGCGGCACCCCTGCCAACTTCCTGATGGAGCACGAGCAGATCACCTACCCCGAAGCCCTGCGCTGGTTGGCCAAAAAGTACAACATTGAAATCGTTGAAAAAGAGCTCACCGACGAAGAACGCCAAGAGCAGAACGACCGCGAGTCAATGTTCATTGTCAACGAATGGGCCAAGGACTATTTCCACAATATTCTTCTGAACGATCCCGACGGACTGGCCATCGGCAAACAGTACTTCCGCAGCCGTGGCATCCGCGATGACATCATAGAGAAATTCCAGTTGGGCTACTCGCTCCAGAAACGCGATGCCCTTTTGCTGGCATCCAAGGAGAAAGGCTACAAACAGGAGTTTCTCGTCAAAACCGGCTTGTGCATAGAGAACGAACGCGGCGCCTACGATCGCTATAGCGGACGCGCCATCTTCCCCTGGTTCAACATCAGCGGCAAGGTGGTGGCCTTCGGCGGACGTGTGCTGGACTCACGCACCAAGGGCGTGGCGCAGAAATATGTCAACTCGCCCGACTCCGACATCTACCACAAGGAGCGCGAACTCTATGGTCTCTACCAAGCCAAGCGCGCCATCGTGAAGGAAGACATGGTATATATGGTGGAAGGTTATACCGACGTCATCGCCATGCATCAGGCTGGTATAGAGAACGTGGTGGCCAACAGTGGCACGGCGCTTTCTACCCACCAGATACACATGCTGCACCGCTTCACCAACAACATCACGTTGCTCTACGATGGTGACGAGGCAGGTATCCATGCTGCCATGCGTGGTACCGACATGTTGTTGGCTCAAGGCATGAACATACGCGTGCTGCTACTGCCCGATGGCGACGACCCTGACTCGTTTGCCCGCAAGCACTCTACCGAAGAACTGAAGCGATACATCAACGAGAACCAAACAGACTTCATCACCTTCAAGAGCCGGCTGACCGTCGAGAATGTGACGGATCCCATCAAGCGTTCGGAAGCCATCGTCGGCATACTGAAAAGTATCTCGGTGATTCCCGACAGCATTCTGCGCAATGAGTACACCAGCAACCTGTCGCACCGCCTCAACATCAAGGAAGAGACGCTCATTGCCGAGATGAACAAATGCATCAGCAAGAACGTCGAGGAGAAACAGAAAGAGCAAGAACGTGAGGAGCAGAAAGCCGCAAGCAATACCGACGAAGACATACAGCCCCTCACCCTTCATACCGCTGCAGAACAATCCACACAGGTGGAACTGATGCTGGTAAGAGAGATCGTACGACACGGCAGCGACATCATATATAAGGATGTGGCAACAGAAGACGGACAGACCATATCGCTCACCGTAGCACAATATATCCACTACGACCTCAGTCAGGACGGCATCACCTTTGTGAGTCCGCTTCACAACCGCATCCTGGAGGAAGCAGTGACACAATGCGAGAATCCTGACTTCAAATCGCAGATCTACTTCTGCAGTCATCCCGACATAGAAATCAGTAAGCTGGCCACTCAACTGGCCATAGACCGCCATCAACTGGGCGGACGTTTCTCTAAAGAGGACGATGAGCAGAACTTGCGGCAGCGCGTGTTGCACCTCATCATGGACTACCGCATGAACATCATAGAGAACAAGTTGAAGGAGATCAATCAGCAACTGAAACAGGTGAACGGCAACATGGAGCGCACCATGGAACTGCTCAAGGAGCACATGAAAATAAAGGAGCTGCGCGACGCACTGGCCAAGAACCTAGGCAGCGACTTGATTTTGAAATAACCGACTGAAACACTAGCAGCCTATGTCAATCTCGAGTATTATCATCCTTTTATACCAAGCCATTATCATCATCACGATACTCCACGTGCTGATGGACAACCGTCAGCCATCTAAAACGATGGCTTGGGCACTGGTGATATATTTCATACCGCTGGTTGGACTACTGGCCTACATCATCTTTGGCGTCAACACCCGCAAGGAGCGAATGGCCAGCCGACACACCATGGACCAGCTCACCAAGCGCGCCATGATAGAGTTTGTTGAGCAAGAGCGCCTGCAGTTGCCTGAATCAGAGACACCACTCATCAATCTCTTCGTGAACCAAAGTTTTTCATTGCCCTTCAACCACAACAAGATAGACATCTTAACCGACGGTTATGCCTTCTTCCTGTCTTTACTGCGCGACATTGCCACAGCCAAAGACCATATCCACATCGACGTATATATCTTTGAAGACGACGCTTTAGGCCGTCTGCTCACCGATGCACTGATAGACAAGGCCCGACAGGGGGTGAAAGTAAGGATACTGTATGACGATGTGGGTTGCTGGAGCGTGAAAACTTGCTTCTACGAACGGCTCCGAATGGAAGGTATCGAGGTAGAACCATTCATGCCTGTGCGCATACCCTCGTTTGCCAACAAGGTGAACTACCGCAACCACCGCAAGATATTTGTCGTCGATGGCAAGGTGGGCTATATCGGTGGCATGAACATCGCCCTGCGCTACGTGAAAGGACGTAAACATCGGCCTTGGCGCGACACCATGTTGCGCATAGAAGGCAACGGTGTCTATTCTTTGCAGCGCACCTTCCTCATCGACTGGTATTTCGTGGACCGCACGGTGCTGACCGACCGCCGCTACTATCCTGAGGTCAACAAAGAACTGGCGGCAGACTGCATCGTACAAACGGTGACCAGCGAGCCATTAGCTGCCTATCCCGAAATCATGCAGGGCTATATGCACATCATCTCGTCTGCCCGGAAGTATCTGTATATCGAGACGCCTTATTTCCTGCCACCCGATGCCATCCTCTTTGCACTGAAGACGGCAGCAGCAGCTGGCGTGGACGTCAGGTTGATGACACCCAGACATAGCGACGGACGACTGGTGGAATGGGGAAGCCGTTCTTTCCTGAAAGACATGGTAGATGCCGGCGTCAAAGTATTACTCTATGAGAAGGGATTTCTGCACTCTAAGTTCATGGTTTGCGATGACCGCATCGCCACCTGCGGATCAACAAATGTTGACTTCCGCAGTCTGGAAAACAACTTCGAGGCAAACATGTTCGTCTATAACCAAGAGGTGGCTCACCGCATGAAACAAGTGTTTCTGGAAGACGAGAAACTCACCACCGAACTGCGAACACTACCTAAACGCATGCGTCCCAATTTCCTGGCACGTTTAGGAGAGTCTATCGGCAGACTTATTTCTCCGGTGCTTTAAACAGCGAGAAGTTCACACTTCCATAGCTGCGATGCTCTACAAAATTAGGATGCGATGAGAAGTCGTTGTCTTTGCCGTGCTCTAAAACAAAGATACCATCGGGCTTCAAGATGTCTTTCTCGAAGACCAGGTCAGGTATGGAAGCCAGTTCCTTGAGGGCATAGGGAGGATCGGCAAAGATGAAATCGAACTGCTGATGACAGGACTTCAAGAAGCGGAACACATCGCCGCGCAGAGGAATACAGACGTCTGTTCCCAGTTTCTTCAGACAATCCGTAATGAAACGATGATGGTCACGATCCATCTCGACGCTGACCACCTGACTGCAACCGCGTGAGATCAGCTCCAAAGTGATGCTGCCTGTGCCAGAGAAAAGGTCTAAAGCCACGGCCTCATCGAAGTCAACATACTGAATCAGCACGTTGAAGATATTCTCCTTGGCAAAGTCTGTCGTAGGACGAGCCTTAAACGTGCGTGGAATCTCGAAATGACGTCCTTTGTATTTACCTGTTATTATCCTCATCTAAATATACATTCTTTACGTACTTCTTCAGTTCGGCAACCATCTTGTCGGCCTCGGGCACATGGCCACAGAGATGAAGCTCGTCGGTCTCAGACGCCAACTGCAACTGTTTCCACACATACAACAGGAAATAGAGCGAGTCGTTCAGACGCGAAGCATCAAACACATTGCAGTATTTAAACCGGTTCTGCTGAAAACTGAACACATCCAACTTCTTCTCGTGGAAATAGCCATACAGCTTATGGCGCGGACCGGTATAGCTGCGCTGGTGCAACTGTCGCCATACGGGCATCATGGCAACCATCAGCGTCACATCACTGAAATGGTCGTCAATGACCAGACGCAGGTCGCGATTCATCGAGAACACCGCCACAGCATTCAGGTCGGGCAGCACATTGAAATAAACAAGTTCCTGGTTTCTGGAAGGAAAAGCCTGATAGAACATATCCTCTTTCGTGGCCTCTTCAAACAGTTCTATGGGTACCATCAGCACATCGGTGTCTATCAGTACACGCACCTTGCCCTGGGCCTCGGCCAGCAACTCTGACGATTTGAAGGCCTCGCGCAGGTTGGCAGCCATAGACACACCGCTCTTCACAATGAAGGGTTCGTTGATAACAGTTTCGTCTTCAAGATGTTTTGAAAACGAAAGGGTATCGCGCCCAATGCGCATGGTAATGACCTGCTTGTTGTTTCTATTCTCTGCCATGTTCCGTCAGATGTTGTCTTTTGTCCACAGACTGTTGTTCGTTTACAACGCTCATCACACACATGCCCAACAAGGCGATGACCATGAGTGCCAAAAGAAGGTTGATAAGCTTGTCTTGTTTAAACATTCTGCTTCCTATTTTCGTGCAAAGGTACAAAATAAAGCCCAATATTAAAAGAATTCTGGCCAAAATTAAAAAATAATGACCAGAATTCTCATCTTATAGAAAAGTCATTCTGCTGCAGAAAGAAGAATTTCGCTGAGTGATGGGTGCACATGAACCATGTCGCGCAACTGCTTGACGGTGGTGTCGCGGCACATCAGCACGCTCACCTCCTGGATGAGGTCGGAGCTATGGGCGCCAAAGGCATGACAACCCAGGATGCGACCGGCATTGGGCTCGCAGAATAGCTTTAGCATACCATCAGGCTCGTTCATGGTGAGCGCCTTGCCGTTGGCACGATGGAAAGCCTTTCTGCACTCATAGGCCACAGTTTGCTCCTTGAGTTGGTCTTCGGTAGGTCCCACGCAAGCTGCTTCTGGCGTCGTGAAGATAGCTGCCGGCATAATGTCGAAGCGGATGCCATCTGCACGACCTATGATTTGGTTCACCACATGCACAGCCTGCATCTCGGCTGCGTGGGCCAACATCTGGCGCCCGTTCACATCGCCGATGGCGAAGATATTGGACGTTGAATGTTGTACTTTGAACGTTTGGGCATCTACGGGGATGGCGCCATTAGGGGCGAGGGTGATGCCTGCAGCTTCAAGATTGAGGCCAGACGTACGCGGTTTACGGCCAGTGGCCATCAGTACAACGTCGGCATCGATGTCGGAGATATGTTCTACGGCTGTCTTCATCTTGAACGTGACACCTTGTTTCTCTAAGGTCTTACGCAGGCGCTTGGCTATGTCGCTATCAAGTGCAGGCAGACATTCCTTTAGAAACTCTATCACCGTGACCTCGGTGCCAAAACGATTGAACACCGAAGCGAACTCCATGCCAATGACACCAGCACCGATAATAGCAAGACGTTTGGGACATTGATCAAGACAGAGAAGACCCGTAGAATCAACCACGCGCGGATCGTCAAGACCATTAAGAGAAAGCCACTTCGTTTCTGATCCGGTGGCGATAATGATATTCTTAGCCGTATAGTCGTTGACGGTATGATCATCTACGAAGGTACCTCTCTCACGTACCAGGGTGATATTGGGATGCGAGAGGATGGCTTCTACCCCACTCTGCAACTGCGACACCACCTGTGGCATGCGCTCGCGAGCCTCGTCAAAGGTTGTGCTATGCACGTAAACCTTCGTGGGGATACAGCCCACATTAAGACAGGTGCCTCCAACCTCTGCATCTTCAAAGATTACGACCTTCAGTCCTTGCTTGGCAGCATATTCTGCGGCACGGTAGCCACCCGGACCTGCACCGATGATGATAAGATCTGATTCGTTCATGGGAATTGCAAAATGAGATGGTTATGAAAGATCTGCCTTGAGTTGACGATAAGTTGTGATGGGATGCTTGGCTGCCAACACATCATCTACTCGTCCGATCGGTGTGTTATGAGGTGCCGACTTCACAAGTTCCGGATCGGTCTTGGCTTCCTCGGCGATTTGGCGCATCACACGGATAAAGCCATCAATCGTTTCCTTCGACTCGTTCTCGGTAGGTTCTATCATCAGACTCTCGTGGAAGAGCAACGGGAAATAGATGGTTGGCGCATGATAGCCATAATCCAACAGTCGCTTGGCCACATCCATGGTGGTGACACCTGTTGATTTATCCTTCAATCCATCGAACACAAACTCGTGTTTGCACAGGCCTTCGATTGGCAGTTCATAGACATCCTTCAAGCATTCCTTGATATAGTTGGCATTGAGCGTCGCTAAAGGACCCACAAGTTTTACATTCTCGCGACCCAACGAAAGGATATAGGCATAGGCACGCATGGCCACAGCAAAGTTTCCGTGATAGGGCGACACGTTGGGGAAGAACGATTCCAGACCTTGGCGCACGCCTACAGGTCCTGCACCTGGTCCGCCACCGCCATGAGGTGTAGAGAACGTCTTGTGCAGATTGATGTGCATCACGTCGAAGCCCATATCACCCGGACGGGCTGCGCCCAACATAGGATTAAGGTTGGCCCCATCATAGTACATCAGTGCGCCCACATCATGAACCATCTTTTGGATGACAGGAATCTGACGTTCAAAAAGTCCCAACGTGTTGGGATTGGTCATCATCATAGCAGCCACCTCTGGTCCGTGTTCCGCCAATAATGCCTTCAAGGCTTCCACATCGACGGTTCCATCAGAAAGAGACTTCACCTCGATAATCTCCAAACCGCAAACAGCGGCACTGGCAGGATTGGTGCCATGAGCCGAGTCGGGCACGATGACCAATCGGCGACTCTCGTCTCCACGGCTCTCATGATATTTCTTAATCACCATCAGTCCCGTCAGTTCGCCATGGGCGCCTGCAAAGGGTTTCAACGTGAAGGCATGCAAACCAGTGAGCTCACAAAGCGACTTACATAGCAAGGTACAAATAGCCTCAGCGCCACGTGTGGTCTCTGCAGGCTGCAAGGGATGCAAGCCCGAGAACTGTGGCAGAGCAGCCATCTCCTCGTTGATCTTGGGATTGTACTTCATCGTACAAGAACCTAGCGGATAGAAGCCATTGTCCACGCCAAAGTTGTTTGCCGACAGATTGGTATAGTGGCGCACCACCGTCATCTCGTCGCATTCTGGCAACAGAGCATCCTCAGCGCGCCTCATAGAAGCAGGCAGTTCATAATTGCCAAAACGATTCTTAGGAAGAGAATAGCCACGACGCCCCTCTTGTGAAAGTTCGAAAATCAAGTTTCCGTATAATCGATTATTCATAGCAGTTCTATCAGTTTATCAATCTCTTCCTTTGTTCTTTTCTCAGTAACGGCAAACATCAATTGATGGTCGTCCACCTTAACACCACCGAAGATGCCATGTTCCCGCAGTCGATGTTGCAAGGCGTCCACATCACCATCGTAGCGCACCACAAACTCATTGAAGAATGGCTGTTGGTAGGCCAGCGAGAAGCGGCCCGTCTTCAACAATTCATCACACAGGTAGTGAGCACCGGCATAGCTCAGCTCTGCCGCCTCTTTCAATCCCTGTTTGCCCATCAGCGAACAATAGATGGTGACGAAAAGCGCCATCAACGACTGGTTAGAGCAGATGTTCGACGTTGCTTTCTGACGACGGATGTGCTGTTCGCGAGCCTGCAGCGTCAATACAAAGGCACGTTGTCCGCGATTGTCGAGTGTCTTGCCGACAATACGTCCAGGCATCTTACGAATCAGTTTCTCGGTGCAACACATATAGCCTACATACGGCCCGCCCCACTGCATGGGAATGCCCAGCGACTGTCCGTCGCCTACAGCAATATCGGCACCCCACTCGCCCGGTGTTTTCAGCAGAGCCAGGTCGGCAATGACGCTATTCATGATAAAGAGAGCCTTCTGCTCGTGAACAGCATCGGCAACACCGGTATAGTCTTCGATGATACCATAATAGTTAGGTTGCTGAACCACCACACCAGCCACATCACCTGCAGACAACTGAGAGCGCATGGCAGCAAGGTCAGTGACACCCTCCTTGGCAGCAATCATCTCAATGTCAATGCCATGAAAGTGAGCATACGTCTTTACGACGTCAACGGTCTTTGGATCAACGGTCTCGCTGACAAGCACCTTACGCTGCTTCTTGCCAGCAGCCACCGCCATCATCACCGCCTCTGCCGTAGCCGTGGTTCCGTCATACATCGAGGCATTCGAGATGTCCATGCCGGTCAGTTCGGCCATCATAGACTGATATTCAAAGATGTAGTGCAGCGTGCCTTGCGATATCTCTGCCTGATAAGGCGTGTAACTGGTCAGGAACTCAGAGCGCTGCAACAGGTTGGGGATCACCGACGGCATGTAGTGGTCATAGACACCAGCACCCGCAAAACACACCAACTGCTTGTTTTGCGACCCCAGTCGTTCAAACAACTGTCTGACCTCCAGCTCACTCATCTCTGAAGGCAACTGGTAGTCGCCCTGAAAACGAATCTCTTGAGGCACCTCCGCATAGAGATCCTCAAGAGAAGACACGCCCACCTTGGCGAGCATGTCTTTCAGGTCGTTTTCCGTATGGGGAAAATACTTATGCATAGTCTCTTATGATATGTATTATTTATCACAGAATGCAGCATAAGCCTTTGCATCCATCAGATTGTCGAGCTCGGTCTTATCCGACAGTTCCACCTTGATAATCCAGTTCTGATAAGGATCCTGGTTGAGCAGTTCTGGCTGATCATCGAGTGCCTCGTTCTTCTCTACGACAACGCCAGTCACCGGAGCGATCAAATCGCTGGCAGCCTTAACACTTTCCACAGCGCCAAACTCAGAACCTGCTTCCACTTCATCATCAACATCGGGCATATCTACATACACCACGTTGCCAAGCGCATGCTGAGCATAGTCGCTGATACCAACATAGCCAAACTCGCCTTCAATCTTTACATACTCGTGAGACTCGCTATAGTAGAGTCCTTCAATCACTTTTGCCATAATCGTTTTTAGTTTTAAGGTTTTTTACTTTTTATAATGCTTCTCATAGAAACGTTTCTTCACGACTACACCGGGGAAGGTCTTTTTACGAATCTGAATCTCGACCTCTGTTCCCAGCGCTGCATATCGACTGTCGATAAGGGCCATACAGATGCTCTTATCAACAGAAATGCCATGATAACCCGTCGTCACTTCGCCTATCGTCTCACCATCCTTCAGCACCAGATAGCCGTGACGAGGAATGGCTTTATCTTTCAGTTCGATGCCCACCAGTTTGCGTGCCACACCGTCCGTTTTCTGTTTCAGCAACGCACTACGTCCGATAAACTCAGGCTTATCAAACTTCACAAACATCGTTAGTCCTGCCATCACAGGCGAGATATCTTCCGATAGTTCATCGCCATAAAGCGGAAGTCCCACTTCAAAGCGCAATGTGTCTCGACAGCCCAATCCGCAAGCCTGAACCCCTGCTGCTATCAGCTTATCCCAACACTCTTGAATATAAGCATGCGACGCATAGACCTCGAAGCCATCCTCGCCAGTATAACCGGTGCGCGAAACGATAACATCGCCCATCGTCTTTGCCGTATAGAAACTCAGTTCGCGACAAGGAATGTTCAGCACCGTCTCCATCACGTGCTCAGACTCGGGGCCCTGCAGGGCAATTTGGCCGTAATAGTCAGACTTGTTGGCCAGCTCCACATCGAAGCCGTCTGCCTGTTGCTGAATCCACGCCCAGTCTTTATCAATATTGGCAGCGTTGATGACCAGGAAGAAATCGTTCTCGCCCATCTTATACACCAGCAGGTCATCCACCGTACCGCCATTCTCGTAGCACATCATGCCATAGAAGATCTTTCCTATGGGTGCTCCTGCAATATCATTCGTAAAAATATGCTGCACGAAAGCCTCTGCCTGGCGACCCTTCACCGTGACCTCGCCCATATGGCTGACGTCGAAGAGTCCGCACTGATTCCGCACGGCCTTGTGTTCCAGTTGTATATCTTTGTAGTGAATAGGCATGATAAAGCCTGCAAACGGAGTCATATAGGCGCCCTCTGCCACATGACGTTTGTAGAGGCACGTCTTTTTCTCCTGTTCTTCTGTTTCTTGTCTAATAGCCATTGTTTTAAGTTTTATAGTTAATTGTTATCATTAAAGTATTCGGTTGATAAACTCATCCCGCAGGTACCCCTCTTCTATTTGTTCTATTCTGCTGATATCTTCGAGCGAAAGGCAACTTTCCTCTGAGCAGAGCGTAGCTTTGATGAAGTCAAACAGCTCATTTGCCGTCAGCGACGTATAATCCTTCAGTAGCGTGATGCGTTGCCGCACGCTCGCGATGCCTTTCTTTTGCAACTTATCTGCACTGGGGGTAATGGCGTTGAGCATATGGTCCATGTTAGTGTCGTAGAGCAAAGTGGCATGAGCGATACAACGTCCGGGCAACTGATAGAAAGCGGTACCGCTCACCTTCCTGTCGCCAATCATCACGTCGTTGTGCTGCGTACTGGTGGCCTGGACGCCCAGTTTTCTGAGCACCAGCAAGATCATCTCCATAAAACGATGGTAGTTGAAAGGCACGTTGTCGCCCGAAGTAACGAACGACAGCATCAGATTATCGCGGTCGGCATACACGCAGCCGCCCCCACTCTTGCGTCTGTATATATGAATATGGTGTTTCCGACAGTAGTCCATATTCACCTCGTTTTGCATCACCTGATTACGACCGAAAATCACACTTGGCGCCACACGCCACATGAAGAACATATCATCGTCCTGGAAGTGGCGAGCCACATACTCTTCCATGGCCAGGTAGAACGACAATCGTCTTTCTTCATTGGTTGACAGTGAAATGTACTTCATACTTCAGTTTCAGGTTAGCTTTAACTGCCTGCAAATATAGAAAAATTAAACGAACCCGCCAAGAATATCCCTTACTTTTATTGTCACAGAGAGAAAAAAAAGTACCTTTCGTTTTGATATATGCCTGAATGTTTGTAACTTTGCAGCATAAAAGGATTACACTTAAATCGTGGAACAAAATAAACTTGAAATACTTAGCACAATAGACAATCCAAGTCAACTGCGTTCGCTCGGCACTGACAAATTGCAACAACTCTGTTCAGAGCTAAGACAAGATATTGTCAACGAGCTATCGGTGAACCCAGGACATTTGGCTTCCAGTTTGGGTGTTGTTGAGTTGACTGTAGCACTCCATTATGTGTTCAACACGCCCGAGGATCGTATTGTCTGGGACGTGGGCCATCAGGCATACGGACACAAAATCCTGACAGGTCGTCGCGATCAGTTCTCTACCAACCGCAAACTGGGTGGTATCAAGCCATTCCCCTCGCCCGAGGAGAGTGAATACGACTCGTTTATCTGTGGTCACGCTTCAAATTCTATCTCTGCAGCCCTTGGCATGGCTGTGGCTTCGCAAAACAGTCGTCACGTTGTGGCGGTGATTGGCGATGGTGCCATGAGTGGCGGTCTGGCTTTCGAAGGACTGAACAATGTGTCTTCGATTCCCAACGACCTGTTGATTATCCTCAATGACAACGACATGTCTATCGACCGTTCGGTGGGTGGCATGAAGGAGTACCTGTTGAGCCTCAGCACCAACGAGACTTATAATGCACTACGTTTCCGGGCAGCCCGTTGGCTGGCCAGCAACGGACTGCTTAGCGAAGCCCGCAAGCAAGGACTTATCCGCCTTTCGAATGCTGTGAAGAGCGTCATCTCTGAGCAGCAGAACATCTTCGAAGGCATGAACATCCGCTACTTTGGTCCTTTCGATGGTCATAACGTGAAAGAGCTGGTTCGCATCTTGCGCCAGCTGAAAGACATGAAGGGTCCAAAGCTGCTCCATCTTCACACCAAGAAAGGTCACGGCTATGCACCTGCCGAAAACTATAAGCCCGTGTGGCACGCGCCCGGCAAGTTCGATCCGGAAACTGGCGAACTGATCTGTGGCGACACCGAGAACATGCCGCCTAAGTTCCAGGATGTCTTTGGACATACACTGCTGGAGCTGGCAAAGCAGAACGATAAGATTATCGGTGTCACGCCAGCCATGCCCACAGGTTGTTCGATGAACATCGCCATGAAGGAACTGCCCGAACGCATGTTCGACGTAGGCATTGCCGAAGGCCACGCCGTCACGTTCTCTGCCGGTATGGCCAAAGAGGGCAAGGTACCCTTCTGCAACATCTATAGTGCGTTTGCACAGCGAGCCTACGACAACGTCATTCACGACGTAGCCATCCTGAAGTTGCCCGTCGTGCTCTGTCTTGACCGTGCCGGTCTGGTGGGAGAAGACGGTCCTACGCACCATGGTGCCTTCGATCTGGCCTTCCTTCGTCCCATCCCCAACCTCACCATCTGTTCGCCCATGAACGAGCACGAGTTGCGCAAGATGATGTACACGGCACAGTTGCCTGACAAAGGCCCCTTTGTCATCCGCTATCCACGCGGTCGCGGTGTCATCGTTGATTGGCGTTGCCCATTGGAAGAGATTCCCGTTGGCACAGGTCGCAAGCTGCGCGATGGTAGCGATGTGGCTGTGCTCACCATTGGTCCTATTGGTAATGATGTAGCACAGGTCATCGACACTATCAGCACTAAGTCTGTGGCCCACTACGACATGCGTTTCCTGAAGCCACTCGACGAGAACCTGCTTCACGAAGTGGGAAAGAAGTTCAAGCGCATCATCACCATCGAGGACGGTGTGCGCAACGGTGGACTTGGCAGTGCCGTGTTGGAATGGATGAGCGATCACGGTTATGCACCACAGATCACCCGCATGGGTCTTCCCGATGCTTTCGTAGAGCACGGCACCATCCAGCAGTTGCGAGAGATTGTGGGCATCGACAACGAAAGTATTAAGAAAGAGATATTAAAATGAAAGTAGTCATTGCTGGAGCAGGTGCTGTTGGCAAGCACCTTTCAAGATTACTCTCTACGGAGAATCACGACTGCGTACTCATTGACGATGATGAGGAACGCCTGGGAGGTATTGATTCCACCTATGACATCATGGCTATTTGTGCCTCACCAACCAGTATTCAGACACTGAAAGATGCTGGCACAGGCAGTGCCGACCTCTTTGTGGGCGTCACCCGCTACGAGAGTCGCAACATCAATGCTTGTATGCTGGCTCATGCCTTGGGTGCCAAGAAGACGGTGGCACGAATCGACAACTATGAATACCTGCTTCCACAAAACCAACCATTCTTCCGCGACCATGGTATTGACTCGCTGGTCTATCCCGAGGTGCTGGCTGCACGCGACATCATTACAGGTTTGAAGATGTCGTGGGTGCGTCAGCGATGGGATGTTCACGATGGTGCCTTGGTGATGCTTGGCATCAAGTTGCGCGAAGGTTGCGAGATCTTGAACCAGCCATTAAAGGACCTCTGCGGTCCTGACGACCCCTATCATATCGTTGCCATCAAGCGCGGCGACGAGACCATCATCCCTGGTGGTTTCGATGAGCTGCAGCTTTATGACCTGGCCTACTTCATGACCACACAGGATTATATCCCTTATATCCGAAAGATTGTAGGCAAAGAGCACTATGAAGATGTTCATAATGTCATCATCATGGGCGGCGGAAAGACTGCCGTCAGAGCCGCTTTGGCCATGCCCGACAATATGAACGTCAAGATTATCGAGAATTCTGCCGAACGTTGCGAGCGACTGAACACGCTGCTGAGCGAGTCAGACGCGATGGTCATCCACGGTGATGGTCGCGACCTTGGCCTTCTCAACGAAGAAGGCATCAAGCACACGCAGGCTTTTGTAGCGCTGACGGGCAATGCCGAGACCAACATTCTGGCCTGTCTGGCAGCTAAGAAGTTAGGCGTTCGCAAGACCGTGGCGATGGTTGAGAACCTGGATTACGTCTCCATGGCCGAGAGCCTGGACATCGGTACCATCATCAACAAGAAGACCGTAGCAGCCAGCCATATCTTCCAGATGATGCTGAAAGCAGATGTCAGAAACATGCGTTCACTGATGATGGTCGAAGCCGATGTTGCCGAGTTCATTGCGTCTGAGGGTTCTAAGGTGACCCGCCACGTGGTGAAAGATCTCGGTCTGCCCTTCGGTGTCACCATCGGTGGACTCGTCCGTGAGGGCAAAGGCATGTTGGTGAATGGTAACACGCAGATCATGGCTGGCGACACCGTCATGGTGTTCTGCCACGAACAGAAACTGAACAAAATAGAAAAGTACTTCAAGAACAACTCGATATGGTAAACTTCCGTATCATCAGCAAGATTATAGGCTCACTGCTGTTCATAGAGTCGCTGTTCATGTCGCTCTGTGCACTCATCTCGTTCTATTATCACGAGGACGACCTGATGGCATTTCTGCTCTCAATGCTGCTCACCTTTGCCAGCGGATTCATCTTTCTTTATTTTGGCAGCAATGCCGACAACAGCTTGAGCCGACGAGATGCCTATCTCGTTGTCACCGCTGCATGGGTTGTGTTCTCCATCTTTGGCATTTTTCCTTTCCTCATACATGGGTGCATTCCCAGTGTAACCGATGCGTTTTTCGAGTCCACATCGGGTTTCACCACTACTGGCGCTTCCATCTTAGATGATGTGGAAGTGCTGCCACATGCCATCTTATTCTGGCGCTCCCTGACGCAATGGATTGGCGGATTGGGAATCGTCTTCTTCACCATAGCCATTCTGCCGTCGCTGGTTGGCGGTAGCGTCAAGGTGTTTGCCGCCGAGGCTACTGGACCTATCAAGGCCAAGATGCACCCCCGACTGACCACGTCAGCCAAATGGATCTGGAGCATCTATCTCATTCTCACTTTCGGTTGCGGCCTGTCTTACTGGGCAGCCGGCATGAACTGGTTTGAGGCGCTGAACTACTCCATGACGACAACCGCTACGGGTGGATTTGCCATCCACAACGATAGTACGGAGTATTTCCACTCACCCACCATCGACTATATCTCCATCGCGTTCCAATTCCTGTCGGGTATCAACTTCACCCTGCTGTACATCAGCCTTATCAAGATGAAAGTGAAGGCCCTATTTACGAATTCCGAGTTCAAGCTATATATCAGTGTCGTGGTTGGTGCCACGCTATGGATCATGTATCTGCTTCTGACACGCATGGGCTATGACCTTGAACATGCTTTCCGCAGTGCCTTGTTCCAGGTGGTTTCGTTCATCACGACCACGGGTATGTTCAACGACGATGCAGGCGCATGGCCCCACATCACGTGGGTAATTCTAGGCGTCGTCATGTATCTGGGCGCCTGTGCCGGCAGCACTAGCGGAGGCTTTAAGTGCATCCGAGGTGTGATGCTGCTGAAGGTGATACGCAACAACTTCCGTCAGAGTCTGCACCCCAACGCCGTTCTTCCCGTTAAGGTCAACGGCACCAGCATTCCCCCGTCTAAGCTGGTGGCACTGTTTGCGTTCTTCACGCTCACCATACTCATGACGCTGGTCACCGCCACCATCATGATTGTGGCTGGCATCGACAATACCAACGCTATCACCATAGCGCTGAGTTGTGTCAGCAATGTCGGCCCTACGCTGGGCACGCAGATAGGTCCGGTAATGTCATGGTCTATCCTTCCAGACTACATCAAATGGATACTCTGTCCGCTGATGCTGATGGGCCGACTAGAGATTATGACCGTGCTGCTGCTCTTCACCAGAAGCTTTTGGAAAGAGAATTAATCATTAACAAAACTCAATAGTAAAGTAACAATGGATTTATTAAAATTTGAGCCCCTCTTGAAGCAAACACTTTGGGGAGGTGAAAAGATTACAGCTTTCAAACATCTTGATTCCGACCTTGAGAACGTTGGTGAAAGCTGGGAGATTTCAGGAGTAAAAGACAACGAGACCATCGTAGCCAATGGCACCGAGAAAGGCAAGAGCCTGAACCAGCTGGTGCGCGAGCAGAAAGGTGCACTGGTGGGACAGGAGAACTACGAGCGCTTTGGCGACGAATTCCCATTGCTCATCAAGTTCATCGATGCCCGTCAAGACCTCTCTATCCAGGTGCATCCCACCGACGAGATTGCACATCGTCAGGGCAAGTCTCGTGGTAAAACAGAGATGTGGGTAGCCCTCGAGTCAGATAAGGGTGCACAGCTCTACAACGGACTGAAGCAGCAGATCACCCCCGAGCAGTATAAAGAGATGGTAGAGAACGACACCATCACCGACGCCTTGGCCCGTTACGAGGTGAACGAAGGCGATGTGTTCTTCATCCCTGCAGGTCGCATCCATGCTATTGGTGCCGGCTGTTTTGTTGCCGAGATTCAGCAAACCAGCGATGTCACCTACCGCATCTACGACTTCAAGCGCAAGGACAAGAACGGCAACTACCGCGAGCTGCACACCAAAGAGGCTGCAGAGAGCATCGACTACACCGTGTTGCCCAACTACCGCACCGAGTATCAGCTGGAGAAGAACGTGCCCCAGCAGGTGGCACAGTGTCCCTACTTCACCACAGCTATCTACGACCTCACAGAACCCATGATGCTCGACTATAGCGAGCTCGACTCGTTTGTCATCCTCATCGGCCTGAAGGGCGAAGGCACACTGACTGCCGATGGTAAGAGCTACAGTCTGAATGCTGGCGAAACCGTGCTGATTCCTGCCACTGCAAAAGAAATAAAGGTAGAGGGAACCGTCAAGTTCCTGGAGACCTACGTCTGATTGAGAAAGCGATCCACGTTTTCCTGCAATTGCAGAAAACGCTCGCACTGCTGATAAGCGGTATTTTTCTTGAGCATCACCTTAATGTCCTGCAACGAGTTTTCGTAGCAGGACATTTCGTTTCTCTTCTGTGTCCTGTGAGCCTGTGCATGGTAAATCTCGTTCTGACGTTCCTGGCGGAGCAGGTTGCACACCTTACTGATGATGGGAGCCACCACGTTGTCAAACAGATGATGCCCCTGCATATAGAGATAGGTGGTCTGCGGCGTCACGCCTAGTTGCAACAGATCGTTCTTCACCTTCAGATAGGCCTCCTTGTTGTTTGGAAACTGTCGCTGCAGTTCACGCACTTTCTGGCGCACCTTGCGCTGCACATTGCCGATAGACTTTTCAGGATAACTGACGGCAAAGCCACCGGGATCCACCACGCGGTTGAACTCCGTGAGCGAGAACCTGGGATAATGTCCAGACCTGTAGGCCCACACCGACCACACGAACAAGGGGAAACAAGCTTCGCTATACTGACGGAAATAGTCGTTGAAGTCAAAGATGCGATGATCGTTCAGCGTCACCGCCACACACACATCGTGCAGCGAGGGGGCATAGCACTGGAAGTTCTCGATGGCATAGACGTAGGTATGAAAGACGTAGGGACTGTTCAGCACCCTGCGCGACTGCTCCGTGATGCCTTGCAACAGATAGTCGTAGTCGGCATCCACACAGGCAATCATGTCGGGCCCCACATGTTCGCCCACAAAATTCATCAGCACCGACTTCTTGCCACGTGTCAGGTTGACCTTCGACGGCAGCATCACCTCGAAGTAGCGCTTCTCGTTTTCAAACTTCGACAGCACCGTTCGCCAGAAATAGATATCATCATAGCTCTCCACGTAGGCCACAATCCTACGTCGAGCGTGCTTCGACGTCAGCGCATTGGCCGCCTCGAAGTACTGACTGCTGAGATTATCTTTCAGACGATAAGCCATAGCTATCAACGTTCACTTCCAACCGTAATATCGCTCACCTCGGTCACCTTGTCCATCCAGCCGTTCATCACCACTGCCGGACTATGGGTCGTCAGCAGTATCTGCACGTTGGGATTCAGTTCCACGATCAGGTCTATCAGTCGTTTCTGCCATTCCATGTGCAGGCTCACCTCGGGCTCGTCCATAAACAGCACGTAGGGTTTCTGGTCTTCCACCAGCACTGTCAGCAGGATGGCCAGCATCTGTTTCTCGCCGCTACTCAACTGATAGGGCACCAGTGTCTCGCCGATCTGCGAGAACCTGATCTCGTTTTCCGTACGGATGATCTTCTTGCCCGTCTCGGCAAACAGGTCGTCAACGATATCCTGAAAGCGCTTCTTGGCCTGCGACAGTTGTTGTGCGGCATCGGCATTGCCTTGCTGCAGTTCGGCGATAATACGATTGCCGATGTTCACTTGGTAATCCAGGAACTTACGCTGCAGATGATACAGTTGGAAATCGAGTGCCGACGTGATACGTGCGTCCACCAGGTTCATAGTCTCCATGTCCAGCACCGGACTGTCCAGCGACTTGATGATATCGAACCGCACATGCGTGGCATCGCTGGGTTCCACGTCGATATGCACCCCCTTCAACAGGTTGTTCACCACGTCGCCATTCGTATTCACGCTGCGAAACACCTTGTTCAGGATGGTGCTCTTTCCCACACCATTAATACCACTCAGCACGTTGACGTGCGGATCCAGTTCCCACACGATGTGCTTCTTGCCGCTCCACAGAGCGTCAATCTCGATACGTCGGATATAATCTGCAAATTTAGGCATAAGTTTCAGATTTCTATTTATGACGCAAATATACAACTTTTTTCTATTGTGCAAAAGAAAACCATCAAAAAGATGCCGCACAGGCGCTAAAAAAACAAGAAAAGGCACCACCTTGCGGCGATGCCTTTAGCTGATAGATGCACGATGTTTATTCGCTCTTGAACAGGTCTTTGATACCACCGATAGAGCCCATCAGATTGGTAGCCTCGTAAGGCAGATAAACCGTCTTGGTCTTGTCGCCAGTGGCCAGTTCCTGCAGCATCTGGATATACTTCTGAGCCAACAGGTAGTTGGCTGGATTGCTGCTCTTGCCCACGGCCTGCGTGATCAGTTCGATGGCTTGAGCCTCGGCCTCAGCCTTGCGGATGCGAGCCTGTGCCTCACCCTCGGCAGTCAGGATGGCCTGCTGCTTGGCAGCCTCAGCGCGGTTGATCATAGCTGTTTTCTCACCCTCTGATGCCAGGATCTCGGCAGCCTTCTCACCTTCAGAAGTCAGAATCTGTGCACGCTTGTTACGCTCGGCCTGCATCTGCTTCTCCATGGCAGTCAGCACAGATGATGGAGGCGTGATGTCCTGCAGCTCTACGCGGTTCACCTTGACGCCCCACTTATCGGTGGCATCGTCCAGCACCAGACGTAACTTGGTGTTGATAGTGTCACGCGAAGTCAGTGTCTCGTCCAGTTCCATCTCACCGATGATGTTACGCAGTGTGGTCTGCGTCAGCTTCTCGATAGCGTTAGGCAGGTTGTTGATTTCGTAGGCAGCCTTATAGGGATCCATGATTTGGAAATACAGCAGCGCATTGATTTCCATCTGGATATTATCCTTCGTAATCACGTTCTGTGAGGGGAAGTCATACACCTGTTCACGCAGATCGATGGTCGAAGAGTATGAATAGCGTCCATGATTCAGCACCACGATGGTCTTAGCACTGTCAATGAAGGGGATGATGAAGTTTACACCAGCTCCCAGTGTGTCGTAGTAACGACCCAGTCGCTCAATGATTTTGGTTTCTGACTGTGGAATAATGATCAATGCTTTCTTCACAATCAGGATGGCAACAAGGGCCAACGCAAGGAAAAAATAAAGCGTAATGTCCATAATGATTTAAGTTTTAGATATTAATATAGTGTTTAGTTATAATCTCTCTACGGTGATAATCGTGCTCTCGCGGCCCACCACCTTCACGCGGGTGTCAACGGGAATTTCCTCGTCGTCCGCCGTCACGGCTTTCCACAGGTCGCCATCGATGGCCACATAGCCAAAGCCGTTGCCACGGATTGTCTCGGTGACGCGACCCTGACGACCCATCAACGCATCAGCATTGCTCACGCGATGCTTGTCGTGTCTGTGCAGATAGCGCAGCACGAAGGGGCGCACCTGAAACAGACTGAACAGCGTGACTAGGCCAAACACGGCCAACTGCACATAGATATTTGCAAACGGAGCCACGATGGCAGCGCCCGCCGCACCGATGGCGATACACATCAGGAAGAAGTCGCCCGATGTCAGTTCCAGTATCAGGCCTACAACTGTTAGTACAGCCCATAATTGCCACATATTGGCCAAGAGATAATCGATCATAGCTTTCAATTTTTAATGATGGTTATACCTTATTTATATATTATAGCGACAGCAGGAAGTCGTCCCAGTCTTTGGCCGACCCTTTCTTGCCGAACACTTTCTGATACATCCTGCTGCGACTGGTAGATACGCTCTCTTTCGAATGCGAGGTCAGCAGCGCGATGTCTTTGGGCAGGATGTGTACCTTCACCAGCAGACACACGTGATAGTCGTATGATGACATCTTGTAGAGGCTGTACAGCTTTTCCGAGAAGCCCGTATATACACCGTCTACCAGCATGGCCAACTGTCTCCAGTCCTGTTCGCCCATTGTTTTACCTTCGGCTACCAGGCGCTGTATCTTCAGATAGATGGTCGAACCAAAGATGTCGCCTTCTGCATGCTCGCGCTTCTCGCTCTCGATGCGTGCCATCGTGTTGACGTAGTCGAGCTTGGCCTTCTTCTCTTCCAGCTCCAGGCGCAGCATGGTGTTCTCCGATCCCAACTTCGATATCAGCTTTTCCAGCTCCTCTATCTTCTGTCGGTTGGCCTCCACATCGGCCACCTCCTGCATGGCGCGCACCTTGTCAAGTCGCTCTTGCAGCATCAGCACCTTGCGGCGGCTGTTCTGCCACGTCACCACAAACAGGGCTACGTAGGTCACTGCACCTATTATTACCAGGAACAGTTCGCGCTGTGGAAGTATGGTCAACATCTGATTCATGTCGCAAAGGTACATGAAAAATGCGAACTATCCAAACATTTTAGTTTGCAATAGTTCGCATTTTTATTGGCTGTTTGCAAAAATTTGCAACTTATTTACTAAAGTCTTAATATCCAGGATTTTGCGTCATTTGTGGATTTCTTTGTAATTCACTGATAGGAATAGGGAAAAGCAATTGGTATTCCTCGATGTTCAGCATGGTTTGTGCCAATCCCGTGCGTTTCAAGAACGCGAAGTAGCCAGCAAAGTCTGTCTGGATTTTACTTCTTATCTCGGCAATAGCCGCGATAGTTTCCGTCGATGTGGATGCGATGTTCTTCGTTGTGGCAACCTGACTCACATACGTCTTAGCCTGCTGATCGTTGCCCAGTTTGGTCTCACACTCAGCCAACGACAAGAGCACATCGCTATAGGATTGCAGAATATACAAATCATCATTATAGTATGAGACGCCTATCTCCTGAGAGGCCCTTGCTCTGGTTGACACGGGCGTAGGCAAACTCCATATTGCTTCCGAGCAGTCTGGTTCCAAATTGTTGACTCTATCCACTAGCGCATAGCGTCCACCATTCACAATGGCAGTCAGCAACTCTTTTGCCTGCGCATAGCGTCCCTGATACATATAGATGTCGGCTAGGACGACACGAGCCACATCCTTCGATGGGAATGCCAGTTTGTCGGCACTGTCCACATAGCCCGTCACCCGTTCGTCCATATCGCTGACCACCTGAGTTAACTGCTCTTCAAGTTTACTAAAGATTTCTGATGGAGCCATTCTTGTCATGCGGCCATAGTTGTCTGCGTCAATCACGGTGTAATAAGGCACAGCCCCAAACAGCGTCACTAAATTGTAATAGGTCTTAGCATTCAGCACCACACACATGGGAAACAACGGCACTACGTTATTCTGAATCAGCGGACTATTGCGAGCTATCACCTGCCATTGGGCATTCCACAGTTCGTTGACAACATAGTTGTTTGAAGACAAGGGAGCCTCAACATTGGCAGCATGCCAAAGTCCCGTATAGCTCACGTCGGCTGCCCTATAGTAAGCATGACTTGACGCTACGCATGTACTAATAGCCGACAGGTAGTTCTTGCCAACATCACTGAGTAACGAAGCTGTAGGGTCACCATCCTGAGAAACGGGTATGGAGAAAGCTTCCGTACCTTCGTCGTCATATAGAAAAACCTTTCTGGTACCAACCGTCCTGCTTGTGGCAGGGTTTACCTTGATGGTCAGCAAGCCTTCTTCGTAGGTGCGCGTCAGATTCACAGATGAATGATTGAAGAAGCGATTATAGATATTATCAATCTCTATATTGCTGGCTCCTCCACTCTCCGTTGACAGAGGAACACTACTTGTGATATGAACTTGATACGTACCACCCTCTTTCGGCGCATGAATGGAATCCACATCAGCCTTAACAGGATCTGACGGGTCATAAGGTTGCGAAGCAGTAAATAGCACCTCTTTGACGTCTTTTGTTTTCACCGTATAAGTTGACCCGTCGTTCAACTTAATGTGCATCTTATACGTCTTGTTCTGGGCCATCACTGGCTGTCCTGCCAGCAGCAGTCCAGCGAACAAAGAAAAGAATCTTGTCTTCATATGCCTCATGAATTATTTTACTTGTTTTCTGTTGCCGATAATAAAAGGAAGATAGCGGGATATCACATAGTTGATAGGTATGAATGCCAATAATGTGACGACGCTACACATCATCGTTGCCGCATCCTCGAGCAAGGGAGACCACTCTTGCTGACGAATCAGCTTCAGCAAGGGATGATTGATGTCCTGATGATAGGCCAGGATGACCACCGTGCCAATGGACAACAGCCCCAAGGCCGAGCCTCTGTAGCTGTTGAGCATATCGGAGATGACGCGAATAGCCAGGATGCCAATGATGCCACCCAACAGAAACAAGAAGATATTCTCGCCGTAGCCTGCCTCGTACATGCGTACCCTGCCATTGAGAAGGCTGACACCATAGAGCGATATCATCAATAAGAGAGTAAGCATACCTTTGAGCCAGACGGATTTTTTCTGAAGAGCGTCTGTCAGCTTCGTGTCCCACTGCAAACACTTGTATTCGTAGCCAAGCAAGAACCACGGCAACGACAGGAACGTATTTGCAACAGCCCACGACATACCATCAGGGTAATAGCTCTGGCACACCATACCCACCACCAAGGATACCACAAAAAGCACATACCTCGAATTGCGCGAATACCTCGTAAATTGCGTTATCACCTTGATGATGATCAGCGTATAAACGAACCATAGTTTTCCGCAGCCCATCACGTCGTGAAGCGTATGGAATCCGGTCATGATGGCGAGCAACGACCAAGGGGCATCCTCGCTGAAAAGATGGGGAGCGGCTTTCAGTACACTCAATATCAGATAGGGCACCAGCAATCTTTGAAATATCTTTATCCAGAATACGCCTTTATCTGGTTCATATCTTGACAAATAGCCCGAGATAAAGAAAAATAGCGGTACACTGAAAGCATATAGGAAATCAGAGAAAAGCACAGGAAAGCAATGTCCCCAAATAATGGTGAACATGCCAATAACTTTCATCCAGTCAATCCAGTTTTTTATCATATCGTTGTGCTGTTAGATGACCATGAGTTCTTATTGTCCTTGCAAAGATAATCATTTTCATTGAAACCGACACATTTATTGCCTATGTCGCCCTTCATTTCCAATTATATTATTTAAAAACCGTATTATCTATCCTCGACTTTAACGACTTTCCAAATACCCATCGAAGAAGGTCTTCAAGTCTGCTACAAATCTACAAAATCTTGCACAAAATACCAAATAATTCTTTGTTTTCCGTGCAAAAATTAATAGTTATTATTATACTTATTCATCCGAACATCCTGACTCTTGCGAGTCAATAGCAGCGCCAAACCAAAAGAATAGCTGCACTATTCGGTGTGAATAGCGCCGCCAAACGATACGAAATCAGGCTCCATGATGATTATGTATTCCATAAAGGCTCTAACTTATCGACCATGTCTAAGAAGGATTTGCATATTTTATTTAAAGGTACTCCTGGATTCCTATAATCCCAATGTACTTCTTGGTCGTATATTGAAAATTGCATCTCATAGCTTCTCTGTTCCACAAACCAGAAAAAATCTTTCTTCTCTCCATAAAGAAGTAAAGCGATACAAGCGTTCATGTCATCACTACTCCGGTAAAGGCGTCCCCTCTTCTTGATTTCCCCTACAATTGATGATACCGTGCAGAACTTATCTAACAAAGGTATTGCATATCTATCTATATGTTCTAATATGGAATCCACGACCCCATTATCATATGACTCACTTGAATCCTCAGTAACGAGCCATTCCAAATAAGTACTCGGGTTCATCAATTCACCAATGTTACTATTAAAAAGTGCTGTTAGGGATATTGGTACATCCAATTCTTTAGCAGTCTCTAACACTTTCGGAAGTTCAATGGATGCTCTGACATCATAATATTTTGCGTGGGCACGTCCTTGGGTGCTATGACCAAATATGATTGACTGAGTGATGTCTTCATTGATCTTTCTAACGAAAAAATTCATGTTTTTTCGTTTAAATCCACGAGTTGCCAGATGGTCTATAATTCTCTGGTTATATGATATGTACTTTTTCTTCTCCTTTTTCTTTTCTTCTTTTGGTTTAAACAAACTCATGATGTTCATTGTTTATAGTTTTTAATAATTAAACATTTAAGTGAATACTTGAATGTCTTTGTTTAATAGCAAAGATACACTTTTTTCTTAAAACGAACAATTATTTATCCAAAAACTATTATCATACCATTATTTGTAATGTATATAATTGAAAACATAACTGCCTGTATAGGGTATCCTTACTGATAATCCGATTCTTGCCGCATTCGCTCCATGGGGAGTAAACGAAGCACCGTGCAGCAATTTGGGTATAACAATTCGTTGGTTGTGTGTAGGACCCGCATATTTTCCATTTTTCACCTCAAATAATTGTAAAACCTTATTCTTGTCATAGCCCATAAAATCGACACGCGTTCTAACTCCTTCAACTTCTATTGTCACCTCTCTTTGGATACGTTCCCCTCCTTGAGCTTTAAATTCTGCTATTGCTCTGTCTACGCCCTGACAACCTTTCTCGTACGGACTTAAATTACTAACGCCATTCCATGGATTGATTTTCGACGCGTAGCAAGTTGTTACTGTTGAGGTCACTCCAATAACACTACCTATGGCAACACTCTCCCAAATTCCGTACGTGGAATTATCAAAAGCTGTTATTAAGTTGTCTCCACCTAAAACTCCATACGCTGTTCCACCCGCTACATGTCCCATTGCGGATGAGAGAGAAGATGTTACTGCAGAACGTACAACTGGGCTGTGAAGTTCGATGCCATTCACTACCATTGAAGATTTGGATGCCCAATATCCGGTAGCACCACTTGCTGCACCTGCAACACCTCCAGAAAGAGCCCCTTTACCGACAAGTTCCCAGTCCACGCTGCCCATTCCTGAGAAATTCTCCCCGGTCTGTGCAATTATGCTGTTTGTTGCAGACGTTGCTGCTCCGCAGACTGCAGACGTTGCTATTATTGAGCCCAACGATCCGCCTCCAGTAAAAAGCACTGATGCTCCAGCAGCAGCTCCAACGCTAAAAGCGGCAAGGCATTGCAGAAAACCGTCGCAATTATTCCAATTAGCAGCTAAATTTACGCCTCCACCTACTAAGCCAGCAACAACAGCCGCCACAAGTAATGGATTCTCACCATCGGGGTCTGTATAACTCAATGGGTTGTTCAAACAATAAGAGTACCTGTTGTAGCACTGACTGTTTGAGGGATCCAGAACATAACTATCCGGACTAACGAAACGACCCAGGGCTGGGTCGTAAAGACGGCCATTCATGTTAATGATGCCGAACTCCGTCAGGTGTTCGTGTCCGCAATAGCCTCTTCCAAGAAAAAGCCTTGGTTCTTGTTCTATCGGATAGACATCTCCTGTTGACGGGTCTCGCAGGCGTCCCCATACGTCATAGCTGTATTCATAGAGCAGGTTGCCGCTCTGATCTGCAATATGAGTTATACTCCCCAAGTGGTCGCGGCCGATACAGAAAACGTCCTTTTCATTTCCTTTTACGATGCAAACAGCGGGTGCGGAATAGGCATCACCACCAAGATAGAGAATATAGCGAGTGGTATCATCAAGATTCTCTTCCTCATACAGGCTACCCACATAATAGCGAGTCGGCATATCGGCACTGCCTGACTTCATGGCGACACGATTGCCGTCAGAGTCATACGTAAAGAAGGCCTGTATGCCATTGTCATAGATTGTATCGGGATTCTCGAATGAATTGTAGGATATTCTTTGTTCTGCACTGCTCAGCAACGACGGATTATAGCCAGCGGAGATGCCTGTCACAGCAAATGGCTTGTCGGCATTGCCATAGATAAAATCAGCTCCGATATCACTCTTACGGATGATATTGCCATAGTTGTCGTAGGTGACAGAGTCTGTATTATAGGTAATCAACCGGTCTATGTCATCATAGCCGAAGGATTCCAGTTTGTTTCTTTTGTTGTCCTTGCGCCAAGACAGATTACCAGTAGTAATGTCCGTATGATAGGCATTATCCATCAGCACGTTGTTTCCGGACTGCATTCTGAGTCCTTCCAGCCTGCCAAGACTATCGTATGTATAGGAACGAGTCAACCCAAAAGTTTTGTCTTCGGACAGCATGCCCATTGTATTCTCACCTTGAAACTGCCATACCACGTGACCATCAAAGGTTACCTTATACAAATGTCCATTGGTATAGGTGTATCTCTCCGTGCCAAGAGTCAAGGATTGATTGGAATACTTTATTGATTCTACATTTCCCTGGCAATAAGTGAACTTCTGTTGTAAGAATCTGTCATCGGGAAGAAACGTCTTAATGCTCTTTATACGTCCAAGCACATCGTAAGTAAACTGTTTGCCGCTTCCATTATCAGACTGTACGGACGACAGGCGGTTCAGGCCGTCATAGTCATACGTAGTCGTCATCTCGGGCCTTATTTTTCTCTTGACCCGTCCATAGTCATCGTATGTGATATTGACCACCCTGCCGTCTGCATCAATCTCGGATGCCAGCAGACCTGAGTCATTGTATGTATACGAATGGAAGCCAGAGCTCGGATCGTTTATGGAAGTCTGTCGTCCATAGTCGTCATAGCCAAAAGTGGTTTCCTGATTCTGTACCAGTATTCTTTCTGGCTGTCCATCAGGACGGAGGAAATACTCTATGTCGCCAGTAGAATCGCTGACTTTAGTAAGCTCACCCCTGAAATTGACGGTTTTTGTAACACTCCTTCCTGCAGATGTTGTCGTGACGTTTCTGCCATCATAGGCATAGCGAACATTTTTTCCTGAGGCATATGTTTCCTCCTCTATGCGCCCGAATTTGTCATAGGTATAAACGTCCCAATACGCAGGAGATTGTCCCGTATATGGAAGGGATTTCTCAGACAATTGTCCTTTCGAATTATATCTGCTATCGACTTTTTGCTCACTTCCGTCATACCTGACGCTACACAACCGCAACTCACGATTAAATGCATCATACCATTTCATCAGGGTTGGCTTGCCTGTTTCAGAAATAGTTTCTACAAATTTCGCATTTGAGGGAGTATCTGCCCATTGCCAGGATGTCACTATGGAAACAGTGTCACTTCCTTGCTCCTTGTTCCTTCTGCCCATTGAATCGTATGAATACACGTAATTGTTTCCACCTGGAAAGTATGCGGTTCTCAAACGTCCATACGAGTCATAGGTGAACAGTGAGGACAAAGACAATGGATTGGTCTTCGTCTTTACGTCAGAATGGTCCTCCTTATATTCATACTTAGTCACCAATTGGGTGGGAGACGTATATGGCTTTAGTCTATACTCACTGATATTTCCATAGTTGTCATATTTGAATATCTCCTCTTGTAACTGTTTGGTTCCGTCACCTGTATATTTTAATATCCTTGACGGCAATCCGGCATATGTGTATTGGATGGAATCCTTTGAAACCCAACACGCATTTCCAGCTTCATTGTATAAGGTCTTTTTAATAGAACTCGGTTGACCAATCAACCATCTGCCTGCAGTCTTGTTCTCATAGATAATCTCATCAGTCTCAGACAGCTTTCCATTATAAGACGTATTAGTCCTTATGGGGTTCCCATAGCTGTCCCTAGTAAACTCCTTCCGGATGAATATACCAGTCAGACTGTCCACTGACCATTGTGACAGGATCAGTGGAACATAAAGTCTAGGATGATTAAAATCATATTCCACACATCTTAGATTAGTCCCCTCATCTGATATGGTCTCGCCATCAAGCGTTGCACAAATCCTCCTACCTAAGTGAAGATGAAACGTATACATTGAAAGGGAGAAACGCGAGGAAATGACAGTTCCTGAGGCTTGGTCAGTTGTAGTAAGTCCCAAGAATCCTAAGAACCCTTTGCCTATTGTATGGACGAGAGGACTGTCATATTTGTAAGACGTGCTATATGAAGTATCGTCATCTGTAAGCGTTATTCTGGAGACTAAGTTGACAGGTCTGGACAGCCTTGTTATTGGAGCGTAATACAGATAGTCCTCACTCGTGCAGACAGAAGAGTCGGTGCTAAGGGCATATTCAAACAGTGTTTTCTTTCCTATACCGTCTGTAATATCAGAAACCAAATTCCGCTGGCTATTGGGGAACTTGAGAATCACCGCAGCCGAATCCCCGCGAAAAAAACCGAAATCACTTAAGCCATCGCCGTCGAAATCGGAAACATCATACAGATCCTCTATATTATTATATTGGTAGTTCTCAAAATCCTCTGGAGTAATTTTCTCTGAATCATGTTCCGACCAGACAAAGCTAGTTCCTTTGCTAATTCCTATTGTGAATCTTTCTTTTCCACCTACAGGGTGCTTGTACATGATGTCACACCGACCATCATTATTGAAATCACCGACCCTTACAGGCGCATCAATAGTCATCGTAGAAACAGGAACAAATGTGGTCCCCGTGGAATGATACAACGTTGCATTATACACAGAGCCGCTCTTAACCTGAGAAATGATGTCCATATAGCCATCGCCATTAAAATCGCCCAATGCAACAATCTGTGTACTATTGATGTCGGAGTTCCGAAAAGACGTTCTTTCCTGAATCACAATATCCTGCAACTCATAGACTCTAAGCATGTCTTTGCCAATGACGATTACATCTTCCTTTCCGTTACCATTGACATCGCAGAACAACTTGGTGCTTGGAATAATACTCTTTTTTGAGAAATAGTCATTCCAATTGATTGTCTCTGCAGTTCCAATAACATTGCCAAGTTGATTGTATATTTTCTTATTATATCCGTTCAGTAGCTCTTTTAGTCCATCGCCATTGAAGTCACCAAAGAAGATTCTGCCTGTGACAATCTGAATCGATCCGGGGGAAACCAACTTCCCCGCCTCCATCTCATAAATGGTATTATTCGTATAGTCACCCCCGGCAAACATAACCATGATGTTACATAGTCCGTTTCCATTTATGTCCACCAAACATACATCCCGGAAATACGGACCTAGTTGTATGCTGTCAGCTCTTTCAAAATGTACATTTTCTCCATTACCTTTAGCTAAATATACATATATATAATCTGTCGTCTGGTACTCATTGTGAAGAGTGTTCTTTATAGCCAAAGATATAAAATCGGTCTTTCCATCACCATTAAAATCTCCATAATGTACTCGTTGGCCATTTTTATTTTGACTGAAAGGAGCCACAAACTCGGATTCTAAAGAGGATGAGCCATAGTTTATGTGGGTGGAGTTATAGTGAGAACCGTCTGTACCATAAAAAGTAATGTCCGACAACCTCGAATAGAAGTCATCTTCATTGGCATAGCCAAACTTATATTCGTTAATCCTTTTGCCGTTATAGTAAGTCGACAAGGTTTTTAATTGTCGTGTGAGAAGGATTCTCTTTCCGGCATAATAGAGTGTTTGCGTGTTAGGCCGTGACTGATAGACAAATTGAACGGATCTTTGTAAATCATATTGTATATCTTTAAGGCAGTATTCGTTATTTGTCCTGTCTATGTAATAGTTGTAAGTAATGGAGCGCCCTCTACTATCTGTTGCCTTATTAAGCAACCATAGCCACTCCGAGCCACTGTCACCCAGACTGGAATTCTCTGCATAGCCATACTCCCTAGAACTTCCATCTTTCAAGTATAGTATAAAGCCCTTGCGAAGATTCCTAATCCCAAATACAACCTTTGCAGTAGGGTCGTCCTCCAACTGGTACTCAGCACCAGAGGACAGATTTCCACCGGAAACGAGAATCAGCCGTTTCCCGTCCAGCATTATATTGTCATCCTGCTGCATGTGGACTTCTTCCGCCTTGTCATCATAGTAAATAGATTTTCCACATCTGCTTATCACTGATGTTCCCGCAAGATTCCACCCTAGCCCAAGTAGCCCTTCTCCTGCCTGGCTGTTATATACTATCTGCAGATTGGGCGCATAACTGTATTCACCTTGGGGAATGGCAATGGGTATCTGATAGGTTGCTGCACCGCTCAAAGACACTTCAGCAACACCCTCAATAGTGCCCACTGGCAGGCTTCTGTCTATTACAGGGGCCAAGTTCCTGGCCTGAACTGGCAGAAACAAAGTGGAATCATTCGATGCTATAGAGGATATATAACCGCAAAAGGACATAATTGCGGCAACGATGATTTTCATACTACTCTTCATCTTCAGTCCTCCTAGCTGTTCTATTGCCTGATTGGTCATACACATATATGACAGAGACCCTGGACTGCCTTTTTATGTCCAGTCGTCCTCCGATCTTCACCTCAAACGGTCCTTTTATCGTAACTCTAGACAATGGTTTCAAGGTGAGACTGCCAGTGCTTGAAACAACGATGCCTTGAACGGGACGGGTATATACCGTTATAGTCTGTTGAGTACTTATTGTGTCTGGAACTATCTGTTTAGAATACACGGATTTGAAACAGAATAGTTCCATTAACATGGTAATAACAAATAACTTCATAATAACTTTATCCCTTTCTCCTTACTTCGACAGAATCATTCGTTTGGTGTCAATCTCCTGTCCGTTCACGACGAGGGAGTACAGGTAGATGCCTGCCGCGAGTTCGTAGCCGTTGATGGTGACGGAGTCCATCGAGGAGTCAATGGCTATCTGCTTCTGCATCTTGCCGTTCATGTCAAAGATGTAGATATAGGCATTTCTTGTGTTATCTGGCAAGGTGAAGCGAATCTTCGTCTGCGAGCTGAAGGGATTGGGGGTGTTCTGCTGTAAAGAAGCAGAGGTCACAGTCTTTTCTTCGTCTATGTCCGAGGCACTGCGGGCGAACTGCACACCATAGTCTTTCTGCTGGCTCAACTTGTTAATGCGTTCATTCAGCTCGCCTATGCTTTGTACCAACAACGGAATCAGCTCCATATAGTTGATAACCTTTGTTCCGTCTTCTTGTTCATAGACAAGATCTGGGAACAAACTTTCTAGTTGTTCGGCATCGAGGGCATAATGTTTCTTCGATAATTTCTGTATCTCCAAATAATCGATAGGCTCTTCCTCTAAAGAATCATTACTAAAGTCATCTTTCCACTTTTGATTCGCCTTCAGCCTTGATTTATACGAGGACGACGGATAGGTATAAGACGTAGCATCTAAAGAAGTCAGTAGGTCTGCAGTCGCCCCCTTGAGGCTATTAGACATAAGACTACTTTTCATCGTAGAAGTTGATGCCGAGGAACTCAACAGAACGCCGTCAATAGTGCCAGTTACCTTTAGACTTCCTAATATATATACATCACCACGAAAAACTCCTGCGTAAGGCTTATTTAAATTGGAAGGTAATGCAATGTGTGAAATACAAGAGCCAAATATTCCAGCTCCTGAGCCTGAACCACTAACAGATCCTATAACACCGGCATGTTTGGCACCTCCTGAGCCTTTTCCATGTATTCCATATATCAACGCATCTCCACTTTGTGAATAAGCAGAAACATCAAGTCCTGACGTTTGTGCTCCCGTAGAAGAGTTCACATAGATTTTCGCACCATTTGAGACATTGCTGGCTTCGATATACAATCCTTTCTTCTGTCCCTGGTATGCCATGAAATAGTCTTGGTTGCCACCATAGTTTAAGGACAATGGGGATAATGGAGTTTCCTCAGAATTGATGGAGATATTTCCATTCTCATAGATTCTGAACTGTGCTTTCGTGGAAATTGCTACAACAAGTAACAATACAAAAAGAGGTAGTCTTTTCATTTTAATTTTTAAAGTTTAGATTGATGTGATGTTAATTAATTGCACGCAAAGATAATCAATTTTATTGAAACAGATATAATGATTGACCAACTCAATCATCATTTTATATAAAATAGTGGTAAACAGTGCTTTCAGGAAGCAAAAAAAACAAATCATGCAATCTAAAAGAGCCAGTATAACAGCGCGACATTGGCACTTTTCAGATGCAAAACAGCTACTATTAGAATGCAATAGTGGCAGTTTTATGTCGATTCTAAAGTCTAGAACACCCATTTCTAGAGTCTAGAAAGGATCATTCTAGAGTCTAGATTAGCCATTTCTAGACTCTAGAATTGAGTCGTCTAGGGGCTAGATGCAAACCAAAAGTTAAACTATTACAGCACGAAAGCGCAACTATCACCGAATGATACTGTAAGTATGGCTTGGTAAAAGCAAAGGTATTGAGGGCCTATTCTATATATTAATATGGTGTAAAGGGGTATAACGAAAACGCCCCGTCACTCAAACAAATGACGGAGCGTTATGCTGTAAAGATGAATCTTTGTTTTTATCTTTTAGTTCCAGACCGGCATTGCCTGACCAGCAGGACTGAAGTCGATGAGTATGAGGTCGAACACCAAGACGCTATAGCCGGGGATTCCCGTGGTGCCATATTCACCATAGCCCAATGAATAAGGAACATAGATGCGCCAATAGTCGCCGCGATGCATGTGCTGCAGCGCTGTAGCAAAGCCATCGGTGAGACCCGACACGAGGAACTTGGTCGTGGAACCCGTGACAGGCGTGAACTTACCATAGACGGTTCCCGTGTTGAACACGTAGCCTTCGCTATAAGATGCTGAAGGAATGAGGCGTCCCTGATACATCACACGCACTGAGTCAGTGTAGAACGGACTGGTGGTCTCGCCACTCTCCATGCCAGAAGGCATCACGTGCGCATAGATATAATCGGTGGAAGCCGTCAGCGTGTCTTCACGCAGAGACCAGCTTTTCAGTTTCTTCCACTCGCCGGGCTTAGCTGTCAGCGAGTCTTCCAACGAGGCAAAGAACACAGCATTGCGCGCTTGCCAGTTGTCATATTCATCGACCTCGCCATCGGTCTCACTGCATGAGGCAAAGCTCAGCAGTGAGAGACAGGCAAAGATAAAATATTTCAGTTTCATTTATTGAAGTTTCTTAAGCAGACTTGCAATGCTAACCTTGTCCTCGATGATAGAAGCCAGGTCGCTGATCTTCACACGCTCCTGCTCCATGGTGTCGCGGAAACGCAGGGTGACGCAGCCATCGTTCAGGGTGTCGTGGTCAACAGTGACGCA